>DATMMA010000215.1:0-20459 GCA_035570295.1 Streptosporangiaceae bacterium
GCGGACTCGATCCTGATCCTGTCCGGCCTGGGCTTCCTCGGCTTCGGCATCCAGCTGCCGTCAACCGACTGGGGCTCCATGCTGTCCAACGGCCTGCAGTTCGTGAACCTCGGCTACTGGTGGCTGATTTATCCGGCCGGCCTCGTCATCATCGCGACCGTGGTGTCCTTCAACTTCATCGGCGACGCACTCCGCGACGCCTTCGAGACCCGGCTGCAGCGCCGGTAGGAGAAAGGTGACCTAGTGGCGCCGCTACTTGAAGTCAACGACCTGCGCACCCAGATCAAGCTGCGCGAGGGTGTCGTGCACGCCGTCGACGGTGTTTCGTTCCAGCTGGAGCCGGGCGAAACCCTGGGCATTGTCGGCGAGTCCGGCTGCGGCAAGACGATGACCGCCTTGTCGATCATGAATCTGCTCCCCCCCGGTGGCCACATCGCTGGCGGCAGCATCAAGCTCAACGGCCAGGACCTCACCGCCTTGTCTGACGAGCAGATGCGGAGTGTCCGCGGTAACGAGATCGGCATGATCTTCCAGGATCCGCTGACCTCGCTGAATCCCACGATGACTATCGGCAGGCAGATCTCCGAGGCCGTATCGCTGCACCGTGAGGTGTCCAGGGAACAGGCCATGGACCGGGCCGCCGAGGTCCTCGACCTCGTCGGGATCCCGCGCGTCCGGGAGCGGATTAAGGAGTACCCGCACCAGTTCTCCGGCGGCATGCGCCAGCGCGTGATGATCGCCATGGCGCTGGCCTGCGAGCCGAAGCTGCTGATCGCGGACGAGCCCACGACAGCGCTGGACGTGACGATCCAGAAGCAGATCCTGGAACTGATCGACGACCTGCGGCGACGCCTGGGCATGTCCGTCATCCTGGTCACCCACGACCTGGGCGTGATCGCCGGCCGCGCGGACCGGGTAGCGGTCATGTACGCGGGCAAGATCGCGGAGACCACCGACACCGGGACGCTGTTCAACAGCCCGCGGCATCCCTACACCGAGGCGCTGTTCCAGGCCCTGCCGGACAAGGCCGCCGAGGCGGGTGAGCGGCTGTACTCGATCCCGGGCCTGCCGCCGGACCTGGTCCACCCGCCCAAGGGCTGCCGGTTCGCCGCTCGCTGCCGGTATGTGGCCGACCGGTGCCGGGAGGAGGAGCCTCAGCTGATCGGCGAGGTCGTCGGACACGAGTTCCGTTGCTTCTACCCGGTCGGACCTTCCGAGCACAACGAAGCCGGCCGCCTCGCCGCGTACAACCAGGCTCCTGCTGAGGCGCCGCTGGCCGGGCCCGGCATCGGCGATGTGCTGCTCGATGTCAAGCACCTGGTGAAGGACTACCCGGTCACTAAGGGCGCCGTGCTGCAGCGGCGGGTCGGCTGGCTGAGTGCGGTGGCGGACGTGAACTTCACGATCCGCAGCGGCGAGACGTTCGGCCTCGTCGGCGAGTCAGGCTGCGGGAAGAGCACGATCGGCAAGCTCGTCGTCGGGCTGGAGAAGCCCACCGGCGGCTCGATCGACTTCGAAGGCAAGGACCTGAGCAAGAGCAACGCCAGGGAGTACCGCCGGGAGCGCCGCGACATCCAGCTGATGTTCCAGGACTCGTACGCCTCGCTCGATCCCCGGATGCGCGCCGGAACGCTGCTGCGCGAGCCGCTGGTGGTCCAGCACATCGGCTCGAAGAAGGAGCAGCTGCAGAAGGTCAGCGAGATGCTGGACAAGGTCGGCCTGCCGCGCTCGGCAGCCGACCGGTACCCGCACGAGTTCTCCGGCGGCCAGCGCCAGCGGCTCGGCTTCGCCCGCGCGCTCATGCTGCAGCCAGAGCTCATCGTGGCGGACGAGCCGGTCTCCGCGCTCGACGTGTCCATCCAGGCGCAGGTCCTGAACATGATGAAGGAACTGCAGCACGACCTTGGCCTTACTTACCTGTTCATCTCGCACGACCTCGGGGTGGTCCGCTACCTCTCCGACAAAATCGGCGTCATGTACCTGGGCAAGCTGGTCGAGGTCGGCCCGGCTGAAGACGTCTACCTGCGGCCAGCGCACCCGTACACCAGGGGTCTGCTGGACTCCGCGCCGGTAGCCGACCCGGAGGCCGAGAAGGCCAAGGTTAGTGAGGGCGTCAGCGGCGAACTGCCGAGCGCGATCCACCCGCCATCGGGCTGCCGGTTCCGAACCCGCTGCCCGCTGGCGCAGGCGATCTGCGCGGACGTCGAGCCGCCGATGCAGCGGTTCGCCGGGGAGGGTCACCTGGCCGCTTGTCACTTCCCGCTGCAGACACCGATCGGCGATGCTGTCGCCACATCGGCGTCGTCGGCGCTTCCGGACTAGGGCCCTGGTCGTCGACCGGTGACAGCCAGCCAGCAGTTCACTACCAGACCACAGCTTGCCGGCACGTTCGGCATGGTGGCGTCCACCCATTGGCTCGCCTCGGCGGCCGGCATGGCTGTGCTGGAGCAGGGCGGCAACGCGTTCGACGCCGCGGTAGCAGTCGGCCTCGTGCTGCAGGTGGTCGAGCCGCACCTCAACGGCCCTGGCGGCGAAGTACCGGTGATCGGCTTCAGCGTCGCCGACGGGCAGCCGTTCGTCCTCGACGGCCAGGGGCCGGCCCCGGCTGCCGCAACCACGGCGCATTTCGCCGGCCTGGGCCTGGACCTCATCCCCGGCACGGGGCTGCTAGCCGCCTGCGTCCCGGCCGCATTCGGCACCTGGATGCTGCTGCTCGAGCGGTACGGCACGCTGCCACTGCGCTCGGTGATGGAGTACGCCATCGGGTACGCCGGGAACGGCTATCCGATGCTCCCGTCCGCGAGCGAAGTCATCGCGTCTGTGGCCGGGACCTTCCGTGCGCACTGGCCCGGCTCGGCCGAGATCTACCTGTCGGCGGGCGTGCCGGCTGGCGGCAGCCGTTTCACCAACCGTCCGCTTGCCGCCGTCTACGAGCGCATCCTCGCCGAGGCAGAAGAAGCAGGACCAGGGCGGGAACGCCAGATTGAGGCAGCCCGACATGCCTTCTACGCGGGTTTCGTGGCTGATGCCATCGCCGCCTACCTCGCCGATGCCGAGGTCATGGACATCACCGGGCAGCGGAACCGCGGCCTGCTCACCGCGGACGACCTGGCCGGCTGGACGGCAAGCGTCGAGGTGCCGGTCACCGCGGACTTCCGCGGCCTGACGGTCTGCAAGACCGGCCCGTGGGGGCAAGGGCCGGTATTCCTGCAGCAACTCGCGCTGCTCGATGGCCTCGGCATCGAGGACCTGCAGCCGGGCAGTGCCGAGTTCATCCATACCGTCGTCGAGGCGAGCAAGCTGGCGTTCGCCGATCGTGAGGCCTGGTACGGCGACCCGCGGCAGTCGAGAATCCCGCTGGCAGAATTGCTATCCGCACCGTATGCGGAAGCTCGCCGCAAGCTCGTCGGCGACCAGGCCTCGGGTGACCTGCTGCCAGGGTCCCCGGACGGGACCGCGCCGCGGCTACCCGATTTCGCTGTCGCGGGCTTCGCAGTGCCGGGTCTTGCCAGTGCTGGCACGGGCGAGCCGACCGCTGGGGTATCCGCACCAGAGCTTGGCCCAGGCGACACCTGCCACCTCGATGTCGCTGACAGGTTCGGGAACATGGTGTCCGCCACGCCGAGCGGCGGCTGGCTGCAGAGTTCGCCCGTCATCCCTGGCCTTGGCTTCTGCCTGGGCACCCGGGCGCAGATGTTCACGCTTACGCCGGGGCTGGCAAGCACGCTTGCGCCGCGACGCCGGCCGCGCACGACCCTGTCACCGAGCCTTGCACTCCGGGACGGTCAGCCGTACATGGCGTTCGGCACGCCCGGCGGAGATCAGCAGGATCAGTGGCCGCTCGCGTTCTTCCTGAATCACGTGCTGTTCGGCATGAACCTGCAGGAGGCCATCGACGCTCCGGCCTTCCACACCGATCACTTCCCGTCATCGTTCTACCCGCGCGATTCTCAGCCGCGGTCGCTCGCGATCGAATCCAGGGCGGGCGACACGGTGGTGACCGGCCTGCGCGCCAGGGGCCATGAGGTCAGCGTGCGGCCGCCGTGGTCGCTTGGCCGAATCAGCGCGGTGTCCTCCTCTGGTGGCATGCTCTACGCGGCGGCCAACCCGCGTGGCATGCAGGGTTACGCCGCCGGCCGCTAGCCCCGCGCCAGTTCGCTAAGTTACTAACGGCCGCGTTCCGGCCCTGAGCGGCTCAGCCAGACCGGGACCGCCAGGCCGACCGCGACCACCGCCACGACCAGGACGACGGTCCGGACGGCGGTGTCGGTTGAGCCGGCCATGAAATGGGGCAATGCGGCCGCGCCGACGGACAGCGCGGTCAGCGCGATGCCGGAACAGAGCAGCGGTAGCTGGGCGCGCAGCACGCCCGCGCCCGCCCGTGTCTCAGTCAGGTGCACTGCCAGCACGTAGCCGGTCAGTGCGACGCCTAGCACGGCGGTATGCCATGGCCGGGATCCATGCAATGCCTCGAGCACCAGGACGGCAACGATCAATAGCTCGGCCCAGGGCAGCATCTTCACCAGTCCGGTAAGCCGTTGCGCGGCCTGGTCAAGCGCGGCAAAGCCGGCCGACTCCCGGTTCCCGATCGCGGCAGCGGCAAGCTGCGCGATGCTCATGATCCCGGCGACGATGGCGGCGGCAAACACCAGCCGCGTACCGGCTCGGCCTGTGGAGAGCGGGAAAGCTGACCACAAGATCACCCCGGTGGCCAGAGCACCGGCAGCCGCAATGCCGTAGCCCGGTCGGGTCCATCCAGCGGGCCGGGTGCTGGCCGGGACCGTCATCGGTGCGCCACCAGCACTCTGCGGGTATAGGGCGCCAGCGGCGTGTCCAGACTAGTGACTCCGTCCCAGTGCACGACCGGCACGCCGATCTGGGTCAGCGAGAACCGCACCGCTTGCTGCTCGAGGTGCCACATCCGGGCCGTCAGCCGGGACAGCTTGCTACCGTCATGAGCAGGCTCGGTGTTGAGGACGTCTACGACTAGCACGCTGAAGCCGCGTTCCCTCAAATCGCGCAGCGCCTCCACCAGGCGAGTATCGAGCAGCGGGCTGAAGACAAGGATGAGTGAGCCGGGCGGCAGCGCCGCCCGCGGCAGCCTGGTCAGGCCAGGCGCGCGGTCCCAGCCACCCGGCGTCGCCATCATCAGATCCAGCAACCGGTACCAGTGCCGCCGCCCTTGACCGGGAGCGATCCAGCTAAGCCGTCCGGCAAAGATGATCAGCCCGACTCGGTCACGGGCAGCAAGGTACCGGGTAATCGCGCCGGACGCACCGCGGAGAACCAGGTCGAGAGAACTCGCGCCCGGGTCGCCGACATCGGAAGTCTCGTCGGCTATCACCACGACGTTCTGCGTTCGCTCCGCCGAGAACGTGCTCAGGTGCAGGCTTCCGTGCCGCGTCGTGGCAGGCCAGTTGATCCGGCGCTGCCGGTCACCGGGCACGAACTCACGGACTCCGGCGAACTCGATTCCGTCTCCAGCAGCCCTGGCGGGATGCTCGCCGAGGCGGCTGGGCAATCGGCTCAGCACGACGCTGCTCTGCAGCGAGGCAGCCTGCGGGTAAGTGGACACAAACGGCAGTTCCACCACAGCCGTGCCCTCAGTCAGCCGGTACCGGTCGGTGAAGGTGATCATGAGGACACCGAGAGAGTATCTGCCCCAGCGGGTCGGCTCCACCCGGAGGACCGCGGTCCGGGTCGGGTGTCCGCCGGGAGCATCCACCGAGGCCACGGCCTGCACGCCGTCGGCAGGCTCGATCAGCAGTCTGGCAGAGAACGGCTCGTGGCCGTGGATCTCTACCCGAAGTGCTGCGCTCACACCCTCCACCAAGCTGGCGGTCTCCAGGTGAATGCGCATGGCCACCCGAGGGTTCCGGTCCGACTGCCACGTGGCGAGGAGCAGCAACGCGGGTGCCGCCAGGCCAGCGAACTCGGCACGCCGGGTGAGAACGGCCAGAACGACCCCGGCCACGGCAAGGATGAGCAGCCTGCGGGCGTGCCCCGACAGGTTCCAGTGCACCGGGAGCCGCCGCAGTGGCTCGCGGTGGGCGCTGTCAGCCAACGGCCGCCGCCGGGTCCGTGCGCGGGACCGGAACGCTGTCGAGCAGGCTCGCGATCACGTCGTCGGAGCTGACCTTGCGCGCCCACAGTTCCGGGCGCAATGTGATCCGGTGTGCCAGCGCGGGCACTGCTATCCGCTTCACGTCATCGGGAACGACATAATCGCGCCGCTGGAGAAGGGCTTGCCCGCGGGCGAGCTGGACGAGGGCGAGGCCACCGCGCGGGCTGGCGCCAACCTGGATCTGCGCGTGATCGCGGGTCGCCTGAACGACCGCCACGACGTAGTCGAGGATGTCCGGCGACACCTCGACCTGCTCCAGTGACTCGCGCATGGCTATCAGCTCCGGGCCGGTGGTTACGGGTTGCAGGGTGGCATTCTCGTGCTGGCGATCCAGCCGGCGCTGCAGCATCGTGACCTCATCGGCGGTCGTCAGGTAGCCGAGGCTGAGCCGCACGAGGAACCTGTCGAGCTGGGCTTCGGGCAGCTCATAGGTGCCCTCGTACTCGATCGGGTTGTCGGTCGCCAGCACGATGAAGGGCCTGCTCAGCTGCCGGGTTACGCCGTCCATGCTGACCTGACCCTCGCCCATGGCTTCCAGCAGCGCGGCCTGCGTCTTCGGCGGCGTTCGGTTGATCTCGTCGGCGAGCAGCAGTTGCGTGAAGACAGGCCCTGGCCGGAAGACCATCTCACCCGTCCGCTGGTCGTACAGCGGCGCTCCGACGACGTCGGACGGCAGCAGGTCAGGCGTGAACTGGATCCTGGCGAACTCCAGGCCAAGGGCGGTAGCGAAGGATCTCGCGATCAACGTCTTGCCTAGCCCGGGCAAGTCCTCGAGCAGCACGTGACCGCCGGCCAGGATGGCGATCAGCACGAGCTCAAGGCTCCGGCGACGGCCGACGACGGCTCGTTCGATCTCGTCGAGCACCGTGGTGCTGCGCTCCGCCGTCTGGCTGGGAGTCCAGATCAGTTCGGTCATAGCCGCTCCAGTCGATCGAAGATGGCAGCAAGCGCGCGCGGCGGGATGCCGCGCTTGTCATTGTCGGTCTCGGCAGGCCTGAGCGGGTCCAGCCAGAACCACAGCGCCTGGTCGCGGTGACCCGGCAGCAGCAGCCGCCGTGCGGCTGCTGGGTCTGCATGCAAGCTGACTCCGTGCCTGTCGGCCAGCCGGGCGGCAAGCAGATGCTGCAGCGTAGGCCGTAGGTCAGCATCGTAGGCGGCCATGGAAGCTGTCGCATCGTGCAGCACGCTGCGCTTTCGCCAGAATCCGAGGAAGCTGGCGTGACCTCGAATTGACCGCCGATCCGGCTGGGCGAGCGGCTTGCTGGCCACCGGGACAAGCGCCAGCAGCAACGCGAGCGCGGCTAGGGCCCAGCCGCCGGCCGCCAGCACGGCCGCGCCCAAGCCTGCGTAGGCGTAGGCCGCAAGGCTCGTGCTCAGCACCAGGAACGCGGCGGCGCTGAGCTCGGGCAGGCACTCTTGCCAGCGGCCGCCAGCCGGGGCGCCTGGTGCCTGCGCACCCGTCTCACGGGAGTTCACAGGCCTGCCCGCCCAGCTTGCTGACCCGGCTGCTGCGCGGCAGCTCGCTCCGGGTCAGGCTGGGCGGCAGGCATTTTGCCGCGCAGCTCAGCCGAGATCGCCTCCAGCGCTTGCCTGGCGTCGTCCTTGGCGGAAGCATGCAACGGGTGGCTGGAGAACCTGGCCTCGTAGAACAACCCGGTCAGCCTGGCTGCCGCGGGGCCGTGGATCAGGCCAGCCGCGGCAGCCCTGCCAAGCAGCTCGTCCGGGGTCTCCGCCACGGTCCGGGCCGTGCCCGCCCGTGCGAGGCTGCGTTCCATAGCCAGATAGCACGCGATGATCGCCGCACGGGCATCGTCAACCGTCCTTAGCGCTGTGCGGCCGGACTCGACCGCGCGCCGCAACTCGTCCGTCTCGTCGCTAACAAGCTCGCCGGAGTAGCCGCCCTGCGCGCTCCGTCGCAGCCGGGTGATGAGCACGACGCATGCGATGATCGCGGCGAGCACGACGAGTGCAAACAGGATGTAGCCGAGGTTCGGGCCGGACAGGGCCCGGGCCTTGGGGAGCTTGAGCACCTGGTGCTTCGGCGACTTTCCGGCAAGAATCCTCTGCACCCGGCTGCCGCCGGTCCTGGTACCGATGAGGTTGCCGACAGCGACAGCGACGACCGCGATCATGACGAGGGCCGCGAGGCCGCGCACCCACGAGCGCAGGACGGTGGCCAGGTGCCCCGCGCCGGGCGAGCGCCTGACGCGAATAGCCATAGCGATCTGCAGCAAGCCGAGTGCGGCCTCGAGCCCGATGCCGATAGCTAGCGCATCCTGACGCCAGGGGCCGCCGCCGCCGACGGCGGGCCCGGAGGCGCGGATCCCGGCGATGACGATGAGGAGCAGCAGCGCGACGATGATCGGGCGGGCATAGCGGGAAGTCAGCGACGACGCACGCGCAGGGGGGTCGTTGGCCGTTGCCGGCCGGGCGCGAGCGGCCTGCGCCACGCCTGCTTCCCCGTTTGCCACCGGCGGTGTCCTCGAATTCCGGGCCGGCCTACGCCCGAGTCCCGGCATCTGACGCAGCCATAATGTCATGAAATCGCCGCACGGGTGGCTGTGGCACGCGACGGCCAGCCCCGATGGCCGGGCACTGGGTCCGGCTATCCGTTTGCTGGGATTGCGATGGTATTGTTTTCCCATGGAAGCCGTCATCGATCAAGCGGGTCGGATTGTGCTCCCCAAGCCCATTCGCGACGCCCTGGGCCTGCTGCCCGGCACTAAGGTCGACATCTCGCCGTACGGCGCCGGCTTGCAAATAGTGCCCGCGGGCAGGACGGCCCGGCTGGTCGAAGAAGATGGCGTGCTCGTCTCCGCGGGCGAGACACCGGTCGATGACGACGTCGTCTTCGCCCTCATCGACGCCGGCCGCAGGTGACGGTCGCAGTCGACACCAGCGTCGCCATCCCACTCCTTGTCCGGTCGCACCGGAATCACGCGGCCGTAGTCCGCTGGTGGGATGGGCAGCAGGTCGCTCTGAGCGGTCACGCCCTCGCAGAGACCTACTCGGTTCTCACCAGGCTCCCCGGTGACGCACGACTGGCACCGGCCGACGCCGGTCGGCTGCTGACTGACCGCTTCGCTCCGCCGCTGTTGCTGAGTGGCGCGCGTGCCCGGAAGCTGCCGGACACGCTGAGCCGCCTCGGCATCGCGGGCGGTGCGGTCTATGACGCGCTCGTCGCCATGGCCGCAAGAGAACACGAGGTAGCCCTCGCGACCAGGGACGGACGAGCCAAAGGCACCTATGACGCAGTCGGCGTCGAGGTCATCGTCGTAACGTGACAACGCCGGCGCCGCACCGCATTGTCCGGCAGGCCGTGCACCCCTAGCTCGTCCTGTCAGCCGATGAGCGACGCAGAATCAGCCTCGCGGATGATGCCTGTGCCCGCAGAAGCTGGGAGGGTGTTGCCCGACAAGCGGCGCTTGCCGTGCGGTCGTTGCCTTATGACAGCGGACGCAGGGCGGCCGGGGAACGCTGATCGGAGGAACAGTGATCTCGCAGACGATGCCGCACGGCGAAGGCCGGGCCCGGCATGCTGCTCCAGGCGCGGTCATTCAGGCGACCGCGCTGACCAAGTGCTACGGCGCCACGGTGACGGCGCTTGACCAGCTGACTGTCGTCGTCGGCCCCGGCATTACCGGCCTGATCGGGGCCAACGGCGCCGGCAAGTCCACGCTGATCAAGATCCTGCTCGGCCTGCTGGAACCGACCAGCGGGACGGCGGCGGTCTTCGGGCATGACTGCGTAACCGACGGGTTCGCGATCAGGACGCTGACCGGGTACATGCCCGAGCACGACTGCCTGCCGCCAGACGTGACGGCGACCGAACTGGTTACGCATTTCGGTCGGATGTCTGGTCTGCCGGCGACGGCAGCGCGGGAGCGCGCTGCAGACTCGCTCCGCCATGTCGGCCTCTACGAAGAGCGATACCGCCAGATCGGCACCTACTCGACCGGCATGAAGCAGCGGGTGAAGCTAGCGCAAGCCCTGGTGGGCGACCCGCGGCTGCTCCTGCTCGACGAGCCGACCAACGGCCTTGACCCGGCCGGACGGACGGCGATGCTCGAGCTGATCGCACGGATCGGGACCGAGTTCGGCATCTCCATCCTGGTCGCCTCCCACTTGCTCGGTGAGATCGAGCAGATCTGCGATCAGCTGGTAGCCATCGACGCTGGCCGGTTGCTGCGCGCCGACACCATCAGCTCGGTGACGCAGGCCAGCGCGGTTTTGCTGGTGGAGGTAGACGAGGGCGTCGACCTGCTGCAGGCCGAGCTGGCCAGGCGAGGGCTGACACCGGCGCCCTTCCAGCGCGGCCTGCTGGTGCAATTGACCGGTGACGAAACCTACGACGCCGTCAGGGACAGCATCGCCGATCTCGGCCTGCCCCTGAGCCGGATGGAACAGCGCAGGCACCGGATCGAAGAACTGTTCCGCGCCGATCCAGCACTGGCCGGCGAATCCGGGGCCAGCGTGCCAGGCTCGCAGACGATGGGAGCGCCCAGTGCCAGCTGACGCGAAGGCTGCCGCTGGGCAGCTCGGCTCGGCCGTAACCAATAGCAATAACGGTGGCATCGACAGCGCGGGGGTCATCCACAACATCGGCTACCGCCGGTATGAGGATGTCCGTCTCGGCCGCCCGGCGATCGTCAGGGCGCTGATCTGGCACAGCTTGCGGTCAGCGTTCGGCATCGGCCGCGGCGCGAAGGCCAAGATCTTCCCGGCACTGTTGTTCGCGCTGATCTGCCTGCCTGCGGCGGTCAACGCGGTGGCGCTCGCCACGAACCCTGGCGGCTCGCCGATTGTCGGCTACGACGGCTATATCCCGTCGCTGCGCACGGTGGTGATGCTGATCTTCGTGGCGATTGAGGCACCGAATGTGGTGTCCGCTGACCTGCGGAACCATACCTTGCCGCTGTACTTCGCGAGGCCGATCCACCGGATCGACTACCCGGTCGCCAAGCTCGTCGCGTTTGTGCTGGCCTGCCTGGCGATGGTTGAGATCCCGCTCATCCTGCTCTATCTCGGCATCGTGTCGCAGCAGCACGGTGCCAGCCAGGTCTGGGAGCAGACCCTGCGGCTCGGGCCCGGCCTGCTTTACGGGGCTGCCTGGGCGGTGCTGCTTGCCAGTATCGGCCTGCTGCTGGCCAGTACGACCGGCAAACGGGTCTTCGCGATGTGCGCCATCGGCATCCCGCTGTTCTTCACCTGGATCCTGGCCACTGTGCTGGGGCACGTCGGCGAGCAGGCGTTCGGGCCGGCTGCTATTGGCCAGCCGTCCGCGCTCGCCAGCCTGGCCGGGCTGATCAGCCCGTTCACCCTGCTCGGCGGGCTGCTGCGGTGGCTGCAGGGCAACCCGTCAATCGGGCCGGCGTATCACCCGCTGCAGCCGGTGACGATCGGCCACTACGGGCCTGTTTACGGCGTGCTCTTCGTCGTCCTGACCGTCGCTGCCATCGCGGGGCTGATCGGCCGGTACCGGAAGGTTGGTGTGGCGTGACCGAGATCGAACTGCGCGGTGTCTCGCGCTGGTATGGCAACGTTGTGGCCGTCAACGACATCTCGATGACCATCGGTCCCGGCGTCACCGGACTGCTCGGTCCGAACGGCGCGGGCAAGACGACCATCCTGAACATGATCTCCGGCTTCCTGATGCCGTCCCGCGGCGAGATCACCGTGGCCGGGCAGAGCACCTGGCGTAATCCCGCCATGTTCCGCCAGGTGGGCATCGTGCCCGAGCGCGATTCGGTGTATGCGTTCCTGACCGGCACGGAGTTCGTCACGGTCACTGCACGGCTGCACGGACTGCCCGACGCCGACGCCGCGGCGCAGCGGGCCATCGATCTAGTCGAGATGAGCGAGGCGCAGGACCGGCGGATCTCTACGTACTCCAAGGGCATGCGACAGCGGATCAAGGTGGCGGCGGCCCTCGTCCACGATCCCCAGGTGTTGCTGCTGGACGAGCCGTTCAACGGCATGGACCCGCGGCAGCGGCTGCACATGATGGACCTGCTGCACGCCCAGGGCGACCAGGGCAGGGTCATCGTGTTCAGCTCGCACATCCTGGAGGAGGTAGAGCGGCTGTCCGGCGTGATCCAGGTCATCGTCGGCGGCAGGCTGGCTGCTTCCGGCGACTTCCGGGCCATCCGGCGGCTCATGACGACCCGGCCGCACGTGTTCCTGGTGCACTCATCCGATGACCGGGCGCTAGGCGCGGCGCTGATCGGGCGGCCCGCGGTCAGCGGGGTCGAACTGACCGCACACGGCCTGCAGGTGCGCGCCTCCGACTACGGGACGTTCACCAGGGAGGTCGCCGGGCTGAGCCGTGATCACGGGATCCGGCTGCGGCAGGTGCTGCCCGCCGACGAGTCGCTGGAGAGCGTCTTCAATTACCTGCTGGCTTCGTGATGGCTCACGTCATGATGGGGGACCGCTCACCGATGGACAACGAAAGAACGGGGCAGCCGATGCCTGGCCTGCTCAACGGCGACATCATCTGGCTGACACTGCGCGCTGCCATGGGCAGGAGACGGGCTCTGCTGTTCGCGCTGCCAGCCTTCATCCTGATCGGCATCTCGGCGCTGCTCAAAGCGACAGCACACAGCCAGGTGTGGCCGCCGGAAGTCCTGGGCACGGTCGGCTACCTCATCCTCGCTCTGACCGCGCTGATCGTGGGCGGCAGCGTCCTCGGTGCTGAGATTGACGACGGCAGCATCCTGCACTTGCTGGCGACGCCGGTGAAGCGGCGAACGGTTGTGCTCAGCAAGTACCTGGTAGCTGTCGTGCTGACGATGGTCTTCGCCGCAGTGCCCGAGTATGTCGCGGGCGCGATCGCAACCGGTGCCTCGAGCAGCCTGGCCGTCGGCTTGTTTGTCGGCGCGCTGGCGGGCTGTGTCATCTACAACGCGCTGTTCGTGATGCTGACCGCCGTGTTCAGTCCGGGTCAGGCACTGGCGATCGGGCTGCTATACGTACTGCTCTGGGAGGGCTTGCTGGCGAGCCTGGTGCGGGGCGTTAGCCTGCTGTCGGCCGGGCACTACAGCCTCGCGGTGGCGAACTCGATCGCGCACAATACCGCCCTGCATGCCGACCTGAACCTCGGCACCGGGATCGGCATGGGGCTGGTCGTGACCGCTGCGTCGCTGGTGTTTGCGTCGGTCACGCTGTCCGCGTTCAACGTCACCGGCGACGCTGCCTGAGCTAGCCCAGTGTTAGCTAGCCCAGTCTTAGCTAGCGGGGTGTGCTCTCGTCCGGCCGGAAGGCGGGACCATGCCCCGGGATGATGACGGCGGCCAATGCGAGGATGCGGGCCCGGCTGGCCGACAGTACCGCGGCGTCCGGCGCGAACGGGTCGTCGGCCGGCCCGTCTGACGCCCACCACGCATGGGTGCACGCGTTCACTCCGCCGGTCGTGGCGGCGAGTGTCGTGATGTCTTCGGGGGTGTGCCCGGGGGTGGCGATCAGCCTGACCGAAGGACTCAGCTGGTAGCCGTCGGCTTCCCGGCTGATCCAAAGGTCGCCGTCATAGATCGCCCAGTGATCATGGATCCTGGCTGCCGGAAATAGCGCCGCGTTCACGGTGTGATCCGGGTGGTGGTGGCTGAACACGATATCGGTCACGGCCTCCGGCGCGAGGCCGTGACCGGCCAGCGCAGTCAGCAGGCCCTGTCGCGACGCGACCATGCCGGGATCGACGATCACGGCGACGTCTCCGTCCTGAATCAGCGTGACGGTACTTCCGACGCGGTCGCCTCCGGAGTCATCGCGGGCGTAGCCCGCCTGAAGGACGTGCACGGCGGCGGATCCGGTCAGTGGGAAGTCAGTATCGTGCATAAGCGCAGACCCTACCGGCAACCGACCGGCCGGCCTAGTGGCCGGTTCCGGGGCGTCGTAGCCGCCAGCAGGTCAGCACTCAGCCACTCCCCGGGCTAGCTGGCTATGCTCCTAGCCAACAGTCCGGGCGCAACTAATGCGCGCGCGGTGCGGCCGGTCCACCACGAGCCACCCCGGCGCAACGTCATGAAGGAACGGCGCATGAAACCTGGCCGTGCCGTCCTCGGCCTAGCCTTGTGCGGAGTCCTTGCCGCGTGCTCGGCGCATGCGTCCGCATCCGCACGCGGGGCCGTGGTCTCCAGGCGGTACCTGGTCTGCCAGTCGCTGGCAGGCATCTGCACGGGCGTGACGCCGAAGTACGAGCCAGCTGAGCTTCTCATGTCCGGCGACGGCAGCCTCTACGCCAAGGGCCTGACGTGGTCCGGCTGGGGTACGGCGACGGCGACCGGGCACGGAATCGCTGAGGCGAACAACTGCCAGCCGGACTGCGCCAAGGGCACGCTGAGCGCGCACCTAGTCACGATCGTGCTGAGCAGACCTGTCCGGTGGCACGCGGACTTGGTCTACAGCCGCGCGTCCTTTTCGATCCCGTCGCTGCACGACTACCAGACCTGGGGCACTGGACTCATCCCGCGCCCGGCCCCGTAGTCAGCGTCCCCGCGCATAGCCAGGGCCGGCCAGCCCTGGCATGACCGCACGGCAGACTCGCTCGCGCCTGTCGCGACAACGATTCAGCCTGGACGATGCGGGCATGTCGACGACGACAACGGCGCTCTGATCGAGCATCAGCTGCCTGGTAACCAATGTTCTCAGCAGCCCGAGCCACGCGGCCACATAGTCTGGCGTTCCGACGTTCTGATGGCTCCGCTGCGCGCGTTCGCTGGTGGATCGTCGGCGGGGGCACTTACGTGGATGAGGACCGCCGAGACGACGGCGTATAGCGCGTTGCGCGGCGGCGTGTCATCCGACCGTTCTACCTCGCACCGCTGGCACCGGCCGAAGGCGCCGAGGCGTCTCGGCTAGATACGATCTCAGGCTTACTTCGCCGGGCTGGCGGCCTTCGCAGCAGCCTTGAGTTCTTTCTTGTGGGCGCGGACGGCGGCGAGCGAGGCGTCGTCGACGATGTCGGCCACCGAGTAGTGCGAGCCTGCCTCGCCGAAGTGGCCGGCCGCCTCCCGCCAGCCCTCCGGCTGGACGCCAAGCTGCTTGCCTAGCAAAGCGGTGAAGATCTGCGCCTTGTTGCCACCGAAGCCCGGCAGCTCAGCGACCCTGGCCAGCAGTTCCTTGCCGGAGGCGGCACCGGTCCACACGGCTGCGGCGTCGCCGTCGTAGCGATCGACAATCAGCCTGGCCAGGTCCTGCGTCCTGGCGGCCATGGCCTTGGGGAACCTGTGGAGCGCCGGCCGCTCGGCGAAGACCTCGGCCAGCGCCGCCGGGTCATACTCGGCCAGCTCAGCCGCAGTCGGCTCATGCCCGAGTCGCTTGACCAGCTCATACGGCGAGCTGAACGCCTTCTCGAACGGCACCTGCTGATCGAGCAGCATGCCGATCAGCAGCGCGAGGGGATTACGGGTGAGCAGTTCGTTGGCCTCGGCCTGCACCGGCAGCGAAATCGTCATGGGTGTCATCATCTACCATCGGGCCGGAATGCAGGAACCCGCTCGGCAGGCCAGCGCAGGCGGGGGGCCGCCGCAGGGGAACTAGGGACCGGGCTGGATAGTTGGTATAAGAGGGGAACGAAGTTTCCCGGAGGGAGTCCGGCATGGCACCGCGTTTTAGGTATGGCCTCATCGGGGTCGTGATCGGGCTGCTGCTAGTGATCATTGGCCATCCGATTATCGGCCTCGTAGTGATCGCAGCCACTATCGCAATCCCGGCAGTTGCCTACGCCATGCTGAGCCCTGAGCAGCGGCGCAGGCTGCGCAGGAACCGCGACCGCAAGCAACTCGGCGGCTAGCAGGGCTCCGGGCCGGCGAGCGCGCCCGGCGCGGCGCGCCACGGTTCCGGTGGCTTCGGCCTCAAACCAGCGGGTTCATCGCCTTAATTTGCGGGAATCTGCTGAAGTCCCGATCCGCGCTCCACAGGTCCTTGATGCCTTGGCTCAGGCATAGCGCCACGATTCTGGCGTCGTGCACCAGCGGGCCGGTGACTTTGGCGCTGGCCAGCAGTGAGCTAAGCACGGACCAGTAGCTGCTGCCTTCGCTCAGCGGTACTACAGACGGCGATTCAAGCCAAGCGGCAACCTGGCTGATCGCTTCGTCCGGGCTGCTTGGCGGATCGTAGATGCGCGGGTGCGTTGTGATCGCGTAGAACTCGTGAAGGCAGGGCCAGGGCAGTGCCCAGAGGGCAGGGCTCTGCGCTAGCTCGCGAATCGCCGCAGCAGCCGCGTCGTGGAACGGCGAGTCACGCCGGTGTGCGTATACCAACAGGTTCGTATCCACAGCGATCAAAGCCGGTCTCCGTAGCTGAGCTCCCTGATCTTGGCCCAGCCGGCCTCGGCTACGTCGGGCCGCAGTCCGTGCCCGTCCACGCTGGCATCGCGCAAGGTAAACCCCTGCGCACGGCGGTGGCGGGCGATCACGGCCCGCAGCCCTTCCTCGAGCACCGACTTCATCGTGGTCCCCTCGGCCCTGGCAAGCTCCTGGGCCTCGCGCACGAGCTCATCAGGTAGCTCGACCGTAGTCTTCATATGGGTAACCATATCAGCGAAGCCATACTGCCGTATCGCCTCGCCGCCTAGCGCGCAGGCCCGGAGGAGAAGTGGCGGTGACAGGGCGGTGCGCAGACTGCCGGCCCGGTAGTGCGCGTTCCCGCCCTGATCTTGCTGAAGCTAGCTCAGGGCTGGCTGGGCTGCCAGAATGCCGGGAACTCGCGCGGCGCTTCCGGCCCGTCGTAATGCGCGAGCGGCCGGAAGATACGGTTGTCGCCGATCTGCTCCAGCACGTTAGCCATCCAGCCGATGATCCGGCTGCAGGCGAAGGTCGCCGTGAACATTTCCCGCGGCAGCCCGGCGGCCTCGAGTACGACGCCGGCGTAGAACTCCACGTTCGCGTAGAGCTCCCGGCCGGGCTTGAGCTCGGCGAGCAGCTGAACTGCGGTCTTTTCCACGATCTCGGAGAATTCGACGCGGTCGCTGTGCAGTTCCCGGGCCACCTCGTGCAGCAGTGCCGAGCGGGGATCGACGGTCTTGTAGATCCGGTGGCCGAAGCCCATCAGCTTGTCTCCGTGCTCGATCGCGTTCCGCAGCCATGGCTCGGCGTTGCCGGGCGTGCCGATCGCGTCCAGCATGTCGAAGACCCGGGCCGGAGCCCCGCCGTGGAACGGGCCGGACAACGCCCCGAGCGCTCCGGTCACGACGGCTCCCAGGTCAGCCCCGGACGAGGCGATGACCCTGGAGGTGAAGGTCGAGTTGTTGAATCCATGGTCGATCGTCAGCATCAGGTACCGCTCGACGGCGTACCTGGCCTGGTCCTCGGGCACCGCGCCGGTGATCATGTACAGGTAGTTGTCGCTGTAGCCCAGGTCAGGCCGGGGTTGCACCGGCTCCTGCCCGCTGGCCAGCCGGAATAGCTGCGCGGCGAGCACTGGCATGATCGCCGACAGGCGCTCTGCCTGCTTCAGTGTCTCGGCTTCGCTCTGGTCGGTCCACGGCCCGCAGCCCATCGCCTGGGCGGCGACCGAGATCGCGGTGCGCAGCGAGGCGAGGGAGCCTGGCGGGCTCAGCCGGGCGATGGCGGGCAGCAGTTCGGCGACGCCGTGCGGCAGTTCGCGGAGTTCGGCGGTCTCTTTGGCAAAGTTCGCCCGCTGCTCGGCGGTCGGCAGGTCACCGCGCAGCAACAGATGCCATGCGTCTTCCACCCGGCCACGGCGGGCGATATCCACGGCGTTGTACCCGCGGTAGTGGTAGAAGCCCTGGCGGCCGAGCACGTCAGATACTTCGGTGCGGGCTACCGACACCCCGGCCAGCCCGGCAGGCGCCTCGTAAGGCGCGGTGGCTACGTCGGCTGCGGCGTTCATGCTGCTCCTTAGGCAGGCGAGGGACGTTGATCCAATATTCTTCACTGCCATATAGCTGTGTCAATATTGATTAAAATCAACGTACTCGCTCGCAAGTTTGCTACCTTGCGCGAGTTGGCGCGAACGGAGGGAACGCCAGTGACCGACTGGATCGGCGCGGCCGAGGCCGCGCAGCGGCTGGGCATAAAACAGGCGAGCCTGTACGCCTATGTGAGCCGCGGCGTGCTCAGTCGGCGCCGCGAGGCCGACGGGCGGGCCAGCATGTTCGACGCGGACGAGGTTGACGAACTGGCCCGCAAGGGCCGGCCGAGGCGCACCGGCGGTGGCCCGACTGAGATTGTCATTGAGTCCGCGCTGACCGAGATCACCAGCACGACCCAGCGCTACCGCGGCTACGACGCGACTGACCTCGCGCTGCGGTGCAGCTTCGAGGACGTGGCGATGCTGCTCTGGACCGGGTCGCTGCCAGCCGGGAGAAGCGGTTTGCCGAGCGGCACTGGCCTGGCGGGGGAATCCAGTGGCATGGCGGCCGGAGCCGCTGGCCGGGCGGCAGACGGGGGCGGCACTGGCCTGGCCGCCGGGGGCGGCAGCGGCTGGCAGGCGACCGCTGAGGCCCTGGCGGCGGGCCGCGCCGCCCAGGCAGCGCTGCCGGCCGGGACACTGCCCCTTGAGCGCCTGCAGGTCATCGTGCCGGCGCTGGCGGCCACGGACCAGTTCCGGCTGCACCTGGATCTGCCCGCCGTCGTCCAGGCCGGGAAGGCCCTGGTGGCCGGCATGACTGGTGCCCTGCCCGACGCGCGCCCGGCGTCCGGATCGCCGGGCGCGGACCCGCCCAGTCCGGGCTCGTCAGGGGCCGGCTCCGTCGATTCCGGTGCATCGGGTTCCGGTTCGCCCGGTCCCGATCCGGCAGTAGCCGGCTCGTCGGGGGCCGGTTTGCCGGGGGCCGGCCCGGCCGGGTCGGAGGTGGCCGTGGCCGCCAGGCTCGCTCCGAAACTATGCGCCGGGCCGGTTCCGTCCGGCCTGGTTCGCGTGCTCAACGCGGCCCTGGTCCTGGTAGCCGACCACGAACTGGCCGCCTCGACCCTGGCAGCCAGGGTCGCGGCGTCGATGCGGGCCGATCCGTACGCTGTCGTTGCGACCGGCCTCGGCGCGATGGGCGGTGCGCTGCATGGTGGCGCCGCGCTCGGCGCCGAACTGATGCTGGGGTCCGCTAGCTCATCAGCCGACGCGCCGCGGGTTGTCGGCGACCTGCTGCGGCGAGGGGAGAAGCTGCCTGGATTCGGGCATTTCGTTTATAAGGGCGGCGATCCGCGCGCCAACCTGCTGCTCCGCCTGATCTCCGAGTTCGCCCCCGATGCACCGCAGCTGGCGATTGCGCAGGCCGTCACGGACGAGGCCCGACGGCGAGCTCTGCCGGAGCCCAATATCGAGTTCGCCCTCGCGGTGCTGGCCGGAGCGGCGGGGATGATCCGCGGCTCAGGGGAGGCGATCTTCGCGACGGGCCGCACGGCAGGCTGGCTCGCTCACGCGCTCGAGGAGTACGAGCGCAATGTCCCGATCCGCCCGCGCAGCGTCTACACCGGCCCTACGGCGATGACCTAGGAGCGCTCGGCGGCCCACGTATCACGGATTTTGGTCGCGCGAAACGGGGCAAATCCTCCACTATCGCCGACAAGATCGATGAAAAGTGCTTCCCCGGCTGAGGCCCGGGCCTCAAGTAAGCCGAAACTTTGTGAGGGAACGCACGATTTGCCGGGAACGGCTGGCGCTCGGCTCGCGGATGATCGAATAGCGATCGCTGAGGCGCGCCTTCGCGGCCGCCGGCAGTGAGGTCAACCGGGCTTGCAAGCCAGCCCCGCGTAACCGGGGATCTGCTCGCCGTCGTCGGGCGCGGCTGACTCCGGGCGCCACCGGTGGACTTGCACCAGGCCGGGATCCACCATCTCCAGGCCGTCAAAGAACCGGGTTATTTGCGCGCGAGTGCGCAATGTCGTCGTGTTCGCGGAGCGGGCGTTCACCCGGCGGGCTGCCTCACGGATCTGATCGGGAATGATGTCGCTGGCTGGATGGAAGACCGCTAGCCAGCTGCCCGGAGACACTGCCTCGACAAGACGGGCGACGATCGCATGCGGGTCGTCATCGTCCGGGATGAGCTGCAGGATGCCGATCAGCAAGACGGCAATTGGCTGCCGGAAGTCCAGTAGCTCCGACGCTGCCTGCAGGACCTTCTCCGTATCGCGCAGGTCAACGTCCAGGTAGCTAGTCGCCCCGGGCGTCGCGGAAGTGAGCAGCGCACGGGCGTGCGCAAGAACCATGGGATCGTTGTCCACATAGACGACGCGGGCGTCAGGTGCGATCGCCTGAGCGACTTCGTGGGTATTGCTCGCGGTCGGGATGCCGGTCCCGATATCGAGGAACTGGCGGATGCCTGCCTGGCCTGCCAGGTGTCCGACCGCCCGGGCCAGGAAGGCACGCTGGGCGCGGA
>DATMMA010000216.1:0-37042 GCA_035570295.1 Streptosporangiaceae bacterium
AGTTCGGTCTCGGTGGCCTTGCGTACGAGGTCACTTGCCGGGTCGCCGAACTCAGCTAGGACGTCGGACAGCAGGTCGGCAGCGGCGGCGAACGGGTGCGCGACTACCCGGCCGGCCGGCCGGCTCGCGGCTGTCTGAGGCTTATCAGAATCCTCGGCCCACAGGTGCAGCCGCCCATCGGTCCAGATGCCGTGGATTGCCAGCATGAAACCCTGCACCCCGCAATTGCCGGGACTATCAACACGAAGCTAACAATGATGCGCGCGCGACACGCCGCAAACTCAGGGTGCCTCGCTATCTGGCAGTCCCGTGGTATGGGTCGTCGTCTCGCCGGCCGCGAGGCTAGCGAGCGGGACTGCGCGCGGCGCCGGTAGTCAGGACGTCGGACGCACGCCGTTCACGGGCCGCGGGCCGACCGGGCTGTCGCTGCCTGGCCCAGAACCAGCCTGCCCGGTACCAGCATGCACTGGCTCGGCCTGGGCTGCCTCGAGCCGAGCTGCCTCATTGATCTTGCGCAGGTGCTTGGCCAGTGACCTGAACACGAAGAACAGGATGACCGCCATCCCGAACACCATGAGGAATCCGAGGGTGCCCGGCTCATCCCAGGCGCTGACCGACTTGGCGGTCGCCGCCGCGAGTTCCATCACGAGCTCACCCTCTCCCGGATCCCGGCGAAAAGGTCATCTTCCGGCCGCCCGGCATCCACCAAAGACCTGGCCAGATGATAGTCCTCGGTCGGCCACGCAGCACGCTGGACCTCCGCTGAGACCGCGAACCAGCCTCCGTTCGGGTCGACCTGGGTCGCGTGCGCGATCAGCGCCTGGTTGCGGATGTCGAAGTACTCACCGCACTGGATCCGGGTGGTCAGCTCGTGCGGTGGTTGCCTCGCGGCCGCGATCTCCTCTTCCTCCTCCTTGGCCCACTCGGCGATCCGGTCCGCATACGGGGACTCCTTACCGCTGCGGAGCATCTCCTCGTGCAGCGCGGTCAGTCGTGCCCGGTGGAAGGTGAGGAAGTAGTAAAGCTTCAGCGGCTGCCAGGGCTCGCCGCAGTCCGGGTAGCGGTCCGGGTCAGCCGCTGCCTCGAACGCCTCGACAGCGACCTGGTGCGTCTTGATGTGGTCAGGATGGGGGTACCCGCCGTTCTCGTCATATGTCAGCATGACGTGCGGCCGGAACTCCCTGACCGCCTCGACGAGCGGGCGGGCGGCCTTCTCCAGCGGCACCAGCGCGAAGCAGCCATCCGGGAGCGGCGGCAGCGGATCGCCTTCGGGCAAGCCAGAATCGGTAAAACCAAGGAACCGCTGCTGCACGCCGAGAATCTCGCGCGCCTTGTCCATCTCACCCCGGCGGACCTCGGTCAGGTTCGCCCGGACCTCAGGCCGCTCCATGGCCGGGTTGAGTATGTCGCCGCGTTCGCCGCCGGTCAGCGTGCACACGAGCACCTCGACGCCTTCCCGGACGTACCTCGCCATGGTCGCAGCGCCCTTGCTCGACTCGTCGTCTGGATGCGCGTGCACTGCCATGAGCCGGAGTGGCTCGCGGCAGGGCTGATCCTGGCTGGTAGTTGTCTTGCTGTCGGCTGCGCCCTGCTCAGGAACCGAAAGCACGCAGAAGTCACCTCAACATCGTCTGGCCGGGGGAACCGGACATGCCCGGCTGAGCTTGTGCCGGGTTGGCTTGCCGCAGCGCGGCCAACACGCGACAAGGGCCCTCGCTGCCAAGCTGGTCGGCGCCAAGACCCCGCAAGCTGCAACGCGGCTCCCGGCGCGCCGCATTCCCCCGCTGGGTCAGGCCGCGGACTGAGCCGGGAGCAGCAGGTCAGCGAACACGGCAGCGAGCATGCGGTGACCGCGAGCGTTGGGATGCAGCCGGTCTGCCGTGAACAGGTCCGGCCGGGACGTCATGTCCTTCATCGCCCAGGCGTCGAGGCAGACGGCACCGCGGACGGCCGCCTGCTCCCGGATGATGTCGCTTGCCTGCGCCAGCCTGAAGCGGGCGATCGATACATGCTCGGGTGGCAGCGGGACCACGTCGGCAATATCCGGCAGCGTGCACGTCAGGAGGGTGGCGCCGGTCCGCGCCAAGGCGTCAAGCAGCCGGCCGACATCGGCTGCGAAAACACCAGGGCTGAACTGCGGATTGCGGATGTCGTTCATGCCGACGGTCGCGCTGACCAGGTCCGCGCCGACGTCGCCCAGGTGCGGCAACTGGTCAGCTAGCACCCGGCCAATAGTGGCGCCGTCGACGGCCAGGTTCGTCAGCGCGCAGTTCACTCCGGTGCGGTCAGTCAGGAGCCCGGCCAGCCGTCGGGCCCAGCCAACCGGGCGGCCGTCCGGCCCGGAGTCGCCACGGCCAGCAGTCAGGCTGTCACCGAGTGCGACGTATCTGGACCATGAGCGGGGGGCGGTCAAGAAGTCCATATCGCAGAATAAGCCGCGAGCGTGCCTGGTCAGGCGGGGTCAGTGATCGGCCTTGCCCCGCCGCCCCGGCCGCTGAGTCAGCCACGAGACCGCGATGAATACCGGCAGACTGATCCCCAGGAGCAGCAGGCTCCCGGTGATCGCGCTGGCCAGGAAACTGCCGCCGACCTTGGCGACGCCGTAGTAGTACAGCACTGCGACCGCGATAAGCAGCAGGTAGCCACCGAGCGCGTCGGATAGCACGTGCAAGATCAGCGCCGGCCAGCCCCGCTCCCGCCGCCCCGTCAGCCGCGTGGTCGGCTTGCCCGCTGCCGCCCGGCGGCGCTGCGCCACCAGCCCGATCGCGAGCACCGCCATCAGGATGAGGTAGCCGCCCAGAATCGGATCCAGGTCAGACCGCAGCAGATGCGATGACATTCCAGTTGCCCCGTGGCCGGTCATGCTCGCAACAGGAAGTGCCAGCCACGCACGAAGAGGTGCCAGCCGAGCCACAGCCATAGCGCGAAGAGCGCCCAGCGGCCTGGCGGGTACCGCATTATGACCCGGAATGTGGCGCTTAGCGTAGGCACGCTACCGCTGATGCCGCTGAGTGCGAGGCCCTCCCAGGCGAATACCGCGCCGATCAGCACGGCCCATACCAGATAACCAAGAACCGGATGATTGGCCATCCCGACCTCCAGGCCGCCCAGGCAAGCGAAAAGGACCCTATTCCGGAATCCGCCCGGTGGAAGACAACCGGGTGATGATCTGACTTTGCCAGGGAACGAGCTCAGGCGGAAACCCATCCGCGCCGCCAGGACGCGGAGCATGCGCATTATTTGCCCAGTTTCGACCTGACTTGTTTAGCCTGGGGCATTGACAGGTACGACGGACTTGCAGAGCCTTGTTAGCCTCGAAGGATTACCCCCAATGGGCCGGGAGGCCCAGCGGACCCTTAACTCCGCACCCATCTGAGGAGTACCCGTGACCGAGACTCGCGACGACACCTTTACCTGGCTCACTCAGGAGGCGTACGACCGGCTCAAGGCCGAGCTCGATTATCTATCGGGCCCAGGGCGGATCGAGATCGCGAAGAAGATCGAGGCCGCGCGGGAAGAGGGCGACCTGAAGGAAAATGGCGGTTACCATGCCGCTAAGGACGAACAGGGCATGCGAGAGGCTCGGATCAGGCAACTGACCCAGATCCTGGAGAACTCCCGTGTCGGCGAAGCGCCGCGCACCGAGGGCGTAGTTGGCCCCGGCATGACTGTCACCATCAGGTTCGAGGGCGACGAGGACGAGGTGACATTCTTGCTCGCCTCGCGTGAGGAGGTTGGCTCGCCGATCGACGTTTACTCGCCGAAGTCGCCTCTTGGGAGCGCGATCTCCGGCAAGAAGGTAGGCGAGACAGCTACCTACACCCTGCCCAACGGCCGCGCTACCACGGTCGAGATCCTCGAAGCCGTCCCGTACAACGGCGCGTAAGCCTCAAATCCAGAACGCGGACGCCGGCCCCCACGCTGTGGAGGCCGGCGTCCGCGTTATGTGTTCTCCAGGGGTGGGGACGCCGGCCCCCACGCTGCGGAGGCCGGCGTCCGCGTTGTGTCCGGTTCTGCGGGCGGCAACCGGTCGTTCCCGCCACGCCTGCCGTTACGCTCCGTGCACCAGTTGCGGTTCGGCCGGCGCCTGGTCTTGGCTCGGGCTCGGCTCGCTCCGCCCGCGCAGCGGGATCTCCTTGACGACCAGCGCCAGCAAGAACACAGCCACCGTGGTGGGGATCGTCCACCAGAACACGCCCGAGATCGCGGTGCTGATGGCATGGAACGCCGCGTCCTTCACCGCACCCGGCAGCCTGTTGATAGTCGCCGGGTCGAGGCTCGTGCTGCTGCCGAAGCTCTGACGGGTGTGCAGCTGCGCGGCCATCGTGTCAGCGAACCGCCGGAAGAAGATGACGCCGAACAGCGACACGCCAAGTGACCCGCCGATCTGCTGGAAGAAGCTCCGCGAACTGCTGGCAACGCCCATGTCCCGCTGGGGCACGCTGTTCTGCGCGATCAGCGAGGTGATCTGCATGAGGAAGCCCATTCCGACGCCGAGCACCACGAAGTACAGCGCGGCAGTCAGCCGACTGGTATCTACGCTCAGGTTTGTCAGCAGATACAGGCCAAGCGTCATGATCACCGCGCCGATGATCGGGAGGATCTTGTAACGGCCGGTCTTGCTCGTCACCTGCCCGGCGATAAGCGAGGTCACAGTCGAGCCGAGCATCAGCGGGATCAGCGCCAGGCCGCTACTGGTGGGCGTGGCGTGCTGCACCGTCTGCTGGTAGAGCGGCAGGAACGTCAGCGCGCCCAGCATGGCCATTCCGAGCAGCAGGCTCATCGCCGACGCGAGCGAGAAGTTGCGGTTCCTGAAGACGTGCAGCGGCAGCATCGGCTCTGCGGCCCTGGACTCGACTACGAAGAACGCTGCCAGCGCGACCGCCGAGATGACGGCCAGCATGATGATCTCCCACGAGCCCCACGCGTACTGGCTGCCGCCCCAGCTTGTCAGGAGTACTACCGCGGTAGAGAAGACGGCGATCACTGTCGCGCCGAGATAGTCGATCTTGTGCTCGACCCGCCTGCGGGGCAGGTGCAGAGTCGCCCACAGGTAGACCAGTGCCGCGCCGCCGATTGGCATGTTGATGTAGAAGATCCACCGCCACGACCAGTGCTGCGTGATGTAGCCGCCGACCAGCGGTCCCGCGATCATGGCCAGCATCATCGCGGCCATCATGTAACCCATGTACTGACCGCGCTCCCGTGGCGACACCATGTCACCGATGGTGGCGATGGCCCCGACCATCAGTCCGCCAGCACCGAGTCCCTGCAGCGCGCGGAACGCGATGAGCTGGTCCATCGAGTGCGCGAGTCCGGAGAGCGCCGAGCCGATCAGGAACAGCACGATCGCGATCATGAGGAACCGCTTGCGGCCGTACATGTCGCCGAGCTTGCCGTAGAACAGCGTGGTAATCGTCGAGGCGAGAATGTAGGCCGTCACCACCCAGGCCAGGTGGTTCAAGCCGCCGAGGTCGCCGACGATTCGCGGCAGCGCCGTCGAGACGACTAGCTGATCGAGCATCGCGATGATGAGCGTCAGCAGCAGGCCAGGCAGGACGATGAGGATCTCGCGCCGGGGCCCGGTCGGCACACCGCTCGCTGCCAGCGCAGCCTGGTTGTCTGTCACGAAAAGGGCTCCTTGCTCTGCGCTTCCGAACGTGCGCACGCCTGAAGTCGGCCGCGCTGCGAACTTACTTGCCGACCGGCTAGCATCCAGTCAGGCAATAGGCTAGGCTGGTTACTAACCGGCCGTCAAGTAGATTACCCGGGCCGGCGGAAGGAAAAACGCGCGAGGCCAATGCCAGACAATGTCCACGGCGCCAGTAGCCACGGGGACCGCCACGATCGCGGCCACGACACCAGATCGCGACTGCGCGAGCTTGCCCTGCAGCTATTCGCCGAGCAGGGCTACGAGAAGACCTCACTCAGGGAGATCGCTGAGCGGCTCGGCGTCACCAAAGCCGCGCTGTACTACTACTTCAAGTCGAAGGAAGAGATCGTCCGCAGCCTCGTCGAGGACTACATGGCTGAACTCGACGAGCTGATCTCCTGGGGCAAGGAGCAGCCCCGCTCGGCCGACACCAGAGCCCGGATCGTCCGCCGCTACCTGGATATCGTGACCAACGGGGCCGCCGTGTTCCGGCTCCTTCACCAGAACCAGGCTGTAGTTAGCTCGCTAGCGGCCGCTAAAGGGCGGGGGGAGCTGTTCCGGGAGCGGATGGACGCGCTCGTCGATCTGCTGACTGAACCGGACGCTCCGATACACGAGCAGGTCAGGGCCGCTTCGTGCCTCATGAGCATCAGTTTCTGCTGCATGCACTACCAGGACCGGGCAGCCAGCCCTGCCGAGTTGAAGCAAGCCGTGCTTGACGTCGCATTTCAGCTCGCGGACGCGACTCCGGCTGAGGCTCCGGCCTAGCGGCTGACTGGCTCATCCGCGGGCATGGCGCCCCTGCGGCCCGAGGCCGCTCATGGGTGCCTACCTGGCGGGCCACCGACACCAGTAACGCGGCACCCACTTCAGCCGGGGCTGCTGGCTGCAGCGTTGACCAGCGGCAGCACTCGGTGCGGTAGCGGGCTGTCCAGCACGATCACCGTCGATGTCCGGACCACTCCGTCTAGCCCGACGATCGAGTCGATTACCCGCTGCAGGTCAGCGTTGCTCCGGGCGACCACCCGGCACAGCATGTCGCCGGCACCGGTGATGGTGTGCGCTTCCAGCACCTCGGCGATGGCCGCCAGCCGCTCGGCAACCGGGTCGTGCCCGCCCGCCTGCCTGATCTCAAGGGTGATGAAGGCCATGACCTGGTAGCCGATCGCAGCCGGCTCGATGTCCGGGCCGTAGCCAGTGATGACACCGCGCGCCTGCATCCTGTCGAGCCGGGCCTGAACAGTCCCCCGCGCGACGCCAAGCCGTCTGCTGGCCTCGAGCACGCCTATCCGCGGCTCGTCCAGCAGGAGCCCGATCAGCCGCCCGTCGAGGCCATCGATCATCGCAGTTAACCGTCCCTACAACCTGTACAAGTATGCTAGCAAGACGGGGTTGTCGTTGAGCATGTTGCCTATAGCATCACGGTCCGGTTGCACATCCTGACTTGCCGGGCGGATGCTGCTGCCCTGGGCTGGTAGCCGGGGCGTGCTAGCCGGCCACTGCGAGCCAAATCACTGGCGAGGGAGCAAGCCGATGACAGCAGAAGCAGGGTACGCGCAGCACCTGGCGGCGGATGAGTTCCCGGTCAACGGGATGGACGCGGCAGTCTTCGCCGTCGGCAACGCCCGTCAGGCTGCGCACTTCTATTCGACCGCGTTCGGCATGCGGTGCGTCGGTTACCGCGGGCCCGAGACTGGCTGCCGGGACGAGGCGGCATACGTGCTGGAGTCCGGTAACGCGAGGTTCGTCTTCCGCGGGCCGGTGCGCGCCGGCACAGAGCTGGGCGCGCACGTGGCCGCGCACGGCGACGGCGTCATCGATCTCGCCATCAACGTGCCGTCCGCGACCGCCGCCTGGCACTACGCGCTTGAGCATGGCGCCCGCAGCCTGCGCGAGCCCGAAATAGTCGAGGACCAGCACGGCAGGGTCGTGCTGGCAGCGATCGCCACCTATGGCGATACCCGGCACACTTTTGTGGAGCGGAATGACTACGCGGGCCCGTACCTGCCCGGCTACGTTGCCGCCTCGCCGCTGACTACCGAGCCGACCGGGCCGTTCTTCACGGAGGTCGACCACTGCGTCGGCAACGTTGAGCTCGGCCGGATGAACCAGTGGGTGGAGTTCTACCACCGGGTGATGGGCTTCACGAACATGAAGGAGTTCGTTGGCGACGACATCGCCACCGAGTATTCCGCGCTCATGAGCAAGGTCGTCGCCGACGGCAGCCGCAAGGTCAAGTTCCCCATCAACGAGCCGGCCGCCGGGAAGAAGAAGTCGCAGATCGACGAGTATCTCGAGTTCTACGGCGGGCCGGGCGTTCAGCATCTGGCGTTGGCCACTGACGACATCGTCGGGGCGGTTCGTGGCATGAAGGCGGCAGGCGTGCAGTTCCTCGACACGCCGGACAGCTACTACGAGACGCTCGGCGAGTGGGTCGGTGACACCAGGGTGCCGCTGGCCGAGCTGCACGAGCTGAAGATCCTCGCCGACCGCGACGAGGACGGCTACCTGCTGCAGATCTTCACCAAGCCGGTGCAGGACCGGCCGACTGTCTTCTTCGAGCTGATCGAGCGCCACGGTTCCCAGGGCTTCGGCAAGGGCAATTTCAAGGCGCTTTTCGAGGCGATCGAGCGCGAGCAGGAGCGCCGCGGCAACTTGTGACTGCTGGTCGTTCGGCTATGCACTGGCTATGCCGATAGGGCATCATGACCGGGGTGAATCAGCCGCAAGATTCCGCCGCTGCCCCCGGTCAGTTGCCCGAGCCGGCGGCCAGTCAGCCTGGCGCTGGCTTTGGTCCGGCAGGGCAGGCCCAGCCGGAAGCCGGCGGAGGCCAGTCCCAGGCGAGTTACGGGCAGACGGAGTCCGGTTACGGGACGCCGCCCGGCCAGGGATACCCGGGCTATCCACAGCCGGCTTACGGCGCGCCGGCCAATCAGGTATCGCCGGGCTACGGGCAGACCCAGCCATACGGCACGCCAGCCAGCCAGGGATACCCGAGCTATCCGCAGGCCGGCTACGGGCAGCCATATCAGCCATACGGCTACCAGCGGCCAGGCAAAGATCCGGCGCTGGCTGAGTGGTGGCGGCGACTGCTCGCGCGCGTCATCGACGGACTCATTCTCGCCGTCATCTTCACGCCGTTGTGGATACCACCGTGGCGCACGTTCTTCCGCCAGTTTGCCGCTATTACCAACCGCTACCCTAGCTCCGCGCTTAACGCCAGCCCGGCCGCCAGGAACGCCATTGCCACGGCCGACGGGCACCTCTTCGGCAAGCTCTTCGTCGTCGGCTTGCTGTTCTACCTAGTGGCGTTTCTCTACGACTGGATCCAGCACTGGGCGTGGGGGCAAACCATCGGTAAACGGGCACTCGGTACTAAAGTTGTAAAAGACGACGGAAACCCGTCGGTTGGCCCGGGGGCTGCTGCGGGCCGCGGCGCCATCTATGCGCTGGTGCCGCTCGTGCCGGTTGCGGGTGGATTGTTCGCCCTGGTCAACGAGCTGTGGCTGACCTGGGACCCGCGCAGGCAGTGTCTGCACGATAAAGCCGCGCATACAGTTGTCATCAAGAAGAACTACCAGCTCTCGCGGCCGCAGGCAGGCGCCTGGTAGCGGGGCGAGCGGACTCGGCGGACTCCCGGGCCGCCCTGACGCGCCGGTCGCGGCCCCGCCTGACGGCCGCATAAGGGATCACCGTCGGCATGACGCAGCACGAGGAGACCGGAACGGCCGCTGATCAGCCTGTACCACCGCCAGGTCAGGCGGCACCTCATCCGGATCAGCCGGTCCGTCCTTCGCCGTACCTGGATACCGGCGGGTCAGTGCCGCAGGCGTATCTGGCGCCGCCCCAGCCGGGTCAGCCCAAATACGGAACACCGCCAGGGCTCGGGCCTGGCCAGCCGCAATTCGGCCCGCCGCAGCTAGCTGGGCGCCAGGCCAGGTACACCCAGCCCAGGTACGGTCGCCCCGGCGGGGCGCGCGGCGCGTACGGACCAGCGGCCCGTCGCGATCCGGCGATCGCGGCGCCATGGGAACGGCTAGTCGCCTCGATCGTGGACTGGATCATCATCTTTGCCGTCGCCACGCTGGCTTTCATCTCCCCGCTGATGCAGATCTGGCGTCAGCTGCAGGCCGTCGCGACTCAGTACACCGTTCCGAACTCGCCCGACGCCCAGGCCGCCATCGATGGCATTCTCCGTAATCCCGCCAATGAGCGCGCGCTGCTCTTCTGGTTCCTGGCAATGTTCGGCATAGCGCTGGCGTATTACTGGGTCCAGCACGCGGCCTGGGGCGCCACCATCGGCAAGCGAGCACTCGGCACCCGGGTAGTCACAGCTACGGACCGCTCCGCGATCGGGATCCGGGCAGCTGGCATCCGCACCGTTGCGTTCCTTGTCGGCCCCGCCGTGTGCCTGCTCCTGCCGGGTCCGTTCAACATCGCTGGCGGCCTGCTGTGGCTCGCCGATACCGGGCTGCCGCTGCTCGACCCGCAAGCTCAGTGCCTGCACGACAAGCTCGCCAGGACAATCGTGATCAGACAGCGCTGGCTCGATCAGCAGGCCCGCTCAGCTAGCCCCTGGTAACACGTCGCCGTGCGGGGGCTAGCCGAACAGCAGCGTGTAGCCTGCCTTCCGCAACTGGCTGATTACCGAGTCGGTGTGCTCCGGTCCCCTGGTCTCCAAGTGCAGGCTGACTTCTGCCTCGTCGACCCGCAGATCGGCGGTTACCCGCTCGTGGACGACGTCCAGCACGTTTGCGCCGAGGGCGGCAAGTTCCATCAGCAAGGTCGCCAGCGCGCCCGGCTGGTCCGGCAGCTTGCACCTGAAGGCCAGGAACCGGCCGGCCGCCGAAAGACCGTGCCGCAGCACCTTGGACAACAGAAGCGGATCGATGTTGCCGCCGGAGAGCACGACCACGACTGGTGGCTCGAACAACGCGGCATGCTCAAGGATCGCCGCCACCCCAGCGGCCCCTGCCGGTTCGACGACCTGCTTAGCTCGCTCCAGGCAGAGCAGCAGCCCACGCGACAGGTTTTCCTCCGTCACCGTGACGATGTGCGCATGCTCGCGGGCCAGGAGCGGAACGGTCAGCTCGCCGGGACGGGCAACCGCGATCCCGTCGGCCATCGTCGCTGATGGCGTGACGGTGACCGGGTGCCCAGCTGCAATGGACCCAGGCATCGGAGCCACCGCCTCGGCCTGGACGCCGATCAGCCTGGCGCCGGGCAGCACATCGCTGGCGGCTACCGCGACGCCCGAGGCGAGCCCGCCACCGCCGACCGGGAGCGCGATCGTGCGCACCTGCGGGCACTGCTCCGCGATCTCGAGCCCAACGGTGCCCTGCCCCGCGATTACGTCGGGATGATCAAACGGGTGGATGAATATCGAGCCGGTTTCGTCGGCTAGCTGCCGCGCCTTCGCCAGCGCGTCCTCGACGGTCACGCCATGCAGCACGACGTCGGCGCCGTAGGACCGGGTAGCGGCAACCTTGGGCAGCGGGGCGGCGGCCGGCATCACCACGGTCGCCTGCGTCCCGAGGGCCATTGCTGCCAGCGCGACGCCCTGGGCGTGATTTCCGGCACTCGCCGCGACGACACCGCAGGCCCGCTCGGCCGCGCTCAGCCGCGCAATTCTCAGGTAAGCGCCGCGAACTTTGAACGACCCGCCGCGCTGCAGATTCTCGCACTTCAGATAAACCGGGCCGCCAATTAGCGCGGACAGCGCGCTCGACTCCAGCAGCGGCGTCTGCCTGATGATCGGCTGCAGGGTGGCACGCGCCGCCACCACGTCGGCAGGCTGTACCGGCGGATCGGCATGCCGTTCAGCCGCTAGCGATGAACTCACGCCTGAATTGTCGCACTAGGCGACCGCCGCAGCGGCCACCGGTTCCGGCCCGGTGATCAGCCAGCACCGTTGTCCGCCAGCACCGTTGTCCGCCAGCACGGTTTTCCGCCGGGTATCAGTCAGCAGCCCAGTAACGGTCCGCGGCGAAGATCAGCGCGGCCGCGCCAACCAGGCCCGCGCTCTGGCCCAGTGCGGCCGGCACCACGGTGACCTGGCGAGCGAACCCTAGCCTGGTGTGCGCACGCAGCGCTTCCTCCAGCGGATCGAACAGCAGCGGCCCGGCTTGCGAGAGTCCGCCGCCGACGGACACTACTTCCAGGTCGCAAAGGCAGGTGGCGGACGCGATCGCGATACCGAGCGCACGGCCGGCCCGGCGCATCGCGGCCACGGCAACCGGATGCCCGAGTGCGCCGTCGGCGGCCAGGTCCTTGGCAGTCGCGTCGGTCTGCTCAGGGCGCCAGCCTTCAGCCTGGGCCCAGGCCACCAGCGCGGGCCCCCGCGCGATAGCCTCAGCACAGCCACGGCCGCCGCAGCCGCACAGCGGACCGGTGTCAGGATCGACTACCACATGGCCGATGTGCCCGGCGTTGCCGGACGCCCCCTCGACGAGCCTGCCGTCCAGCACCAGGCCGCCGCCGACCCCAGTCGACACCGTCACTCCGAGCACGTTATTCCGGCCGCGCCCGGCGCCGCGCCAGTGCTCAGCGGCTACTAGGCAGATCGCGTCGTTGTGCACCCTTACCGTGATGCCGCCTAGCCGCTCGATCAGTCTGCTCCGTAGCGGGAAGTTGCGCCACGCCGTAATGTTCAGCGGCGACACCACGCCCGATGGCCACTCCATCGGGCCGCCGCAGCCACATCCGCAGCCGGCCAGATCGGCCGGATCGCGGTCGGCCAGGACATCGGTGACCAGCGCATCGACCGTGCGCCACAGCTGCTCGGCGTCCAGGCCAGACGGGGTGGGGACAACCGACCAGGTAAGCACGCGGCCGGCTGGCTCGACCAGGCCCGCCGCGAGCTTCGTCCCGCCGATGTCCAGAGCGAGCGCCGGGCGGGAATCCGCCATTCACGCCTCCCAAGATGCGAGCACGGACTGCCTCGACATAGTGTCGAATGGTGCAGCCTACGACTCGCAAGCAGCCAGTATCCTCCCAGCCGCCCGTTGAGCCACCGCCACAGATCAGCACACTCGGCGAACTACGTGCCAGCGGGCATCAGCTTCGCACCGTCAAGCAGGAACTGCGGCACAACTTGCTCGAGCGCATGCGGGCGGGCGAGGACGCGTTCCCCGGCATCATCGGCTTCGGCCAGACAGTGCTGCCGCACCTGGAGCGCGCCATTATCGCCGGCCACGACGTGATCCTGCTCGGCGAGCGCGGGCAGGGCAAGACGAGGCTGATCAGGACGCTGACCGGCCTGCTCGACGACTGGACGCCCGTGGTGGCCGGCTGCGAGATCAACGACCACCCGTTTGCCCCCGCATGCGCGAGGTGCCAGCGACTGCTCGCCCGCCACGGCGACGACCTGGCCGTGACCTGGCGATCGCGCACCGATCGGTACGGGGAGAAGCTAGCGACGCCGGACACCAGCGTCGGCGACCTTATCGGGGACATCGACCCGGTCAAAGTGGCCGAGGGCAGAACGCTCGGCGACCCGGAGACAATCCACTTCGGGTTGCTGCCACGGACCAACCGCGGCATCTTCTGCCTCAACGAACTGCCCGACCTCGCCGAGCGCATCCAGGTGTCGCTGCTGAACGTGCTGGAGGAGCGCGACATCGGAGTGCGCGGTTACGCGCTGCGGCTGCCGCTCGACCTGGTCCTCGTTGCCAGCGCGAACCCGGAGGACTACACCAACCGCGGCCGGATCATCACGCCGCTGAAAGACCGGTTCGGGGCGGAGATCCGCACGCATTACCCGATCTCGCTTGACGCCGAACTCGCCCTGATCGACCAGGAAGCTCAGATCGCCTGGGACGGGGCTGACCCTGGTGCGGTCGTTCCGGTTCACCTCGTGCAGGTGATCGCACGGTTTACCCGGCTAGTGCGGGCCTCGCCCGCTGTCGATTCCCGGTCCGGCGTGTCGGCGCGGTTCGCGATCGCCGCCGCCGAGGCCGTCGCCGCTTCTGCCGTGCGTCGGGCCGCGATCACCGGCGAGGATCAGCCGGTGGCGCGGGTATGCGACCTGCCGTCGGTGATCAGCACCCTGCGCGGGAAGGTCGAGTTCGAGGTCAGTGAGGAGGGCCGGGAGCAGGAGGTGCTCGATCACCTGCTGCGGCGCGCTAGCGGTGACACGTTCCGCGCGCTGCTCGGCAACGCCGACCTTTCCGGCCTGCTGGCAAGGTTCGCCGACGACGGCGTGGTGGAGACCGGTGATCTGGTGCCAGCCGCAGATTTGCTGCGCCGGATCGGCGAGGTGCCAGGACTGGCCAAGGTCATGGACCGGCTCAAGATGGACGGCAGCGAGTCGCTCGGCCAGGCCGCCGCCGCGCTGGAGTTCGCGCTCGAGGGCCTGTACCTGATGCGCCGCCTGTCGAAGGACGCGATCGACGGCGGGGCGGTGTACCGGACCTGAGGGCCGCACTAGCACTATCGGCAGAAGGAGGTGAGCGGGCGTGAGCGGTTACCGCTACGGTCCGTACACCGGCGGCCCGGATCCGCTTGAGCCTCCGTATGACGTGCGTGGCGCAGTCGACGCGCTGGGCGAGTCGGTGCTGGACGGCACCGATCCGGCCAGTGCCCTGCGGGACCTGCTGCGGCGCGGCATGTCCGGGCACCGCGGGCTCGACGACTTGCTGCGCCGGGTGCGGGAACGACAGCGTGAGATCCGCGGCCGTGGCCGCCTGGACGGCATTCTCGATCAGGTCCGGTCGCTTCTGGACACCGCCGTCGGCCAGGAACGAGCCGAGCTTTTCCCGAACCCTGACGACTCCGCGCGCATGCGCGAGGCCGAACTGGACGCCCTGCCATCGGATACCGCCCAGGCCATCAGGCAGCTTGCCGACTACAACTGGCAATCGGCAGCGGCGCGCGCGACGTTCGAGGAGCTGAAGTCGCTGCTGCGCAGCGAGGTGCTGGACAGCCAGTTCCGCGGTATGCGGCAGACGCTGTCCAACCCTGACCCGCAGGCGATGCAGCGGGTCAAGGACATGATGGCCGCGCTGAACGACATGCTCGACGCCGACGCCCGCGGGGAGCACACCCAGCAGGACTTCGACGACTTCATGAGTCAATTCGGCGATATGTTTCCCGACTCCCCGGCCAACCTGGAAGAGCTGGTGGACGCTCTGGCCCGGCGGATGTCGGCGGCGCAGCGCCTGCTCGACTCGCTGACCGACGCGCAGCGCGACGAGTTGTCCGGGCTGATGGCGCAGGCGCTCGAGGACGCAGGCCTCGCGGCTGAGATGGCCCGGCTCGGCGATGCGCTGCGAGCCAGGCGCCCTGATCTGGACCAGGGCTGGCCGCAGCCGGGAATGACTGGCAGCGATCCGCTAGGCCTCAGCGATGCGACCGCGGCGCTTGCCGAGCTCGCTGACCTAGCTGACCTCGAGGATTCGCTGCGGCAGGACTATCCGGGTGCACGCCTGGACGACGTCGACGAGGAGGCGATCCGCCGCGCGCTCGGCCGGCAAGCGGTCGACGACATGGAGGCGCTGCGGCAGATCGAGCGGGAACTCGAGCAGCAGGGATACCTGCAGCGCACCGACGGCAAGCTCGAGCTGACACCGAAGGCCGTGCGCAGGCTCGGCCAGACGGCCCTGAAGAAGGTATTCGCCCAACTGCCCGAGGGCGGTACTGGCGATCACGATCAGCGCGACGCCGGGCAGGCCGGGGAAATTACCGGAAGCACGCGACCGTGGCGGTTCGGCGACGAGCAGGCAATCGATGCCTCCGCTACCGTGCGGAACGCACTGCTGCGGCAGGCGGCGCCGCGGCAGGATTTCCTGGACGGGCCGGGCGCTGCCAGCCCGGCCCGGCGCCGGACCAGCGTCCGACTTTCGGTCGAGGACTTCGAGGTCACCGAGACCGACCGGCGCGCGTCAGCGGCCGTCTGCCTTCTGGTCGACCTGTCGTATTCGATGGCGTTGCGCGGCACCTGGGGAGCCGCGAAGCAGACCGCGCTGGCGCTGCACGCGCTCGTCCGCACCCAGTATCCGCAAGACGCGATACAGGTCATCGGGTTCTCGAACTACGCCCGCGAACTCCGCGAGACCGAGCTGGCCGGACTGAGCTGGGACATGGTGCAGGGCACTAACCTGCACCACGCACTGGTGCTGGCCGGCCGGTTCCTGGACCGCCGGCCCGAGCACAACCCGGTGGTGATGGTCATCACCGATGGCGAGCCGACCGCGCATCTGCGGCGCGACGGCCGGTTCTGGTTCGACTGGCCGCCATCGCCGGAGACGCTGGAACTCACTCTGGCAGAGGTCGACAAGATGACCAGGCGGCGAGCCACGATGAACGTGTTCATGCTGGCTGACGACGAGCGGCTGACCGCGTTCGTGGACGAGGTAGCCAGGCGGAACGGCGGCCGCGTGCTGCGGGCAATGCCCGACAGCCTCGGCGAGTACGTGGTGACGGACTTCCTCCGGACACGGCGCCAGTACACCAGGTAACCGGGCCGCGGCGGCCCGGCCCGCGTGTTGGCGCCGCGAGCGGACGGCCCGCAGCCTAAGATCACCTCCATGTCGTTCACCGACAAGCTCGTGCTCTGGTTGCACATCGGATTCGCGATCTTCACGATCGGACCGGTCGCGGTGGCTATCTCATCCAGCCCCAGGTATATCCGTTTGGGCGACGTCGCGATCCTGCGCTACCTCAGGCGCATAACCGTGATCTTCACGGTCGGCTCCTTGCTTGTGCTGATCGCCGGCCTCGTGCTCGCCCAGCTGAAGCATGACTTCTCGCGCCCGTGGCTGACGGTCGCCATGACGCTGTTCGTGGTTGCCATCGTGTTGCTTCTGCTTGTCATCCGCGATCAGCGGCGGGCCATCAAAGCACTGTCACCCGCCGAGACAGACCACCCATCCGCCCCGGACGACGGTGCCAGCCAGGATGACGCCGGGCCCGGCACAGAACCTACGGGGCGAGAAACCACAAGGTCAGAACCGACAGGCGCTAGCCAGCAGGGCGGCAAAGCTGCTCTGGCCGCCGACACCGCCGCTGTGGAACGCGGCCGGATCGCCGCCATGGGCGGTGTAGTGAACCTGATCTGGCTGGTGATACTCGTCCTGATGGTTTGGCGGCCGTAATCGCCGCGACGCCCTTTTGTTCGCCAAATTTTTGCACACTTTGTAGTTATTTCGCCCCGTCGGGCGGGCAACCGGTAGTACCGTGCCGGTCGTAGATCATCGCTGGTAACGCCGTGCCCCTCGCTTGTCACAGGCGGCCAGCTCCCAAGGAGGAACTGTGACTACACAAAGCGTGTCCGGCGGCGGCTCCAAGCGCTCGCTGGTGATCGTTCTCGCAGTCATCGCCGTCATCGCGCTCATCCTGGGCGTCCTCTGGATGGCCGGCGCGGCACCGTCATTCCTGGACTCCGGCAGCCACGTGAAGCATGGCGGCCACATCTTCCGCGGAATCGCCGGGATTGTCATCGCCATTGTGTGTGGCGCCGGCGCCTGGTGGACCAACAAGAAGTAGCAAATCAGCACGCGGGGCGACGGCGCGGACATGGCTGGGCGTACCTCGGGCGCGGCTACGGCGGCTACCGGGGTGCGACTCAGCGGTCCGCGCTGTGCGCATCGACGACGGCCAGCAGCGAGCGTCGCGTCAGAATCGGTATGAGGAGCGACAGTGCACGCACGGGCTGATCGCACGCCAGGCGCGCCAGTGCTGGTTGCGACAGTGCTGGTTGCGACAGGGCTGGTTGCGGCAGGGCTAGTTGCGACAGTGCTGGTTGCGACAGGCACAGTCGCCAGTGCCGCAGGGGCTAGCACCACTGCAGCACAAACCACACCGGCGGGGCGCACCACTTCGACCGCCGGTGAGGCTCCCGAGTCCTCAGCATGGCAACTTGCCTATCTCGGCTCCGCCACGAGTCAGCTGAGCAGCGTGACCGCGATCAGTCGCAGCGACGCGTGGGCGGCCGGCTACTTCGGCAAGCTGTATCACCCAGCGAAGGCACTCGTGCTGCGCTGGAACGGCGCAAAGTGGGCCGCCGTTCGCGTGCCAGAGCCGCGGGCGCTGCGCGCCGCCGGGGTGGCGGCATCGTCTGCGAGCGATGTCTGGCTTTTCGGCGGCAACAACAAGATCCTGCGCTGGAACGGGCACAAGTGGCTGACGATGCCAAGCCTCTCGCCGGTAAGCGAGTCGCAGCCCAGCTATGCTCCAGCCCAGGGTGCCGCCGTGCTCAGTAAGTCCGACGTCTGGCTGCTCGACGGAGTCACCGACAGCGGGAACCGCGCCGTGTCCACCGCGGTCTCGCACTGGAATGGCCACCGCTGGCGAACCTGGTCTGTGCCGCGCATAGCTGGAACCGGGCTGAGCGCGGTATCGGCCACCGATGCCTGGCTGGTTGGCGCGAAGACGCTGGGGATCAAGGAACCTCTTGAGGCGTCCCGCTGGACCGGCAAGTCTTGGGTGACCGTACCGATGCGCCATCCGGACGAGTACTACTACCAGCCGGACGTCATCATGGCATCGCCGAGCGACGTGTGGCTCAGCACTGACGATGCAGCCGCTCGCGGCCAGGGCCTTCAGCGGCCGTCACTGATCTTGCACTGGACCCGTCGTGGGGGCTGGCGCGAATCGCAGCCTGGGCCGCTGGCGCCGACTGGATCGTCAGGTTTCGTGACTGACGGCGGCGGTGGCGTCTGGGATGGGGCACTGGCGGACTGGACGGGCACTAGCTGGGTCGCCGCCGCAATCGGCGACTCTCTCCTGCCCTACGCCGGCTACGAAATCGGTAACCTCGCCCGGATCCCGGGCACCACGCAGCTGTGGGGCGTCGGGGCCGCGCCCGCTGGCAGCGGCACGCCGACGGCGCTAGTCGCCAGCTACGGCTGACTCCTGGAAGCCGGAGCTTGATCGGTCCAGGTCGGCCGGTACGGCGCTAGCGCCGTTGACACTCAGCGTCCGGCGCGCCAAGATTTTCACTGTTCGGGCACGTAACTGTTGTGCGTGAAGCGCACAATTGGCTAATCCCTGTTCTGGCGGCCGCGTCAGCTGTCGCACCTCCCAAAGGGGGTCCCGGTGAATCTGCTGGACCAATCGATCTGGTTTGGCAAGGCATTCTCGGCTGGCTGGCATGAGCCCGGTGGCGGCCAGGCGGCGGTGATTGAGCCGGCCACCGGCAATGAGCTAGCCCGCGTCGGCATCGCGGCGCCTGCTGATATCTCCGCCGCGACAGCCGCCGCAGCCGCGGCACAGCCCGCCTGGGCGGCGCTGCCGTACACCCAGCGATCCGCCATCCTGCGCAAGGCCGGGGAGATCTGGCTGGCGAACGCGGCAGAGATCGAGGACTGGAGCGTCAGGGAGGGCGGCAAGATCCCGCCTGCGGCTCAGTTCGAAACACATGTAGCGACCGAGGAGATCTTCGAGGCGGCCACGCTGCCATCGCGGCCATATGGCGAACTGCTGCCGAGCGAGCAGCCGCATCTGAGCTTCGCCGAGCGGGTACCGGTCGGTGTCGTCGGTGTCATCTCGCCGTTCAACTTCCCGCAGATCCTGGCCATCCGGTCGGTCGCGCCCGCGCTCGCGCTAGGCAACGCGGTGGTGCTGAAGCCCGACCCGCGCACTGCGGTATGCGGCGGAGTCGTACTGGCGCGCGTGTTCGAAGAGGCCGGCCTGCCCGAGGGCCTGCTGCACGTGCTTCCGGGTGGGGCCGATGCCGGGGAGGCGCTCATCACCGATCCGAGAACGGGCGTCATCTCGTTCACCGGATCCACTGGGGCAGGCCGCCGGGTCGGCGCCCTGGCCGGGCAGCATCTCAAGCGGGTGCACCTGGAGCTCGGCGGCAACTCCGCGCTGATCGTGCTCGCCGATGCCGACCTGGACAAAGCGGCGTCCGCCGGCGCGTGGGGCTCGTTCCTGCACCAGGGCCAGATCTGCATGACGACCGGCCGGCACCTGGTGCATGAGTCCGTGTATGACGACTACGTCGCCCGGCTCGCGGCGAAAGCCAGCCACCTGCCGGTCGGCGACCCGGCATCCGGACAGGTCGCGGTCGGCCCGATCATCGACGAGCGGCAGCGGGACAAGGTACACAGCCTGGTGATCGACAGCGTCCAGGCCGGCGCGACTCTCGCCGCGGGCGGCAGTTACGACGGCTTGTTCTACCAGCCCACCGTCCTCTCAGAGGTCGCACCCGCGATGCCCGCCTACGCGAACGAGGTGTTCGGCCCGGTCGCACCGGTGATCCGCTTCGAAACGGCGGACGAGGTGGCCAAGCTTGCCGCCGACTCCGAGTACGGCCTGTCACTCGGCATTCTGACTTCAGACGTGATGCACGGCCTCGAGCTGGCCCGGCAGATTCCTACCGGGATCGTGCACATCAACGATCAGACCGTCGACGACGCGCCGAACACACCGTTCGGTGGCATTCGCGCGTCGGGCACCGGAGCGCGTTTCGGCGGGACCGCTAACCTCGATGCCTTCACCGACACGCGCTGGGTGACCATCCGGGGTGACATCGCGCCTTACCCGTTCTAAGCGGCTGCGCGAGGCGACTTTCGAACATGCGAACCCGCACGCAGGTAGGCATCGTCGGTGCCGGCCCTGCCGGACTTCTGCTCTCGCACCTGCTTGCGCTGCGCGGCATCGATTCGGTGCTGATCGAGATCCGCAGCCGGGCGCATTGCGAGGCGCGCCAGCGGGCAGGCGTGCTCGAGGACGGCACCGTGGCGCTGCTGCGCGAGGCTGGCCTCACCGACCGCCTGGACCGTCAGGGTCTCCAGCACGGCGGGATCTACCTGCAATTCAACGGAGAGCGCCACCACATCGACTTCCGCGAGCTGACCGGCGGCAGGACAGTCACCGTCTACGCGCAGACCGAGGTAGTCAAGGACCTGATCGCGCGCAGGCTCGCCGACGGCGGCGAGGACGCGATTGAGTTCGGTGTCACCGATACCGCGGTAAGCCGCCTCGACTCCGGCCGGCCCGCGCTCAGCTACACCGATGCCGGCGGCATCCGGCACGAGGTCGAATGCGACGCCATCGCTGGCTGCGACGGGTTCCACGGAATCTGCCGTCCCGCCATCCCGGCCGGCCTGCAGACCACCTGGGAGCGTGATTACCCGTATGCCTGGCTCGGCATCCTCGCTGACGTGCCGCCGTCGACAGATGAGCTGATCTACGCGCATCATCGTGATGGCTTCGCCTTGCACAGCCTGCGCAGTCCGTCGGTCAGCCGCCTGTACTTGCAGGTCGCCCCGGATACCGAAATAAGAGAGTGGCCAGACGATCGCGTCTGGACCGAGCTCAGCAGCCGGTTCGAGTTGCCGGGCTGGGCGCTGGACCGCGGCCCGGTCCTGGACAAGGGCATCACGCCGATGCGCAGCTTCGTCAGCGCGCCGATGCGCTACGGAAGGATGTTCCTGGCCGGCGACGCCGCGCATATCGTGCCGCCGACCGGCGCGAAGGGACTTAACCTGGCCCTCGCCGACGTCGCCGTACTCGCGCCAGCGCTGGACGCCCTGCTGCACGGCGACGACGAGCCCGCCGCCGCCTACTCGGCTACCTGCCTGGACCGGGTCTGGCGATCCACGCACTTCTCCTGGTGGATGACGACGATGCTGCACCGCACGCCGGGCGCCGACGAGATGGAGGCGCAGTTGCAGCTATCGCAGCTGCGCTACGTTGTCAGCTCGACCGCGGCCGCCACGTCACTGGCCGAGAACTACACCGGGCTCGCGGTTCAGCCAGCCGCTTCCGGTCACGTGCACTGAACCCGATCAGAGAAGAGGGTGCTGACCTCCATGCGTACCACGCCGCCGTTCCGCGCCGACCATGTCGGCAGCTTGCTCCGCCCTGCTGAGCTCCTGGCCGCCCGCGATGACTTCGCGGCGGGCCGGATCGGCGCCGCGCACCTGCGCGCCGTCGAGGACGCGGCAATCGCGGACGTGGTGATGATGCAGTCCGACGTCGGCCTGCAGTCGGCCACCGATGGCGAGTTCCGCCGCGCGTCCTGGCACATGGACTTCATCTACCAGCTCGGCGGGATCGGGAAAGCACCAGGCAACCTGGCGGTTCATTTCCGCAACGCGGAGGGCGAGATCGAGTTCACGCCTGCCGCCCTGCACGTGGGCAGCAAGATCCACCTGAGCCACACGATCTTCGAGGATGACTTCCGTTACCTGGACTCCATGGTCAGCGGCGCCACCCCCAAGCTCACCATTCCGTCGCCGAACATGGTGCACTACCGCGGCGGCCCCGCCTCGATCGACCATGACGTCTATCCGGACATGGAGCAGTTCTGGGCCGACCTGTCAGCCGCTTACGCCGAGGAGGTGCAGCGCCTGGCCCGGCTCGGCTGCACCTACCTGCAACTGGACGACACCAGCCTCGCCTACCTGAACGACCCGGCGCAGCGCGCCGAGATCGCAGCACGCGGCGAGGACGCGGAGCACTTGCACCTGCGCTATATCCGGCAGGTCAACGACGCGATCGCCGGCCGCCCGGCGGACATGAAAGTCACCACGCACATGTGCCGCGGCAACTTCCGGTCGTCCTGGGCAGCTGAGGGCGGTTACGACTTCGTCGCCGAGGCACTGTTCAGCGAACTCAACGTCGACGGGTTCTTCCTCGAGTACGACGATGAGCGCTCCGGCGGCTTCGAGCCACTGCGGTTCGTGCCCAAGGGCAAGACGGTCGTGCTGGGCCTCGTCACTACCAAGCGCGGCGCGCTGGAGAGCCCGGACGCGATCAAGCGCCGGATCGACGAGGCTGCCAGGTTCGTGCCGCTCGACCAGCTATGCCTGTCACCGCAGTGCGGCTTCTCCTCCACCGTCGAGGGCAACGTGCTCACCCAGGAAGAACAGCGCGCGAAGCTGCGTCTCGTGGTGCAGACCGCGCACGAGGTCTGGGGCGAAGGTTAACCGCGGCGGGAACGCCCTAGTCGGGCGCCAGTCCAGCCCGCAATCAGGCGGCGTGGACGCTCGCCGGCCGGCCACAGGTAGTAGCCGACCGGAAAGAGCCGGATCCCGAGCCGGTCCGACACCAGCCCCCAGATGCCGCGCGGCGCCCAGATCGCCACTGCGATGGCGACCAGGCCGAGGATGATCCAGTACCAGGTGCCGTCCGCGGACAGCGTCTGCTGCAGGACGAAGAACACGACGGTGCCGATGATGGGTCCCTCGATGGTGCCGATGCCGCCGATGATCGTGATGAAGATCATCTCCGCGGTGAACGACACGCTGAAGGCGGCAGTTGGCACGATGAACTGCTGGCTGATCGCGTACGAGGCGCCAGCCGCGCCGCAGCCGAGCGCAGCCGCCAGGAATACCAGCCGCTGAACGGAGCCGACCCGCCCGCCAATGCTCTTCGCGCCGGTTTCGTCGTCCCTGATGGCGGTGAGCACCAGTCCGAGCGGGCTGCGGAGCAGGACGTAGATGCCCGCGATGACCAGCACGGCGATCGCGAGCGTGGCCCAGTAGGTATCCGCGGACAGTTGCGAAGGATCCTGGGTCAGGCCGGACAGCGCGATCCCGGTCCCGCTGCCGAGCGAGCTGATCTGGCTGATGACCAGCATGCAGACCGAGGCGATGACCCACATCGTGATGGCGAAATAGCCGCTGCGCAGCCTGGAGACCATCCACCAGACCGGCAGCCCGATAACGCCAGTCATGATCGCCGCCAACGGGGTGGCCGTGAACGGGCTGATGCCATGGTTCGCCAGCAGCACCACAAAATACGCGCCGAGCCCGATGAATGCCTGCTGGCCGACCGAGACCAGGCCCGCGTAGCCGGCCAGCAGATTCCACGCGCTCGCCATGATCAGCAGCTGAAAGAACTGGACGAGCAAGCTAGTGGTGTCGGAGTAGACCTCGTAGGGCAGGTAGGCCAGGACCGCGACGAGCAGGATCGCGGCGACGCCCGGCAGCAGCGCGGACCGGCGCGACCGCGTCACGATCGCGGCTGCGGGCTGCATCGCAGGCACAGCCGGGCCGGCGCCGCCAGTCGCCTCCGTTGCTTTCCCGATCGCACTCATGCCAGCTCCCTGCGGCTGGTAATGCCCTGCGGCCGGAGGACCAGGATGATCAAGAACATCAACTGGCCAGCCAGGATCTGGTCGGCCGCGTGGTATTGCGCCCCGATCTGCTGCGCGACACCGAGCAGAATCCCGCCCGCCAGCGTTCCCCAGAGCGAGCCGAGACCGCCGATGACGACTGCCTCGAACGCGTAGAGCAGCAGTTGCGAGCTACCGGTCGTCGGGTCGAACTGTGTGTACATGCCGAAGGCAAGGCCCGCCAGAGCAACCGTGCCGAACGCGATCGCGGCGGCGATGCCGAACACGTGCCGGTAATCGACCCCGGAGAGTTGAGCTGCCTCCCGGTCGTCAGCGACGGCGCGGATCATCCGGCCGCTGCGCGACGAGGACAGCAAGTACTGCAGGCCAAGCAGGACAGCCACCGCGACCAGGAGAATGACAAGGTCGAGGTAGGCGATGGTGATATGAGAACCGATACTGAACGAGTCCGAGACCAGTGAGCCGATGTTGAGCGACCTGCTGTTCGCCGACAGGAACTGCTGCAGCGCGTTCTCGATCACGACTGAAAGCCCGAACGTCACCAGCAGTGTGGTGAGCACGCCGCGGTTCAGCGATGCCTGCAGCAAGGTCCGCTGCATTACATAGCCGAGGGCCGCGAAGATCGGCACGACCAGTACGAACGACCACACGGTCGGGACGTGGGTGATCGCGACAACCCCGAGCGCTACGTACGCGGCAACAACCGCGAGATCGCCGTGCGCGAGATTGATGACCTTCATCACGCCGAACATCAGCGAGAGCCCGCACGCGAACAGCGCGTACAAGCCGCCAAGCATGATGCCTTGTACCACCGCATTGACCCAGGTCATGTACGCACTCCTGGCGGTTGATCAGCCTCGGGCGCAGCCGTCTCAGGCGTGCCGGGCGGTGCGGACTTGCCGTTGCCGCCTGCAGCGACCCCGAAGTACGCCGCTTCGATCTGCCCGCCAGTCAGCGCTGCTGGCGGGCCTGCCAGCGTGACCCGGCCCTCGAGCAGGCAGTGCACGTACGAGGCGACCGCGAGCGCCTGGCTGACGTCCTGCTCGACCAGCAGGATGGTCATCCCGGACGCGGCTAGCCGCGGTAGCAGCGCATAGATCTGCCGGACCACTACTGGTGCCAGGCCGAGTGATAGTTCATCCAGCAAAAGCACCCGCGGATTCGTCGCCAGCGCCCGCCCGATCGCTACCGCTTGCTGCTCGCCGCCGGACAGCTGCGCCGCGCGCTGTTGCCGACGGTCCCGCATCCAGCCGAACAGATCGTAGATGGCCTCGAGATTCCACTGGCCGTTCCGCCTGCTGGTGGCACCGACCAGAAGGTTCTCCTCCACCGACAGCGAAGGGAAAAGCCTGCGGCCTTCGGGCACCAGTGCAATCCCGGCAGCCACCCGCCGCTCCGGCCGCAAACCCGTGATGTCCTTGCCGTCCAGCCGCACCGTGCCGGCGGTCGGCTGGTGCAAGCCCGCAATGGTCCGCAGTAGCGTCGACTTGCCCGCGCCGTTGGCGCCGATCATCGCGTGTACGTGACCTGCCGGGACCTCGAGGCTGACCTCGCGCAACGCCTGCAACTGGCCATGGTGCACGCTCAGGGCAGCGACAGTGAGCAGCGGCGCGGACCCGCTGGTGCCCTCCATGCCGGCGCCAGTCATTTCGGTGCCGCTCATTTCGGTGCCAGTCATGCTGGCTCCTGCTCAGCGGGCCCGTTACCACCCTGGCTGATTCCTGGCATTCGCAATTCCGCAGTGACCTCCGTGCCGAGGAACACCTCTTTGACCGCGGGCAGCGCAAGCACCTCCGCAGGCGCGCCGTCCCCGATGATCGACCCGCCAGACAGGCACAGCAATCGGTCCACGGTCGCGGTCAGCGCGTGCACGACATGCTCGATCCAGATGATCGCCACATGCTCCGCAGAGATCGCCCTGACGATGCTGGCTAGCTGTGCGACCTCCGGGTCGGTCAGGCCGCCTGCGACCTCGTCGAGCAGCAGCAGTTTCGGACGGGTAGCCAGTGCTCTGGCCACCTCTAGTCGCTTGCGCGACAGCAGCCCGAGCCGCCCGGCCGGGGCGTTGGCGTCGCCCGCCAGCCCCGTGCGCTCGAGCACCTCAGCCGCTGCTGAGTAGCTTGCCCGGCGGCGCAGCCTGGCCCCCTGCTGCACGGCGACTAGCACGTTCTCGAACACCGTCATCGCGCCGAATGGCTTTGGCACCTGGAACGTGCGCCCGATGCCAAGGCGGCAGCGGGCGGCCGCGTCTTTCCCCGTTACTCCCTCGCCAGCGAAGATGACCTCGCCTGACGATGGCCGGAGGTCGCCGGCGATCAGGCCGAACAGGCTGCTCTTGCCCGCCCCGTTGGGGCCGACGATTCCGACCAGGTCTTCCGCACGGACTTTCAGTGACAGGTTGTCCGCGACCACGACCCTGCCGAAACTCTTGCTGACCTGGTCAAGTTCCAGCAGGGCCGGGGCGTTGTCAAGCACATCAGGCATTCGTAGCCACAAGATCGGCGCCAGTCGGCACGCTCGAGTTCAGCGAGTTGTCCACGACTTTCATCTCGACCGGGTACTTGCTTCCGGCCGGCTGCGCCTTCCACTGCACGCCGACCGGAGGGATGATGCCGACACCCGGAGCCGGCCCGGTCGCGAAGTTGATCGCGCCGCACATTCCGGTGTAGCTCACCTTGTGCAAGGCGTCGGCGACCTCGGTCTTGTCGTGCGGGTCGCTGACCGTGCCGAAGGCCTCCTTGGCCACCTCGAACAACGAGTAGGTCGAGCCGAGCGCCTGCAGCCACTGCTGGCCGGACTTCGCCTCATAGGCGGCCGCCAGCGCGCTCGCGGTCATGCCGTCGAGCGAGGAACTGTACGGCATGTACGGGCCCCACCAGGAGTCCGTGGCGATGTTGTTGACCAGCGTCGGACCGAGCGCCACGCAGTCGGCCGGGAACAGCAGCACCTTGGCCACGGTGGCGATCTTTGGCTTGAAGCCCTGCTGCGAGGCTTGCTTCCAGAACGTGTTGAAGTCCGGCGGCAGCGGGCAGTTGCTGAAAACCTCGCAGTTTTTGCTCTTGAACGTCGAGATCATCGAGGTGAAGTCGGCCGTTCCGTCGGAATATTGACCGCCGTCCACGACGGTGTAGCCGTCCGCCTTGATCTGCGGCTCGAACCCGCCTCGGAAAGCATTGCCGTCCGCGTCGTTCGGGTACTGGCAGGCGACGACCTTGTCGGTATGGATGCGGTTCCACATTGGCTCGAAGCAGCCGTTGAACTCCTTCAGCCCGAAGAAGAACATCGACACGTACTTGAAGTCGGTGGTCGGCTTGAGCGGGTCGCCGCCCAGGCCGGCGTACCAGGACTCCCATGGGACGACCGTCGACAAGCACGGAGTGCCCGCCTTCTGGCAGGCCGCCGCGACCGGGTTGGTCGTCTCCGGGGTCGACGTTGTCAGGATCAGGTCGGCGTGACTCGAGATGAGTTGCTGGGCGACCTGCGCAGCGCGCGTCGGACTCGACTGGCTGTCCTGGACGTTGATCTTGATGTCGTACTTCTTGCCGCCGATCTTGATGCCGCTCTTGTAGATCGACGCGCCCTTTACCACGCTGAGGACGAATTGATCGCCGGAGGCGAAGCCGGCCAGAGCCCCGGTAAGCGGAGTGATGAAGCCGATGTTGATAGTGCCGCTTGCGCTGGACCCAGCGCCCTTGATACCTGACCCGCAAGCGGCAAGAAGTCCGCCCGCGCCCGCCGCGACCGCGCCGAACCCTAATCCCCGAAGCACCGAACGCCTGTTGAGCTGGAGATCCTCGCCGGCCAGCCGACCGGATTCCTGACCTTCCATACCGTCTCCTCAAGGCCAGCGCCCGCGCTGGCCGACCGACCTGGCGCCGCCCCGAACAGTCAGCCAGTGCTCGGGTACTCCAGGTCGATTTCAAGCCAGGTGTTCGCGTGGCGCACGACTATGCGCAATGTAGAAACCTAACCAGCCTTGCGGATCGGTGTCAACGGGTCAGATTGGCAGCGAAAAGGCACGGCTCGCCATCTCGCTGAAATGGCGTCCTACGGTGCGTCCGTTGCTACGGAATGGTCAGGTAGCGCCCTGCGACCTGAGGTCTGCCTCGATCCGGCCAGCCGTCTCCAGCAGCGCTGGCAGCAGGACCGCCCGCATCGCAGCCGGGCTGACCCGGCTGGCATGCGCGGACAAGTTGATGGCCGCGATCACCGCGTTGCCGGCACCATGGATAGGCGCTGCGATCGCGCGCAGCCCCTCCTCCAGTTCCTGATCGACGATCGCGTAGCCCTGCCGGCCGGCCTCGCGGACTATTTCTCGCAGCCGGTCCGGATCAGTGACCGTGCGTGCGGTAAATGCCTCGAAATCAGCCTCACCGAGGTACTTGTCGAGGTCGTCAGGGCTCATCCCGGCTAGCAGCACCCGGCCCATCGAAGTCGCGTATGCCGGGAAGCGGGTGCCGACCGAGATCGCCACCGTCATGATGCGCTTGGTCGGTACTCGCGCGACGTAGACGATCTGGTGGCCGTCCAGCACCGAGATCGACGAGGACTCGCGCACCTTGGCGACGAGTTCTTCCAGGTGCGGCGAAGCTATCTCGGGCATCGCCAGGCCAGACAGGTAGGCATAGCCGAGTTCGAGCACGAGCGGGCGCAGCGAGAACTCGCGCCCGTCGCTGCGCACATAGCCAAGCTTGACCAGCGTCAGCAGGAAGCGGCGCGCGGCAGCCCTGGTCAGACCGGTTTCCCTGGCGACGTCACTCAGGCTCAGCCGCTCCCGGCCGGGTCCGAACGCCCTGATCACGGCTAGCCCTCGGTCAAGCGACTGGACGAAGTCGCTGTCGCGGCCACTCTGTGCGGCAGCGTGAAACTCGGCCCTGTGCTGGCTAGCACTGTGCTGGCTCGCACCGGGCTGGCTAGCACTGTGCTGGCTCGCACCGGGTTGGCTAGCACGGTGCTGGCCAGCGTCGCCGGAGGTCACGTCACTGCCCGCGGCCGGCCGGCTCCGGGCCGCCGACGGCTTGCCCGTGCCTGAGGTGTTCGCTCTGCGCCCGGAAGTTGTCATTAGTGCGCATGCTAGCGCCCGTCGCGCCAGGTGGCGTCAGACACGGCCACCGTAAGCAGGTGGTCGCTCAGTGCGGCAGTGACCGGATCTGGTGCCGAGACAGCGGCCAGGTGGGCCGCGCCAGGAATCACCTCCAGTCGCGCGCTGTCGATCTGGCTGGCGATGGCGGCGCCGTACTCAGGCGGGGTTGCCGGATCGTCAGCGCCGGCAATCACCAGCGTTGGCGCGGTGATAGCGGGCAAGGCCGGGCGCAAGTCCATGTCCGCAATAGCCTCGCAGCAGCCTGCGTACCCGTCAGGATCGGTTCGCTCAAGTCCGGCGCGGAACCCGGCGACGACCGCCGGGGCCAGCGCGGAATAGGCCGGGGTGAACCAGCGGCTGATCACCGCGGCCGAGATCGAAGCCATGCCATCCGACCTGACCCGCGCGGCGCGCTCCCGCCAGTCGCCGGCCGGCGGCAGGTGCGCGGCGGTGCACACCAGGCCGAGCGCCGCGATCCGGCTCGGAGCGTTCGCCGCCAGCCACATCCCGATCATGCCGCCGAGCGAGATCCCGCAGTAGCCAGCGCGGTCAACGCCCAGCGCGTCAAGCAGCGCGAGTACTCCGGCACCTAGCTCCGCGATCGTGTACGGGCCGGGCCGGGCGCTAGAGCGGCCGTGACCTGGCAGTTCATATCGCACCACGGTGAAGTTCTCGCTCAGGACAGGCACCTGCCGGTCCCACACTTCGGCGCTGGTGCCGAGAGAGTTGCCGAGAACCAGCACCGGCGCGCCCGATCGGCCTGCGACCGGCGCGGCGAGCGCGAGCGGCCCAATATCAGACTGCACAGTGTCAGACGGCCCGGCATCAGACATCGAAGAAGACGGTCTCGCCGTCGCCCTGCAGCCGGATGTCGAACCTGAACCGGCCATCCGCCTCGTCAATGGCGATCAGGGTAGCTATGCGGACCGGGTCCGCGATGGACGTCAGCACCGGGTCGCCGCCGTTGGCTTCAGCCTCGTCGGGAAAATAGATCCTGGTCACCACCCGGTCAAGCAAACCCCGAGCGAAGACGGAAACGTCCAGGTGGGGCGCCTCGGTCCCGCCACCAGGGCAGGGCAAGGGCCCCGGGCGGAAGGTGACGATGCGATAGTTTCCGTCCGGATCGGTCGCCGACCTCCCGAACCCGCGGAAGCTAGCCACTGCCAGACCCGGCCCGCGCGGATCGTCGGGATGGTCGAACCGCCCATCCGGGTCAGCCTGCCATGTTTCCACGAGTGCGTCCGGGACAGGCTGACCGGCGCCGTCTAGCACCCTGCCCTCGATCACGATCGAGCCAGGGGTGTCAGGCGGCACCACGAACGGCCCGTCGGCCCACGGCAGGCCGATAGCAAGGAACGGCCCGACGGTCTGGGACGGCGTGAGGCCCTGGCCCATGTGCCCTCCGTGACTCATGACTCATCCGTCTCGAACACGGTCGCGGTCCGGCCCCGCAGCACGATGTCCCAGTTGTAACCGAGCGCCCAGTCGGGCTGCGTCAGCTCGATGTCGAACGCGGCGATAAGCCGGGACCGCGCCTGCGGGTCGGGGATCGAGTTGAATATCGGGTCCAGGGCGAACAGCGGGTCAGCCGGGAAGTACATCTGGGTGATGAGACGCTGGGTGAACGCCCTGCCGAACAGCGAGAAATGTATGTGGGCCGGCCGCCAGGCGTTGTAGTGGTTCCGCCACGGATAGGCACCGGGCTTGATCGTGACGAACTGGTACCGGCCAAGCGAGTCGGTGACGCAGCGGCCCGCGCCAGTGAAGTTCGGGTCGAGCGGCGCCGGATGGTCGTCGACCTGGTGCGCATACCGGCCGGAGGCATTGGCCTGCCATATCTCGATCAGCGTGTCAGGCACCGGACGGCCGTCGGAGTCCAGCACTCGGCCGCTCACGATGATCCGCTCGCCAAGCGGCTCACCGCTGTGGCCGGCCGTCAGATCCGCGTCTGCGACGGTGACCCGCTCTGGCCCGAGCAGCGGCCCGGTGATCTCGGTCAGTCGCTGCGGCAGCGGCACCAGTGGCTGGCCCGGTGCACGCAGCCGGGATGACTGGTAGGCCGGCGTGTCGAGCGGCGGATGGACGCCGGCCGCCGGCGCGTACCGCGGCAGCAATAGCTCCCGGCATCGAGCAACACGGTCGTCCCGCTGATCATTAGCGGTCATAAACAGGCTCCTACCCCGATCGGACTCACTCGCCGACCCCGGCGGCGGGCGAGGCTAGTGGTGCTGTGCTGGCAGCAGGTGAGGGGCTGGCAGCAAGTGCGGAACTGCCGGCAGGTGGCAGGCTAGCGGCGGCTGACGTGCTGGCGGGTGAGGGGCCCGCGGCCCGCGCCGCAGCGGCGACCAGCCCGCGCAGCGCTGCCAGCTCAGCTTCAGCCGGCGGTGGTATCTCGGTCAGCTCTGCTGACACCTTGAGTTCCCAGCCCGTGCTGTCACGCACCTGTGCCACAGAAACTCCAGCGTAGATGCCGGTCAGCAGGAGCTCGCAGGTCTGCTGATCGGGGCGGAGCACGCCGAGATCGGTAATCACCAGCCGCGGACCGCCGCCGGCCAGGCCGAGCCGGCTGCGCGAACCCGCTCCGTCGCCGTACCCGACTGAGGTGACGAAGTCGAGCCGCTCCGCGAACGTACGCCGCGACTGCCGCAGCACCACTGCCACCTCCCGGCAGGCGGCCGCGATCTCCGGCGCACCGCCCGCTCCGGGCAGCCGGACAGCGGGCTGGTCGTAGCTAGGGCCGATCACGGTGGTGTTGATGTTGCCGTACCGGTCGAGCTGGGCCGCGCCGAGGAAGCCGATGTCGATGCGTCCCGGCTGCAGCCAGTAGTTGAAGATCTCCGGCACGCTGACGACCGAGTCGGCCGTCTCAGCGAGGATGCCGTCACCGATCGAGAGCGGCACCTGACCGGGCTTCGAGCCGATCGTTCCCGATTCGTAGATCAGAACGAGATTCGGCGCATGCGTCGCGCGGGCCAGGTTCGCCGCCTCACTCGGCAGGCCGATGCCGACGAAACAGGTCATCCCGTCCCGCAGCGACCGCGCCGCGGTCACTGTCATCATCTCGTCCGCTGTGTAGGTCAGCATTCGCCCGTAGTGTGGCCGGCCTGCACGCGGCGATCATAGACGTGCTCATCCAGCCAGTCGGTGAACCGCTGCCGGTCTCTGGAGATCGCGTCCCAGGCTAGGTAGAACTCGTTATCGCGGACGGAGTAACCGAGCGCATAGGACGGATGCGCGCCGCCGGGAACGACCGCGACGTAACCGACAGCCCACCACGGCAGTACTACTGCGCCAGGGCGCGGATCAAGTGAGTCCACGATCTCCTCGACGGTGACCACCGACCGGCTCGAGGCCAGCACGGCCTCCTTCTGCACGCCGCTGATGCCCCAGTACTGCACGTTCCCCTGCTTGTCGGCGCGCTGGGCGTGGATCACCGCGACGTCGGGACGAAGCGCGCTCACTGCCGTGAGGGTTTCCCCGGTGAACGGGCAGACGATGTCGGCGACGCCAGTGGTATGCGCCGGCAGGCTGGTGCCGCGATAGCCGCGCAAGACGCCGAACGGCAAGCCTGATGCGCCCGCCGCAAACCGGTTCGCCATCCCGGCGTGGCTGTGCTCCTCGAGTTCAAGCGGGCGCGGCCAGGAGTTCTGCACCGCGTCCCGGAACCGGTGCAGCGACCCGACGCCGGGATTGCCGGCCCACGAGAAGATCAGCTTGCGCGCGCAGCCGGCACCGATCAGCTGGTCGTAGATGATGTCCGGGGTCATCCTGATCAGGGTCAGATCGCGCCGTCGCTGCCGGATCACCTCGTGTCCGGCAGCGTGCGGGATCAGGTGAGTGAAGCCCTCCATCGCTACGGTGTCGCCATCGTGGATAGCCGCCGAAATCGCTTCGGCTAGCGTCGCGATCTGCGCCACGTCTTACCCGTCCTTAAGTCCGCTTCAAGGACACGATATCGGCAAACCGCCGCTATCTGAACGCTTGTGCGTACTACGGATAACTGTCGATGGTGGCTGCAGCGACCGCGAATGCCCGGTTAGCGGCTGGTACGCCGGCGTAGACGGCCACCTGAAGCAAGACCTCGGAGATATCGTCCGGGCCAAGGCCGTTGCGCAGCGCGGCCCGGACGTGCAATGCCAGTTCCTCGTCGCGGCCGAGTGCGGCCAGCATCGCGATGGTGATCATGCTGCGCTCGGGCCGGGACAGGCCAGGCCTGGTCCACAGCTCGCCCCAGGCATAACGGGTAATGAAGTCCTGGAACGCCGCGGTGAAGTCGGAAGTCTTCGCCGCGGCCCGGTCCACGTAATCGTCACCGAGCACCTCGCGGCGCGTGCGCATGCCCGCTGCCGCACGCTCGTCATCGTTCACCGGACGACGCTCCTTTCCTGTCCTGCTCTGGTCGGTGTCGGCACTGTCGTTGCCGTTCTAGCGGGCGCCCGGGTCCGCGTCGTGTACCGCGAGCGCCCGGCCGATGAACTCGGCAGTCGCGCCGAGATATCCAGACGGGTCGAGCGCGACGGCAAGCTCGCTCTCGCCGATCCCGGCGGCCCGCAGCGCGGCGGCGGAAGCCGCGTCGGCGAGCAACGTCTCGGCGAGCCCGGTGCCGTTTTCGGCCGTCCGAGCAGCGGCCGCAGCCACCAGGTCGTGCGCGGCAAGCCGGCCTACCGCGGGTGCCAGCTCTGCCGCTACGTGCTCAGCCATCAGCAGGCCGCGAGACGCATCCAGGTTGGCACGCATCCTGACCGCGTCGACGCGCAGCCCGGTGAGCAGCGTGGCCGACCACGAGGCGGCCGATCCGGTCAGCCGTAGCAGATCCGACAGCGTCTCCCACTCCGCATGCCAGGCTCCGGCCGCCCGCTGGTGCTCCTGCTCGGCCGCGGCGGCCAGCGTCGCCAGCAGACCGGGAGCGCGCCGCGTGCAGCCGATAACCAGCACGGACGCGACCGGATTGCGCTTGTGCGGCATGGCTGAGGATCCGCCTTGCCGAGGGTCATCGGTTCCCTCGGCAAGCTCGGCCACTTCGGTCTGCGCAAGCAGCGTCACGTCTCTGGCAACCTTGCCGAGCGCTGCGCACGCGCCGGCAAGGGCGGCGCCGATCTGCACGATCCGCAGCCGGTCGGTATGCCATGGCAGCGCGGGCTCGGCAAGTCCGAGCTCGTCCGCGAGCAACGCCGCGACCGCGAGCCCGTCCGCGCCGAGCGATGCCAGCGTGCCGCCAGCGCCGCCGAACTGAATCACCAGCCTGGTGGCACGCACCCGGTCGAGCTCGCGCCTGGACTCGTCAATGCCAGTGAGCCAGCCGGCCGCGACCAGGCCGAACGTAACCGGCACCGCTTGCTGCAGCAGCGTGCGGCCTGCCATCACCGTGTCAGCATGGGCACGGACAAGGTCGGCGGTGTTGTCCGCCGCGGTCGAGAGGTCAGTGCAGATGGCAGCGATCGCCCGCTTGGCCAGCAGCATGACAGCGGTGTCGATGATGTCCTGGCTGGTCGCGCCCACGTGCACGGCCGCCTTCGCGTCGGCAGTCAGCAGCGCGGTTAGCGCGCGGACGAGGGCGGGCACCGGGTTCCCGGTGAGAGCCGCCTGCCGCCCGATCTCGGCGACGTCGAACTGCTCCGCCCTGGCTGCGGCGGTGACCGCGGCGCCGGAACCGGGCGCAGTAAGACCAGCCCGTTCTGCCGCCCTCGCCAGCGCGGCTTCTACATCGAGCAGCGCCTGCAGCCAGTCCTGGTCACTGGTGCCGACGGCGCCGCGGCCGAACAGCGCGTCAAACAGGCCTTCCCGGCCGGATCCGCTCACCCGACCCATGATTCAGCAAGGCCAGGCGAGCCGGCGCCGAACTCCGGATCCACGTGCGGGCCGGCTTTTGTACCGCCCTCGGCGTCAGCCCACTCACCGAGCACGCAATGCACCTGATGCAGCGCAACTCCGCGTTACCGTATGTGCCGTGCGCGAACTGGCCGACTCCATGGCACTTCAGGCGAATCACGGTGCGCTGCGGCAGCGCCTGGCATCCGACGGTTACCTGTTCTTCCGCCGCTTGCTCCGCCCTGCCGACGTCCGCGCCTCCTACGACAGCGTGCGCACCGAGCTGAGCCTCGGCGGCTGGACTGACACCGAAGGCCGCCCCGTCGGTCCGCAGCGCGCGGTCACGTTGAGGGACGGGCTCGCCGATCCGTCCTTCCGGGCAGCCCTGGCTAGCCGGGCGCTTAACCGGCTGGCCTACCTGCAGCCGCTGCGAAACTTGATCCGGCTAATCCTCGGCAGCGGCGCGTTCAGCTATCCGGCGAAGGTGCTACGGGTCGTCTACCCGGAGTCGTCATCGAGGCTCACCAAGGGCCGCTACATCCACCAGGACTTCGCCGTTTCCGGCGTGCAGGACATGCTCACCAGCTGGCTGCCGCTGATGGACATCCCCGTGCCGCTTGGCGGCCTTGCCGTGCTGCCGGGCAGTCACCTCGGCCCGCCGCTGGCCGCGAGATTGCTGCCAGCTGATGAGCCCGGCTGGGCCACGACCGACTACCGGCCCGGCGACGTGCTGCTGTTCCACTGCCTGACCGCGCACGCGGCACTGCCGAATCATGCGGACAGGCTCCGCCTTTCGGCCGACCTCCGCTGGCAGGCGGCCGACCAGCCGGCACCGGCCGAGCTAGTTCTCGGCCCGGCCGCCGCGGGCAACGGCCGGCGCATGCGGCAAGCCGAGCTGTTCGGCCGGCTGCTCAGCCGTGAGCCGTGGTGGGAGCCGGTTCCGGACGGGGTCATGCTGCACTCCCTGCAGCAGCTTCTTGCCGCGCCGCCGGCTCCGTCGCGCCTATTTCCCGTGCACCCCGGCTGGCAGCGCTGGCGCCCGCCACGCGCCGGAGTCCACTAGCCAGCACCGTCCATTAACCAGCACCGTGCACTAGCGTTCGTCAAGCGCGCTGCGCAGGTCCTCGATCAGGTCGTCGGCTGACTCGATGCCGACCGAGAGCCGGACCAGGTCCGCAGGCACCTCAAGGGCCGACCCGGCCACCGAGGCATGTGTCATCCGCGCCGGGTGCTCAATCAGCGACTCGACCCCGCCAAGCGACTCACCGAGCGTGAACAGCCGGGTGCGACCGCAGATCTCGACCGCTTCGGCCGCGCCGCCGCGCGCCCGGAACGACACCATGCCGCCGAACGCGCGCATCTGCTTCGCGGCTACTTCGTGTCCCGGATGAGCTGGCAACCCGGGGTAGAACACCTGACTCACCCGCGGGTGGCCGGCCAGCATGTCGGCCACGCGCTGCGCGTTCTGGCAATGCCGGTCCATCCGCACGGCAAGGGTCTTGACGCCGCGGAGCGTCAGCCAGGCGTCGAACGGGCCGGGTGCGGAGCCGACCGCGTTCCGGAGGAAATAAAGCTGCTCGCCGAGAGCCGGGTCGGCAACGACGACAGCACCGCCGACGACGTCAGAATGACCACCGATGTACTTGGTCGTCGAGTGGACGACCGCATCGGCGCCGAGCGCGAGCGGCTGCTGGAGGTAAGGCGAGGCGAACGTGTTGTCCACCACCAGCATGGCGCCGGCGTCGCGGCACAGCTGGGCCAGCGCGGCGATGTCAGCGATGCCGAGCAGCGGGTTGGTCGGCGTCTCCACCCAGACCAGCCGCGCCGGACGCTCGGCGAGAGCGGCCCGCACGGCCGCGGGATCCGACATCGCCACCGGCCGGTAGCTGACGCCCCACCCGGTGAGCACCTTGTCGAACAACCGGAAAGTTCCGCCGTAGGCGTCATTCGGGATCAGCACGTGGTCGCCCGGCTTGCATACCGCCCGCAGCAGGCAATCGGACGCCGCCATCCCGGACGCGAACGCTAGACTGCGCGCGCCGTCTTCGAGCGCGACCAGGCACTCCTCGAGCGCCCCGCGGGTTGGATTGTCGGTGCGCGAGTATTCATATCCCTCGATCCAGCGCGCCGCCGCACCGACTTCCTTGCCGCGCAGCCCGCCGACTCCGTCCTGTTTATACGTCGACACCTGGTAGATCGGCGGCACGACCGCACCAGTAGCCGGATCTGGCTCCTGGCCAGCATGGATCGCCAGGGTTTCGAACGAGTCGCGGCCGTGCATGAAGCGCTCCTTTGCGCGTGCCTCGCTAACGACTGAGGCGGCTATTTTAGGACCGGCTATTTCAGGACCGGAAAACCGCACCAGGAACGAGCGCTTTCCGGTCGCGGCAGTTATCCCGGCTCGCCGGACAAGAAGGTCAGAACGTCCTGCCTGGTAATGACTCCGGCCGGCTTGCCGTCGACTAGCACG
>DATMMA010000217.1:0-49513 GCA_035570295.1 Streptosporangiaceae bacterium
GGCCGGCGATAACTGGGGTGGGGCCAGCTGGGCCGACCGTCACCGGGCCGGCCGGCGGAGGCTGACCGGCCGGCCGCTCCGGCTTGGCGGTCGCCGGGTTAGCTCTGGCAGGCGCCTCAAACCTGGCCAGCCGTTCCCTGATCACCCGCAGCGGCAGGTAGTGATCGCGCTGGGCCGCCAGGATGTAGCGGAGCCGATCGACGTCGGCGCCGCTGAACCGGCGGTATCCGCTCGGCGACCGTGCCGGGGTCAGCAAGCCCTCGGTCTCCAGAAACCTGATCTTGGATACCGAGACGTCAGGGAAATCGGTGCGCAGCTGGGCCAGGACCTCGCTGATGCCTAGATATGCGCGGGCGGGCTGTGCGCTCATCAGCCGACCTGCGAGCCTCCGCCAAAGTCGGTCGTGGTGCCAGGCCCGACTAGGAAGATCAACCGGAACTTGCCGACCTGGACCTCGTCACCTTCGCGCAACTCGGCTTCCTCAATCCGCTCGCGGTTCACGTACGTGCCGTTCAGGCTGCCCACGTCCCGCACGACAAACCTCCCGCCCAGGCGGTAGAACTCGGCATGCCGCCTGGACACCGTCACATCGTCGAGGAAGATGTCGCTATCGGGATGACGCCCCACCAGAGTCAGGTCGCTGTCCAGCAGGAAGCGGCTGCCCGCGTTGGCGCCGCGGAGGACGGCTAGCAATGCGGTACCCGGCGGCAGCGCGGCCACTGCTGCCGCGTCCGCCGCGAGCACGTCATCGTCATCCAGGTCAGTACCGGCGAGCGAGATAGTCGAGGTCGTGTCGGCTACCCGGTCAGCCGGCCGCCGGACGAGTGCCGTGCCGCAGTGCGCGCAGAAACGCGCGCCTTCCGGATTCTCCGCTCCGCACGCTGTGCAGAAGACGCTGGGCATCAGATCCCCGAGCCTCCCATTCGTCGGATGAGCGACCGGAGCCGCAGCCGCCGCGGCGGGGACGCGCGCGTAGTCCGGTGGCACAGTCAACGCTACCTGCGCCGGCCCCTGGCGGTCCATGCGCCTCGCACGCCGCGCACCGAACGGCCCGCGCCGCCGTGACCCGCTACTATCTGACCCGATACGCGAGGCTGGCCAGCCCGAGCGGGCATCATCGCGCCGCCTTCGCCACATCCTGGCCGCACCTCCGCCGTATCGCTCGACATCCGCTGCTCAGAGCAGACCTGAGCGGTGATTGTCTCACGTACGGCGCCATCCTCGCCGCCAGTCTGCAATCAGTGGCCGGCCCGCTCTACTACCGCGGCCCAGTCGTCCAGCAGCGCCTGCGCGCTGTCGGGGTCGGATCCCTCGGCCCACATGTGCGTGACCGCCTCGGACGGATCGGGCAGCACGAGCACCCAGCCCTTGCCGGGCTCGATTACCCGGACACCGTCAGTCATATCGAGTTCGCGGTCACCGGCCGCCTCGACCACCGTCCGCATCACCATGCCCTTGGCCGCCCACGGCGTCGGCATGGACCGCCTGAGCAGGCTCGCATCCGGGATCCGGGCGTCAATCTGACTTAGCGTAAGCCTGGTGCGCGCCACCAGGCCGAGCAGCTGCGCGAAGGCGGCGATTCCGTCGATGGAGCGGGAGAACCCTGGCACGACGAATCCGCCCTTGCCGTCTCCGGCGAAGATCACGTCCGGCGCGGAGGCCGCCTCATAAAGGCCGTGCAGCGACGTCGGCGTCCAGATGACTTCAACGCCGTGGAACTGGCAGACCTCCTCCGCCACCCGGGTGGTGGTCACCGGCAGCGCGACCCGCCCGCTCCGCCGTTCGGCGGCGATGAGATCCAGCACCACCAAGAGCGCCCGGTCGTCGCTGACTAGTGAGCCGTTGTCATCGACCAGCGCGATCCGCTCGCCCACCGGGTCGAAGCGGACGCCGAACGCGGCCCCGAACGACGAGACGAGCTCGGCCAGCCTCTGCATGTCGGCTCGCACCGCAGCGACCGACTGAGTGGGAGACGACTCATCCAGCCGGTTGTTCACTGTCAGCACGTCCACGCCGATCTTGCCCAGCAGGCCGGGCAGCACCAGCGAGGTCGTGCCGCCGGCACAGTCCGCCACCACCCGGAGCCCGGCGCCGAACACGCCGGTCATGTCGACGCTGCCCAGCAAATCGTGCGTGTATGCCTCGATCACCCTCGGCGGGTAGGACAGCTCGGCGATCTCACCGGGGAAGGCCCGGCGGTACTCCTGCCTGGAGAACACTCGCTCGAGCTTGCGCTGAGCCGCCTGGGACAAGTCGGCGCCGTCGCCGTCCATGAAGATGATGTCCAGCGACTGCGGGTCGCCGGGCGTCGTCCGCAAGGCGATCCCGCCGCTGCAATCGCTCCGCGCGGTCTCGAATCGCGCCAGCGGCATCGGCTGCGCTTCAAGATCAACCACGTTGATTGCGCTGGCGTTCAGCGCGCCATGCACGGCACGTTTCAGCGCCCTGGCAGCCCTGGAGGCATCCCTCGATGTGGTGACGACCGCGCCCTTCTTCAGGGTGGTGGCGTACGCGCTCGCGAGCCGCACGCACAGCTCGGGCGTGATCTCCACGTTGACCAGGCCGGATACCCCGCGGGGGCCGAACAGCGTCCGCTGTCCGCGCGATTCCCAGATCACGCTGGTGTTGACGACCGCGCCTGCCTCGACAGTCTTGAACGGGTACACCTTGACCCCGGCGGAGACGTAGCTGTCCGGCTCGATCACGCATTCGTCCCCGACGACCGCGCCTTCTTCGATCCTGGCCTGGCTCATAACGTCGGTGTTCTTGCCGATGACGCAGCCGCGGAGGGTGGTGCCGCGGCCTACGTAAACGTTGTTGTGCACGACGGCCCGGTGCAGGAAGGCGCCTTCCTTGACGATCACATTGCTGCCTACCACCGAGAACTCGCGCAACTGGGCGCCAGCCTCGATCTTGGCGTAGTCGCCGACACAGAGCGGTCCGGTCAGCGCCGCTTCCGGGTCGACCTCGGCACCTTCTGCGATCCAGACGCCCGGCGACACCTCGAAGCCGTCGATCTGCACGTTGACCTTGCCGGTCAGCACGTCCGCCTGGGCCTTCAGATAGCTATCGAGCGAGCCCACGTCTTCCCAGTAGCCATCGGCGATCCAGCCGTACAGCGGCGCGCCGTTCTCCAGCAGCTTGGGGAACACGTCGCTGGACCAGTCGACTACCTGGCCGGCCGGCACGTGGGAGAGGACCTCGGGTTCCATCACGTAGATGCCCGTATTGACAGTGTCCGAGAAGACCTGGCCCCAAGTCGGCTTCTCCAGGAACCGCTGGATCTTGCCGTCGTCATCGATGATCACGATGCCGAACTCCAGCGGGTCGGGCACCCGGGCCAGCGCAACCGTCACGAGGGCGTTGTTGTCCTTATGAAAGGCGATCAGATCGGATAGGTCGATATCGGTGAGCGCGTCACCAGAGATCACCAGGAACGGCTCGTCCCGCAGTGCGTCCTCGGCATTTTTCACGCTGCCCGCGGTGCCAAGCGGCGTCTCCTCGGTCGCGTACTGCAGGCTCATCCCGAAGTCTTCGCCGTCGCCGAAGTAGTTCCGCACGATTGAGGCGAGGAACTGCACGGTAACGACTGTCTCGGTGAGCCCGTGACGCCGGAGTAGCCGCAGTACATGTTCCATGATGGGCCGGTTTACGACTGGAAGCATTGGTTTGGGCTGGTTTGCCGTCATCGGGCGCAGCCTCGTCCCCTCGCCGCCAGCCATGACCACAGCTTTCACGGCAACACCACGGGCTTCACAGCCGCCGAGCCTCCTTGTCAGCAGTGGTAGCTACCCCTGCGCCGGCCTGCCCCGGTCCTGGCCTACCCCAGCGCAGGGCCAGCTCCGGCTAGCAGTCTTCTGGCCTGCACGGTGTACAGCAAGGCTGAACACCAGTACAGGGCACTTCCCCAGATAACGAAGCTCCAACCTGCCACTCTTGCAGTCTCCGAGTAGACGGCGACATGCGACCCCAGGAATAGCAGCGGGAATGCGTACAGCAGGCAAAGGGTGGCTGTCTTTCCGACGAAGCTAACCTGCAGCGCGCCCCAGCCGCGGCGGCGCAATATCGCCAGCACGACGGCCATCAGCAGTTCCCTCGCTGCCAGCACTGCCACCAGCCACCACGGAATGATCGCGCGCACCGCCAGCGCGATCACCGTGGCTGCGATGTACAGCCGATCGGCCGCCGGGTCGAGCATCTGCCCGAGCCTGCTCTGCTGGTTCAGCGCCCTGGCGATCTTGCCATCCAGCCAGTCCGAGACGCCGGCGGCGATCAGCAGGCCGACCGCCCACCAGTCGCCAGCCGTCGAGTGCAGGTCACCAGCCGCCGAGTGCAGGCCGAGCACGAGCCACAGGAATACCGGAACGCCGAGCAGCCGGGCCACGCTGATGAGGTTCGGGATCGTCCAGATCCGCTCCGGGGGCTCGGCCGGGTAACCGTGGTCGCTGGGCGTCGGCTGGGTCATCGGCCTCCTCCGGCTCGACCCTACCTTGCATGAGATGTCCGGGACGTGCCCGAGGGTGCCCCGGCGGCTAGTCCGCCGGGAGAACGTGCAACTCCGCGTCGTGCACCAGCCTGGCCAGCTCGCGCAGCACCGGGTACCGCCCGGCCGGGACTGTCCTGCTGAGTACCAGCTCCGTCACCTGCCGCTCCCGCGCGTACTGCGCCAGAGCCACTGCCGGGGACGGTGCGGACAGCGTGATGAACTCGCCGCCCAGCTGCTCGGTCATGGCTGCGTAGGCCGCGATCAGCGTGTCCTCCTCGGTCCAGCCCAGCCGGACCACCGCGACCCTGAAGAGCCCGTCGACCTGTGCGGCCAGGGCCGCGGAGCGCCGGATCAGCGGCTCCATGCCAGGCCACGGGGCGGCGCAAGCCAGGATCGACGGCTGCCGGTCCGATCCCGGCAGTTCCCCTGGGCCCGCCTGTCCTGCCTCGCCCGAGTAGCCAGCGAGCCGTCGCTCGCCATGCTCGGCGACAATCCGGAATGCCCGTTCCCGCTCGGTGCGCAAGAGATCATCGGCGAAGGTGGACTGCAGCGCGAGCGTGATCTGGTCCGGTGGCACGATCATGCCCCGGCGGACCCGGTCTCTCAGGATCGACGGCGCCACGTCCACCAGTTCGATTTCATCTGCCAGTGCCAGCAGGGCCGTTTCGTCGAGGAACACGGCTGACCCGCCATCCGCAGCGCCGCCAAGCTTGCCCAGCTGGACTGTGCCCACCACGGTGATACCTGCGTCGGCCAGCCGCCTGGCGGCGGCGAACCGGCGCTCGGCGGTCGTCGTCCCGGCCGTCAGGTCATCGAGGCACACCACCTCGGGGTGCCGCGCGAGCACTGCCGCAGTGTCGAGGGTGGCGCCGTCGCCGATCCGCTCCAGGTGCTCAAGCTCAGCCGTCACGTCTTCGCGATCCCGCGTATCCACGGCGCCGACCACTACGTCGCTGCCACGTGACCTGCGCCGGTTCGCCTCCTCCAGCATCGCGGTCGTCGTCCCGCAGCCGGGCGCGTAGCCGAGATAGACCCTGATAGCGCCGCGGCGCCGTGACGGCACGCCGCGGTCACCGGGCTCGGCGGCGAGTGGCGACTCTGGCCCTGGTGCGGCCTCGATGTGCAGGTGCACGTGGGGCAACTGCCCGGCGAGCCGTTCGAGCAAGGTGCCGCGCAATCGCTCTATCAGCCCGGCGGACGGGACGGCGAGCACCAGGTGCCGCGCATTCAGTTCCTGCACGGCCGAGATGATCGCGGCACCGGCGTCGCGGCTTTCCCTGATCATCACCGAGGCGCCGCCGGCCGTCGCTGCCGCTTCGACCCGTTCGACGAGAGCCTCGTGCGCCGGATGGCCGGTCCCCGGCTGTGTCGGTCGTTGCTGGACCGCTCGCTGCGGGCCTGGTCGCTGCTGGCTGACCGCGAGGACGCAACAACGCGCTCCGCTCCGGCGTGCCAGCCGGACCCCATGCTGGACCAGCGTTTCGACCTGTTCCGGCCGCCAGGTAGCGACCAGCACGTCCTGCGCACCGCGCCGACGGGGTTCGGCAGGCTCGGAGACGCTGTCGGCTACCAGCCGCAGCCCGATCTCGCGCAACGCGGCGAGCCTGGCCGGCTGGAACTCGGTCGCGAGCGCGGCCTCAATCTGATCGGGCGGGTAGATGTTGCCGTGCCGCAGCCGCTTGCGGAGCGCCTCGGGCGATGAGTCGACGAACTGCAGCGCGTCGATGCCGGCGAGCACGTCGTCGGTGATCCGGCCCGGTGCCGACCGCCCGGTGACCGCTTCCACCTCGGCCGCGACTCGCTGCACGTCCGCTACCTCGGTGGTGCTGACAACGTCGATGCCCGCGCTGCGCAGAGCTTCGATCGGGACCGAGTGCCGGCCGAGATTGTCGATGAGCGCGACGACAGGCTTGCGAGCAAGCAGCCCGGCCAGGTCAAGCTCGCCGTCGGCGGGCGGCACGGTCTCCAGCCCGCCGAGCGCCTCGATGGTGTGCGGGCGGTCGTGCGTCTCGACGAAGCCGACGACGACGTCCTCGCCGCGGGCACGCAGCGCGCGGCCCTCCTTCAGCATGGTGTAGGTCGTGCCAGCACCCTGGGCCGCGCCGAGATAGGTAGTCAGCGTGCCCCTGCTCACCGGGGCAGGCGCGTCGGCTATGGTCGCGCCGATGCCCTGCTCTTCCCGCATGATCTCGCGGCGGACAGCGTCGTAGTCGTACAACTCGGCGTACCGGCCCCAGTTCACCGCGACGTCGAGTTGCCGGGCAGCCTCCTCCTCGCCGAAGCTTGTACGCAGGATGTCGGTGAAGAACCCGGCCGGCAGCGCGTCGTCCATGCTCCCCCGCAGGCTGCGGTAGATGGTCCGGACGAGCGGCGCGTGCTCAAGCGACGCCCTCGCGAAGATCTCCTTGGAGTCCTGGATGCTGGCACCGGCGAATACATGCCCGTTCCCGGTTAGTTCGAGCCTGTCATCGCACAGCGCGGCGAAGCCCAGCAGAACCAGGGCGTCCACCAGCGGCAGCAGGGCGTCCACCTCCAGGCCAAGGCTGTCGGCCAGGTCGGCGAGGTCGGCCGCGCCGCCGTGCCGCGCAAGCAGGATCTCGGCGAGGCCGGACAGGCCGTCGACGGTGGCCTGCGGTAGCGGAGTGTCACCGACGGTCCCGGCCGGCTTGGCCGCGGGCCGCTCGTCCGCCGCAGGCCGCCTGGTCATCATCCGGTAGATCTGGTCGACCAGGTCGTCGAAGTCGGGGGTCCGGCGGCGGCGCGGGCGCGGCAGCGGGTTGGGCATGTCGGACCTGATGCGGCCAGGGTTGGTCCCGAGCACCAGGATCCGGTCGGCGAGGAGTACTGCCTCCTCGATGTTGTGCGTGACCATCACGATGGTCTTGGTCGGGAACTTGTGACCTTCCCACAGCTCCAGTAGTTCACCGCGGAGGTTTTCCGAGGTCAGCACATCCAGTGCGCTGAACGGCTCGTCCATCAGGAGCGCAGCGGGCTCGACGACCAGGGCCCTGGCGAAGCCGACGCGCTGCCGCATCCCGCCGGATAGCTCCTTGGGGTAAGCCGACTCGTAGCCATCCAGGCCGACAATGTCGATGGCGCGGAGCGCCCGCTCGGACCGCTCGTCGCCGGGCACGCCGCGCGCCTCGAGGCCGAGCTCGACATTCTGCTGAACGGTCAGCCAGGGCATCAGGGCGAAGGTCTGGAAGACCATCGAGGTTTCCCGGTTGGTACCGGTGAGCCGGCGGCCGCGGAACCGCACCTCGCCCTCGGTCGGCGCCATCAGCCCGGCGATGCAGCGCAGCAAGGTGGACTTGCCGCTGCCGCTGCGGCCGAGCAGGGCGACGAATTCTCCTTCGGCCACATCCAGGTTGATGTCCTCGAGTACCGGCAGCGGCCTGCCACCGGGCCCGGAGAATGACTTGCACAGTGACCGCACGCTGATCAACGGCGTGGCCTGGGCAGGCTCGGTCAGGGCTGCCGGTGAGGACGACGGGCCGGTCATGCGAGCGCGAATTTCGTCTCAGCGAGCGTGTACAGCCGCCGCCAGAGCAGCACGTTCAGGCCGGTGACGTAGAGGGCCATCACGAGCAACCCGGCGAACAGCTCGGGCAGATGACCGGTGTTCTGGGCGATGAAGCTGCCGAGGCCCCTGGCGACGAGCTGGCGGTGGTTGTAGCTGACGATCTCGGCGACGATCGTCGCGTTCCAGGCACCTCCGGCTGCGGTAATCGCGCCGGTGACGTAGGCCGGGAAGATAGCCGGCAGTACCAGCCGCCGCCACCGGTCCCAGCCGCGTACGCCGAGATTGTCCATGGCTTCTTTCAGGTCCGACGGGACGGCGCTCGCCCCGGCGATCACATTGAACAGGACGTACCACTGGGTGCCCAGGGCCATCAGGACGATGGCGCCGAAGTTCAGGCTAATGCCGAGGTCGAGGAAGATGACAATGGCGAACGGGAACACGAAGTTGGCCGGAAAGCTGGCGAGGACCTGGACGATCGGCTGCATGAACTGAGCGACCCGCGGGTTGAAGCCAATCCAGACCCCGACCGGAACCCAGATCAGCGACGCCACCGTCACCACGACGACGACGCGGAGAAACGTCAGCAAGCCGTCGGTGAACGTGGTCCCGAATATTGCCAGGCCGTTACTGCCGGTGGCGATGTAGGCCAGCATGCTGTACAGGCCATAGCCGAGCGCCAGGGTCACGACGATCGCGAACGTCAGGTCGGCCGCCCGGCGGCGGGACGCGCTGCTGGCCAGGCTCTGATCCTCGAGGCCGGTAGCCCGTGCCATGAAAGCGTTGACCGGCTCGGCAAGCGCTCGCTTGCCCCGTCCCATCAGGGCTGGCCAGCTGGACCGGCGCAGCGCGTCGAGTACCAGCGACCTGGCCTTCAGTTCGGACTCGGACTGCTCGACCCGGAACTTGTCCACGTAGGCGACGAGCGGCCGCCAGAAGAAGAAATTGACCACCAGGATCATGATGATCATGGTGACGATGCCCCACGCTACGTCGGCCAGCCTGCCTTCCCGCTCGGCGACTGCGACGTAGGAGCCCACTCCGGGCAACGTGTAACTGCGGTTGTTCACCGTGATCAACTCAGATGCGGTCAGGAAGAACCAGCTCCCGCCGAAGCTCATCATCCCGTTCCAGACCAGCCCGATCGCGCCGCCGGGCACGTCCACGGTCCAGAACCGCTTCCACCTGGAGAGTCCCATCAGCTTGCTGGCCTCGTTGAACTCGGCAGGCTGGCTGATCAGCGAGTGGTAGAAGGAGAACGTGATGTTCCACGCCTGTGAGGTGAAAACGGCGAATATCGCCGCGCATTCGAGCCCGAGCTCAGATCCGCGGAAGAGCGCGACGAACAAGGTCACGGTGATGGCCAGGAAGCCGAGTACCGGGACGGACTGCAGGATGTCCAGGGCCGGGATCAGCACCCGGCGCCAGCGCCTGCTGCGCGCCGCGACGTACGCGTAGCTGAGGCTGAAGGCGTAGGCGAAGAACAGCGCGATGAACATCCGCAGCAGGCTGCGCGCCGCGTAGTAGGGCAGGTTCGACGGGTCGAGGCTGATCGTCGAGGACTGGTGCACCGGCGCCCTTGCTCCCGCGCCCACCCGCACCACGGCGTAGATCAGCACCAGCACGGCAACGCCGACCAGGACATCGAGCGGGCGGAACCTGAGCCGGTCCAGGGTCTCCCGGCTGGGGAAGGTAGGAGTCACCGCCACGAGACCAATCATGCAGGCTGACTGGCTATGCGGCGGCTGCGCCCCGGCCGGGCGGGCGCACTCAGGAAAAACCCAGCTAAGTCCAAAGGTTTTCACGAAGCTGCGGCGACGCTGCTGGCCTAGCGTTCGGGTTGCCTCCCGCACCTGCGGCAGGCTCATCGTCCACAGAACGCGAGGATCTACGATGCTCCACCGCTCGAAAGCAACGCTCGCGGTCGCCGCGGCAGCGGGCACGGTCTGTGCACTCGCCGCAGCAGGCGCCGCCATGGCGACGCCGACGTCGCCATGGTCACAGCACAATCCTGCGGTCCCCAACGCTTTCACTAACACCACGCCGGCGCTGTCCGCGATCGACGTGAACGGCCTGCAAGGCACCTTCCTGGCCTGGAAGGGCCAGTTCGACAACAAGGTCAAGTACAAGATCCGGATCAACGGCAAGTGGCACGCCACCAAGGTCATCCCCGGCGCCGCCACGAACACCTCGCCGTCCGCAGCGCTCTTTGCCACCAACAAGGGCCGCGAAGCTGTCTTCGTGGCGTGGAAGACCATCGGCGGCGGTGGTCTCAGCGCGATCAAGTACACCGACGGCGTGGTTGCCAACAACGGCGCGATCAACTGGGCCAAGCCAGTAGTCATGCCAGGCGGCAAGTACTCCGAGACCTCGGCGTCCCCGGCGGCGCTGTTCCCCGTCAACGCCAAGAACTCGCGCGTCATCGTCGCCTACCGCGGCCCCTTCAACCACGTGCGGGTCGAGATAGGAACCGAGTCGGGTCCGAACGGCCGTAAGTTCACCTGGGGCACCAAGACGGTCAAGTCGGCCTGGATCAGCGGCGGCACAAAGACCGAGCCGACCACGACCAGCGCCCAGCCAGCCCTCACCGAGATCCTCGGCGCCGGCGGCAACGGCACCGTGTACGTGTTCTGGAAGGGGCTGCCCAACACTGCCCCGATCAGCTACGCGACCACGCCGGACAGCGCCGGTACCGGCCTGGACGGCGGCGCCACGCTGACCTGGACCCTTGCCGGAAGGGTGACCGACAGCGCCGGTATCGGCGGACTGGCGCAGACCACCGGCAGCCCGGCAGTCGCCTCGGCCGACATCCACGGCGACGGTCCCCTGCTGCTCGCCTACAAGGGCCCGAGCGGGTTCCACATCCGGTACCAGACCCTCGCCGGAGGCGTCTGGAGCTCACACCTGTTCGTCGGCGGCAATAACAACACGACGGCCCTGGGCCCGGCCCTCGTCCACGGCACGCTGGCCAACGTATCCCGCACTGACGGGAGGATCTTCCTGCACCAGTACCTGGCTGGCTGAGGTAACTCGCGAGCAGCATCAGGCCCGGGGGCCCGGCATCATGCCGGGCCCCCGGTCGTCGCAGCGGCGCGAGTAGCCGGGCCCGGTTCCGGGCATCCTGAGCAGGCCGCCGGGCAGGGGGCTAGCGGCGGGCCGTACGGGGGAACTGTGGATGCCAAAGGCCTCGAAACGCTGCTTGCCGTGACGCTTGTGGCCGCGCTGGCACCGGTCGTCGTGGCCGTACTGCCCGGCCCCAAGATCCCCCAGGTTGTCGTACTCATCCTGGCCGGCGTGCTGATCGGCCCGCAGGGCCTCAGGTTCGCGCAGGCGGGCAGCATCCAGCTACTGTCCAATATCGGCCTCGGATTCCTGTTCCTGCTCGCCGGGTACGAGCTCGACCCCCGGCTATTTCGTGAGCAGGCCGGCCGGCTGGCCATGACTGCCTGGGCAGTCAGCGCCATGCTCGCCGTTGCCGCAGTCGCGGTGCTGGCGTCCGTCGACTTCGTGCGCGACTTCGCGCCCATCGGCCTGGCCCTGACCACCACGGCCCTCGGCACGCTGCTGCCGATCCTGCACGACCACAGCATGCTGGCCGGAAAGTTCGGCCGGTACGTGCTGGCGGCCGGCGCGGTGGGTGAACTGTTCCCGATCGTCGCCAACTCGCTGTTCCTGACCAAACGGCAGCAGTTTGTGGCCATCGGGTCGCTGCTGGCCGTGGCGCTCGCGGCGGTGCTGCTGACGGCCGCGCCCAGGATTATCGGTGATCGCCGCCTGGCGGCCCTTATCAGGCAGGGCCAGCGCGCCACGGCTCAGTCCACGCTGCGCTGGGCGATAGTGCTGCTGCTTGTACTGCTGGTTGCGGCCGAGCGGTTCGGCCTCGACGTGGTGCTCGGTGCGGTACTGGCTGGGATGGTGCTGCGGCGCTGGACCCGCAAGATGGGGGTGGCTGTCACGCTACTGGAAGACAAGCTCGACGCCGTCGGGTACGGCATCTTCATCCCGGTCTTCTTCGTGGCTTCCGGGATGACCCTCGACATCCGCGCCATCGCCGCGGACCCCGTCAGGCTGCTGGTCTTCGTCGGCCTGCTGCTTGTTGTCCGCGGGCTGCCGTCGCTCCTCGTTTTACGTCCGGGTGATGCCGTTGCGGCGGCGGCTTGAGATGACGTTCATCACCGCTACCACCATGCCGTTGCTGATCGCGCTGGCTGAGATCGGCCTTCACGACGGCGTCATGCTGCCGCCGAACGCGGCTGCCATGGTGGGCGCTGGCGTCGTGTCGGTGCTGATCTTCCCCGCGGCAGCCACAGCCCTGAACCGGCCGGCCCGTCGTCACAACCTTAACGAGCCCGCACTTGGCGCAGGCAGCGTGACGGGTAACGAGACGGCTGATGAGGGCCTGAGCCCCGGCGTCGCCAGCCCGGGTAGCCCGGACCTCGAGGCCGACAGCTGAGACTAACGTGACCGGGGGTGCCGCAGATGGACGGTCCCGATGTTCGTGGTCACGTCGAGACGGATGAGCGGGAGGCCCGGGACCGGCGGGTCCAGGCGGAAGGTCAGATCCGGGCGGCGATGAAGGCTGCGAGAGTGCCGAGCGTTTCCAGCGAATCCAGGTTCAGGTCCTCAGCGGCGACGTCCACGCCATAGCGGCGCTGCACCTGGCGCAGCAGCAGCGTGCCAGCCAGCGAATCAAGGCCGGCGCCGGCGCTGAAGAGCGGCGTGTCGGGCGGCACGCCAAGCAGCTCGGGGCGGCCCGTCACCTGCGCGAGCATCCCACGCAGCTCCTCACCAACCGCCTCCGCCTGATCGGTGGTCACGGGGCGGTCACCCAGTCCGGCAGGGCCGGCAGCTCACCGGTCAGCCGCCGGGCGAAGATCGCGCGACCATCGGGCGCAACGCTGCCCGCATCGGCCCGCAGCCCGGCCGCTGCCAGCGCCAGCCGCATCGGCACGTTGCGCTCGGTGACCAGGCACGGCACTCGCAGCTCAGCCGCCCCGTCGGCGGCCGCCGACCGGCACAGCCAGGCCAGCAGCGCGTCCAGCGCACCGCGGCCGAGCGCACGGCACGACATCATGATCAACGGCACTGTGACGACCAGCACCGGAGCGGGAACGCGCGCAGCCGGCCCGCGGTTACCGCCGTTCCCGGTCATTATCGCGGCTCCTACCAGGCCGTCGTCGCCGAAGTCGTCCGCCAGCCGCACAGTGGTCACGGTGTCGCGCGGGGAGGCGAGGAGGCCGGCGAGATCGGCCTGGGTCACCGGTTCGCCCGCTGAGTTGAGCTGGTGGGTGCGAACCGAGAGCTCGTGCAACCGGGGCAGGTCATCAGGCACAGCCGGTGCGATCGTGATCTGAGTCCCGGCATGCCGCAGGAAGTCGTCCCGGCCGCCACCGAACTCGTTCGCGGCGGCCTGCCGGCGGCGACGCTCCGCATACAGCTGACTGCGGCGGCGTGCCTCAGCCGTAATGACAGCCGGGCTGAACTCCGGCCAGCCTGGTGCCTCCGCGGCATCCTCCGGCGTCAGCACGAGCACGTCAGGTAGCGCGGCGCCCACCTCGGCGCGCTCCAGCATGTCGTCGTCGACGAAGGCGATAGCGTCCGTCGCCAGGCCCAGCCCGGCGGCGATCCGGCCGATCGCGTCGGCCTTACTGCCCCAGCCGCATTCCACCGCGGCGAAGTCCGCGCCGGTCAGCTGCTGCACGTAGTCGGCTGCCGCAGGCGGATTGCGGCTGGCCAGGGCGCTCAGGATGCCGCGCCCGGACAACTCGCGCAGCACGCCGGCCAGCTCCGGGTCAGCGCCCGGCAGGTCCGCACCCGATTCCAGGTAGACGCCAGTCAGCAAGGTGTTGTCGATGTCCCAGACCACGCACTTGATCATGAATCCGCCTTGCGCTCCATGGTCAGGTGCGTCGCGGAGAAGCCGAACTTCCGGTAGAGCGCGCGCATGCCCACGTTGCGGGCGTGAACCTTCCCGGTGAGCTGCGTCATCCCGTTCCGGTCGGCCGCGGCGAGGACGGCAGCCATCAGGAGCTCGGCGATGAGGCTGCGGTCCGGCACGTCGGACACCGCAAGTGACCTGAAGTTGCCGTACCGGTCGCCGGTGAGCGAGTTGGTGCGCGCTGACAGCCAGGCCCAGCCGAGCGGGACGCCGGGCTCCTGCCGCTCGGCCGCCACCAGGGTGATCTCGCCCGGTTTGCCAAGCGCGCCCGCGACCCGCTTACGGTGCAGGGCCGGATCGGTGATGGCCTCGTCCGCGAACGAGACCACCGCGATCTCGATCTCGTAGCGGACCAGTGCTTCGAGGTCCTCCTGGGTGGCCGGCCGGACCAGGTAACGCGGATCGGAGTTCATCGCAGCACCAGGGCTCATCGCAGCACCGGGGGACGCGCCGGCCGCGGCGTCAGGGGCATCGGCCGGAAGGTCCTGCCGCCGCACTCCGGGCAGCCCGCCGCCTGCAGCGCGGCGATCTGCGGCCACCGGCTCCCAGGACCGACCTGATGCACCGCCTTGCACTGCGCGCACCGGTACGGCCGCGTTGCCGCTGCCCTGTTATCAGCGGTGTAGAGCGGGCCGTCGTACTCACCAACGATGAGCGGGCTGGCGCCGGCCGCGGTTCGCAGGTGATACAAGTTGCTCGTGCCGGCCAGCACCCCGGCGCCCAGGTAAGAGTTGAATCCCGGCGTTGCCGAGCGCAGGACCAGGCCCATCTCGGCCATGACGCGCTGCACCGCGAGCATCTCGTCGGGCCGCCGCGCGCCGAAGGAGAAGAACACGTGCCGGCCGGGCTGGGCTGCTAGGGCGGACACCGCGCGGCTGAGGAAGAGCTCCGCGCCGGCGACGGTGTACGGCGGATCAGTCAGCACCACGTCGAACGAGCCGGCCAGCGGCGACGGCAGCGACGTGCGCAGGTCGTGGCAGACCAGCTCGACGGCCACGCCAGTACCAGCTGCCTGCCGGCCAATCCAGTCCAGCACGTCCGGGTCAGCGTCGACCACCGTCAGCCGCCGGATCAAGCCGGGATTGCCGGACCACGCGGCGAACTGCGCCAGGGCGACCGAGATCAGGTCGTCGTCGCCAAGCAGCAGGATCCGCTGCCCGGCCAGCGCGTGCGCCGCGTGCAGCTTGAGCACGCGGCTGAGCTTGGTGGTGACTGTGCAGTGCGTCTGATCCAGCTCCGTCTTGGCCCCCGGCGCGCCGTCGGCCGCCTGCTGCAATGTAGCGGCTAGCCCGGCGAGCTCAGGCGGGACGACCACGCCCCGCCCGTCACACTCACGGCAGCTCACGGGCAGGCCGACCGGGCCGGCAGCAGCAGCCGCGGCTGACCGTCCGGCCGAGGTGAAGCGGACTGGCCGCTGCGTGTCCACGACACCGTGCCTGCGCAGCTCATTGCATGCCGCGGCGACGATCGGCACAGGAAGCTCGGCCTGCCGGGCAATCTCGCGCACCGCCACGGGCTCAGCCTCAAGCAAGGCTGCCAGAATGTCCCGGATACCCGATTCGCCCTCAGCCAGGCCGACCGCTGCCGCGACCTCGGCCACGACCTTGTCCACATCCATCAATTACGTTTTCTCATAGGGCGTCAATCGGTCGTCCGCCGGCCCGCGAGCCCGCACACCCTCAATGTTTGCTGACTCCCTGCGGCGGATTTGTCGGTTATGTGGCCACCAAGACTGGAGGGTTTGAGCTGCGCGGCGTCTGGAGTGCCGGCCGGCTCTGCCGAGGATCACAGGTCCGGGCAGGCCAGCGGGTCGTACGGTATCCTCGCACATCATGCCGGGTATGGAAGCGGCCAGCAGCTACACCGACCTCCGGCGCTCCGAAGCGGTCTCAGCGAAGCGCCTGTATGCCCTTGATGCGGTGTGCACGCCTGCCTCGCCGGTCACCGACGTCGACGCCCTGACCAGGCTCGCTGTCGCAGCCGTCAAGTCCGGCAGCGGTCACGTGCTGGAAACCAGCCACGTCGTCTTCCCGAACGGCGCCATCACCCTTGTCCTGATCCTGGCCGAGTCGCACCTGAGCATCCACACCTGGCCCGAAGAGAGCCTGATCGCGATCGACTTGTTCAGCTGCGGCGCGATCGACGGACGGCGGGTGCTTGACGAGCTGACCGGAGCGCTGCGCCTAGAGCAAGTAAGTATCACCGAGGTTGAGCGGGGCTTGCCGGCGACTCCGTAGTCGCTTGCTGGGGGCAAAACTCGCATACCGGGCGCCAAAGGCCATGAAACAACTACGGAGTTCGCGCAGGCGTCTCGCAGAACCTGACTTGCCAGCTTCAGGGTCGCTCTAAGTAGCTGGGCACTACGCTACGTAACATCTCGCCTTGTGAGCAACGATGTAGTTCTCGCTCTGGTCATCGTCACCGGCTTGTCCTTCGACTTCACCAACGGATTTCACGACACCGCCAACGCCATGGCGACGTCAATTGCCACCAAAGCACTCGGCCCGCGGGCAGCGGTCGCGCTGTCCGCCGTACTGAACCTCGTCGGAGCGTTCCTGTCGCTCAGCGTGGCCGCCACGATCGCGAACGGCCTGGTGAGCACTGGCCTGGTCACGCTGGCGGTGGTCTTCGGAGGTCTGGCCGGTGCGATCATCTGGAACCTCATCACCTGGCTCTTCGGCATCCCGTCCAGCTCGTCACACGCGCTGATCGGCGGCATCATCGGCGCCACGCTGGCGGCCGCGGGCTCGCATGCGGTGAAGTGGCAGGGCCTGGTATCGAAGGTGATCATTCCCGCCGTCCTCGCGCCGTTCATCGCGGCACTGGTCGCCACCGTCGGCACATATCTCGTCTACCGGATTGCCAGGTCGATGCGGGAAGGCAGCCGGCGGCATGGCTTCCGGATCGGCCAGGTCGGCTCGGCGTCCCTGGTCTCGCTGGCGCACGGCACGAACGACGCGCAGAAAACCATGGGGATCATCACGCTGGCGCTGATCACCAACGGCACGCTGGCCGGGGGTGCCACGACGCCGCTGTGGGTCGTAGTGCTCTGCGCGCTGTCGATCGCCGGCGGCACGTACGCCGGCGGCTGGCGCGTCATCAGGACGCTGGGTAAGGGACTGGTCGAGATCGAGCCGCCGCAGGGTTTCGCCGCGGAGTCGTCGTCGGCCGCAGTCATCCTGCTCTCGACTCACTTTGGCTACTCGCTGTCCACCACGCAGGTGGCGACCGGCTCGATTCTCGGCTGCGGACTAGGCAAGAAGGGCGCGCAGGTGCGCTGGAACGTGGCCGGCCGGATGGGCGTCGCGTGGATCATCACGCTGCCGTCAGCTGGCCTAATGGGCGCGATCAGCTACTTCATCGCGAGCGCAGTCGGCGGCACGGCCGGGATCCTCGTCGACCTGGTGCTCCTGATCGGCATCTCGGCGGCCATCTACTGGCGGTCACGCAGCACCAGGGTGAACCGGAAGAACGTGAACTCCGATTGGACCGGCACAGTGGCCCCGTCGCGAGCCGGGGTGACCCCGTGAGCAGCTGGATCGACCTGCGGGCCGTCTGGGAGATCGTCGTTGTCGGCCTGCTGGCCGGAGCGGGACTGCCAGCCCTCTTCGCGATCGGGTTGCGCGCGCTGGGCACGCCGGGGAAAGGGCACGTCAAGATCTCCGACGACGAACTCGTCGGCGGCAGCCGGGCCGGGATCCCGATCGCCGCTGCCTGTTTCGCCATCGTGCTGGCGGCGATCGGCTATGGCATCTACATCGTCGTGATCAGCGGCCACGGAGCGAAGTAACGCAAACGTTTGTCCTGACGACCGGAGTTACCGCGATGGCATTGCCCTCGTTCCTGAGACAGATCATCTCCTGGCTGCGCGCCGGGTACCCGGAAGGCGTCCCCAGCGTCGACTACATCCCGCTGTTCGCCCTGCTCGGCAGCCAGCTGACCGAAGACGAGGTCAAGGCCATCGCTGCGGAACTGGAGGACAGCGCCGACCCCGCCTGCGCCGGGGCAATCCGCGCGGCTATCAAGGACGTCACGCATGCCCGGCCCGGCGAGTCCGACATCGCCAGAGTCCGGGCGCGGCTCGCCGCCGGCGGCTGGCCGCTGGCGCCGCCACAACGGGTATCGCAGTGGCCTTAGCCGCGATTTCCGCTCACGCGCGACGAGTCATTCGCAGATTCGCAGGAACATGGTTAGTGGGCAGATGGCGCCCCGCGGCCGATACGCGGCCGGCGGGCTCCTACCGCCGAGCCGGAGGCCAGCATGACCGAGGGTCAGGGTTTGCGTGAGTTCGACATTGTCGTCCTCGGCATGGGACCAGGTGGCGAGTACGCCGCCACGGAACTGGCGAAATCCGGCCTGTCGGTCGCCGGAGTCGAGGCACGGCTCGTCGGCGGCGAGTGCCCGTACTGGGGCTGCGTCCCGTCGAAGATGATGATCAGGGCAGCAAACCTGCTCACCGAGGGATGCCGTATTCCGGCCATGGCCGGCGCGTCAATGGTCTCGCCGAACTGGGCATTGGTCGCGGGCCGGATCCGCGCCGAGGCAACCGACAACTGGGATGACACCGCCGCGGCGGATCGGTTCACCAGCGCGGGCGGCACCCTGTTCCGTGGCCACGGCCGGATCACCGGACCAGGCGAGGTTACCGTCGGGGCGAACTTGCTCCGCGCCCGGCGCGGAGTCGTGATCAACACCGGCACCGAGCCCGCTGTCCCGCCGATCCCCGGACTGGCTGGCACGCCGTTCTGGACCAACCGCGAGGTCATCGAGACCGAGGATGTGCCGCAGTCGCTCGCCGTGCTCGGCGGCGGCGCGGTCGGAGCCGAGCTTGCCCAGGTTTTCGCCCGCTTCGGCGCGCACGTCACCGTCGTGGAAGCAGCGGACCGGCTGCTGCCGATGGAAGAGCCCGAATCCGGGGAGCTCATCGCGAAGGTATTCACCGACGAAGGCATCACGGTCAGCACGGGGGCCAGAGCCGAATCAGTGCGCCAAGACGCCGGCGGTTTCTCGCTCACCCTGGCCGACGCCAGCCAGGTACGGGCGCGCCGGCTGCTTGTCGCCACCGGTCGCGCGACCAACCTGGCGAGCCTCGGGATCGGCGCCCTGGGCCTGGACGAAAGCGCCGGGTCGATCCCGGTCGACGACCAGATGCGCGCGGCACCCGGCGTGTGGGCGATCGGCGACGTGGTCGGCCATGGCGCCTACACACACATGTCGATGTACCAGGCGGAGATAGCCGTCAGCGCGATCCTCGGCCGGCCGCACCACCGGGCGGAGTATCACGCGGTGCCGCTAGTCACCTTCACCGACCCGGAGATCGGCCGCGTGGGCATGACCGCGGCGGAGGCCAGGGATCGTCTCGGCAACGTCGCGACCGGCAGCAGTCAGATCCCAGCCTCGACCCGCGGCTGGATTCATAAGGCCGGGAACGCCGGATTCATCAAGCTGGTCGCAGACGCCGACCGCGGTGTCCTCGTCGGTGCCACCTCTGCCGGGCCGATGGGCGGCGAGGTCCTCAGCATGCTCACCCTGGCCGTGCACGCCGCCGTGCCAGTCCGGCAGCTCACCGCGATGATCTACGCCTACCCGACATTCCACCGCGCCGTCCGCGACGCGCTCGAGCAGCTCAGCTAGTTGTCCACTCTGCTAGCTGTCCACCGGCGCCAGATGAGTCGCTGCCCGCGTAGTCCCAGTGCGCCGACGATGATGAGCAACCCGACGTTCAGCAATAGCTGCAGCGTCGAGCCCCGGGCCTCGCGCCAGCCTCCGTAGGCGATCGACACTGCGATGTCGGCGGCGGCCGGAATGGTAGTGACCGAAATGAACACCCCGATAAGCGTGCTTGCCCTCGCCAGCGTCAATGACACCACGCCTACCAGCGCAGCCACGACGGCAACCACAACCGAGAACAGGTTGGGCGAGTTGATCAGGTCAGAGACCGGCCGCACGCCGCGAAGGTACAGCTTCGGTGTATGGCCAGCAGCCCGGATGCATAGCGCGAACGCGAGCGTGACCGCGATTGCCGCCGCGAACCCGACAAGCAGCACCAGCAGTCCGCGGCCGACGGTCAGGCGATCACCGCGCTCAATGCCGAGCGCAACCGAGACGAGCGCGCTGTACTCCGGCCCTACCACCATCGCTCCAACGATCAGGATCTGCGAGTTCGTCAGGATGCCGCAGGCGCCGATAAGGCCCGCGAAGATCAGCAAGGCGAAGAAGGTCGGTGTGTAGTTCGCGTCGTCAGCGATCCTGGCATGCACCAGGTCCCAGACCGGGGCGTGATCGCGGTGAAAGACATGCCGCGGGGCCGGCCGGCGCGGCCCGTCGGCAAGGGCGGCATCGATCGTTGCCACAATGATCGGCCTGCTGGGGCCAGTGCCGAACTGCCGCAGTTGCGCCAGGACGGCGTTCGCGGAAGCGATCGCCACGTCGAACTGGACCGCGTCCCCGGCCGGGAAGTCCGGGCCGGCGCCGGCCGCCGGCGGGACCGCGGCGCCGGGCAGCACTACCAGGTTGAGAACGCCCGGGTCCGCGCTCAGATGCGCCACCAGGCGCTGCGTAACGGCGGGCGGGCTGACAACCCGGATGTGCAGCACCGCGAATCAGATCGGGGCGTCTCCCCCGCCGCTCTGCTGGCGGGCCTGGTTGACAGCGAGCCGCAGCCGGTCCTGCTCAGGCACCGACAGGTCGGTCCGGAGTAGATCCAGGGGCTGGCCCCGGAAGGCATTAACGACGGCATCGATGTCAGCATCCGCGCTCAGCAGCACCATCGCCGAGGTACCGGGCAGGAGATCGCCCTTGACCGTATCGATCATCGAGCTATCAATGACCGAATGCTGGAGCTTGCGCTTGAAATGAGCGACCTTGCCGCCTCCGGCGGTGACATGCTCCTGTGTCGTCGGCTCGGTGGCGTATTCCGGCCACCGGAGCACCGCGACATCCATCGCATTGATCATGTCCTGGCTGTCCAGCTGCTTGATCCGGGCGACTGCCTTGTCAGCCCCCTCGGTACCGGCGAACCGCCATGCCGTTGTGGGCATCGATAGTTGCTCCTTTCGTTGTCGTGCTCATACCCCGATGCGACCAGGCAGCGCCCTGCCATCGAGGTGGCGATCCAGGTTGACCGCGGCGTTGATCAAGGACAGATGCGTGAAGGCCTGCGGGAAGTTGCCGAGTTGCTCCCCGGTCAGACCGATTTCTTCCGAGAACAGCCCGACGTGGTTTGCGTACGTCAGCATCTTCTCGAAGACGAGCTGCGCCTCGTAGAGCCGCCCGGACCGGGCCAGCGCGTCGACGTACCAGCCGGTGCAGAGTGAGAACGTACCTTCTGAGCCCTGCAACCCGTCTGGTGACGCCTTCGGGTCGTACCGGTAGACGAGACTGTCCGAGACCAGGGTCTTCTCCATCGCTGCCAGCGTGGAGGTCCACTTCTCATCGGCCGGCGAAACCATGCCAGTAACCGGCATGAGCAGCGCCGACGCATCGAGCACGTCACTGCCCTCGTACTGGACGAATGCCTTCAGCGCGCGATTCCAGGCCTTATCCATGACGGCGTCATACAGCTCGTCCCTTACGGCGGTCCAGCGCGGCAAGTCGGCTGGGAGCCCCCCGGCCGCCGCGATCCTGATGGCCCGGTCGAACGCGACCCACGACATCAGCCGCCCGTAAGTGAACGGTTTGCGGCCGCCGCGTGTCTCCCAGATGCCTTCATCCGGCAGATGCCAGTTCTCGGAGAGCCAGTGGAGCAGCGCCCCTAGATCCCGCCATGCGCGATCGGTCAACGGCACGTCGGGCCTGGCCTCCAAGGTGAGGTAGATAGATTGCATGACCTCGCCGTAGATGTCCAGCTGAAGCTGGTCTCCTGCGGCATTGCCGATCCGGACCGGCCGCGACTTGCGGTAGCCGTCGAAATGATCGAGGGTCTCCTCGGCCAGGTCGGAACTGCCGTCGACGCGGTACATGATGGCCAGCGGCGGCCCGTCCTCTGTTCTCGTGCGCTCCTCGTAGCGATCCTTGATCCATGTGCCCATGGTCATGGCCTCGTCCGAATATCCGAGCCTGAGCAGGGCGCCTACGGAGAAGGACGCGTCGCGGATCCAGGTATAGCGGTAGTCCCAGTTACGCTCGCCACCGATCTGCTCGGGGAGGCCAGCGGTCGGGGCCGCGACCAGCGCGCCGCTCGGCGCGTACTGCATCAGCTTGAGCGCCATCGCCGACCGCTGGACGGCTTCGCGCCACCGGCCGCGATATGTTCCGGCCCCCATCCACTGCCGCCAGTAGTCGACCGTTGCCTCGAACATCTTCGCCAGCGGCCTCTGCCCGATCACGATCGGCTTGGCGGTGTGGCCCGACTCGAGCACCAGCGCGCCGATCTCGCCGGCATGGACGGTGAACTGCGTCGTGACATCACCGTCGTCGTCGACCTTCAGCGGCCAGTTGCTGGACAGGCTCATCCTCGGCCTGCCTTCGAAGACGACTCCGTTCTCATGCACCACGGTCTTAAGCCGGGCCCGGCCGTAGTCCGGACGCGGCTGCACGGCTACCTTCAGCTTGACGCTCCCGCGGATCCCGGTGACCTGACGCACCAGCCGGTGCCGCTCGGTCGCCACGGTGGGATTGCTGACCGGCATGAAGTCCGCGACCTCGGCGACGCCGCCTTCAGACAGGAACCTGGTCACCAGCACGGCCGTGTTCGGCAGGTACATCTGCGCGGTTACGTACTGCGTGCGGACCGGCGCGAGCGCGAACCTGCCGCCCTTGCGCATGTCCAGCAGCGAGGCGAACACGCTCGGCGAGTCGAACCGCGGCAGGCAGAGCCAGTCAACGGTGCCGTCGGTGGCGACGAGTGCCGCGGTCTGGAGGTCTCCGATCAGGCCGTGCGCGGCGATCGGCGGGTAATCCATGGGTGCCCCTCGGTTGATCACCACATCGTCCCGCTGCGGCCCGCCGAATACGTCACCCCGCGTGGGTGAACCCGGTGCGATCTTTGCGAATGATCGGCATGTATCTGCCGATTCCTGGCATGACGCCTACGGCACGCTTGCGCGCATCTGCGAGCCGATAGCAGGAGGCAATCACCCGGAACGGATGACGCGCGGGCCCTGGGGACGGGAACGGTCTGGATCGCCCACAACGCCAGGAAGGATGCAATGAACAACGGCAATAGTTACCAAACAGGCGGGTTCAAGCTGCATAGCACGCCGATGATCATTGGCGCATGCCTGATCGGCGCTGGCAGCATGATCGGGATCGCCGGCATGATCGTCGGCGGGGCTGCCATGATGTCGGCTGCCCGGCAGTGGTTCCGCGAGCAGGAAGTACCGCCGAGCGAGGTGGTCAAGCAGAAGTTCGGCCAGGCCACGGCTGCCACCGCCGCCGGGGCCAACGCCTGGAAGCAGCACAACACCATGCAGCGCGCCAACGCCTGAGACCGGCACGAACCGCGAAAACGGCGCCCCGCCGCAGGCGGGGCGCCGTTTCTTGGTTGCAAGCGGCCGGTCTCGCGGCTACTACGCCAGTCGCCGGACGTGGCTGGTCGTCAGCGCCCAGATGATGATGACGTCGAGCGCGATCACGATGATCGACCAGATCGGATAGTGCGGCAGGAACAGGAAATTCGCCAGGGCGCTGATGACCGCGAATGTGACGCCGACCACCCTGGCCCACGTCATCCCCAGCAGCAGGCAGACGCCTGCGGCGAAGACGACGGCGCCGATACACAGCTGCGCGATGCCCCACCAGTACGGGCTCAGGCTGAAGGTGTAGGTCGCCGGCACCGTGGCGTAGAAACCCCCCGAAAGCACACCGGTGATGCCGACGAAGAAGCCCCAAAGACCCGAGAGGATCATCAGGGTCGCCGCGAGCACCGTGAACGCTCCGGCTACCGCCTGACGGGCTTCGTACCTCTCGCGCTCGCGCTCGCGGGCTTCGTACCCGGCCTGGGAGCCAGGCTGCCGGGACTCGGCAGCCTCGCGCGGCGCAGTACCTGCCCGGTGCTGACCGCCCGATTGAGTAGCGGCCTCACGCTCGTAGCTGGTACCTCTCTCTTGCGGACTGCTCATCGAAGTAGCCCCTTTCATCTGGCCTACTGCGAGCGTCACCCAGGACCCTGAGGCGCCTGGGCCTTGTGAATCTGTACAGGGACACGCACGGCTGGCGACCGGCCGCCGTGCTACTCAACTCACGTTACGAAGGCATCCGCTACGGCAGCATCATCCGTCTCGGGTGAAGCTGCACGGCGGCTGAGTCCGGTATGTAATGACTTTTGGTGTGATACCGACCGGCCGCGACCTCAGACATAGCTACGGCGCCCGCTGTAGGCGACCATTGCCCAGATGATGAACAAGTTAACCGCGATCAGGATGATCGACCAGATCGGGTAGAACGGCAGGCTCATGAAGCTGGCTACTGCGCTCAACGTCGCCAGGATGACGCCGACAGCCCTGGCCCATACCATGCCGAGCAGCACGCAGGCTCCTGCCGCGACCACGACCGCGCCGAGGATCAGCTCGACCCATCCCCACCCGTGAGTGCTCCAGGCGTAGAGATAGCCGCCGTGATAGACGAAGAACGGCGCGCGCAGAATCATGGCGAGGCCGGCCAGGAAGCTGTACAGGCCGGTCAGGATCATCAGGACGCCGGCTAGCACCGCGCCGGCGAATGCGCCCCCGCCGCCGCGGCGCTCGGCAACCGGTGCGTGCTGAGCACCCGGCGCGTATTCTCTAGCCTGCTCCTGACCTGCCTGGCTCCCGGCCTCTGGCCGTCCTGTCGTATGGCTCATAGTCCGTGCCCCCTTGCTGGGCGTGCTGTACTCCGCCGTGAAGTCAGCGCTTGCTGGGAGGTTACGGAGCCAGCTTCCGGACTCGCATCATCCGCCTCGGGTGAACCTGCCGTTAGCCGCTGCGTCGGCGTACAGTTAGCCGCGTGCGGAGAGTAGGCGTCCTCCGGGCCGAAGTCGCGGTAGTGCTCAGCGCGCTGGGGGCGATCGCGACATCGGCAGTCGCTACGTGGCTGCAGCCCACGGCACACGGTCTCCCGGTTGCGTCCGAGCTGATCGCGATCGCCGCCATGACGCTCGCCGGGGCAGCTATTGCCATGCTTGCCCGCTCTGCCCGGCTGGCGAGTGCCGAGCAGGCAGGCGCCTTGCTCAAGCGGGCCCTCGCAGAGCGGCAGAAATCCCAGGGCGCCGTCTTCCAGCGCCAGCGCAATCCAGACGCGGCCGGCCGTGCCCGGCCCAGAGCTCCATCGGCGGCCCCGGCGGCCGTCTGAGCCTGCCGCTGGCCTTCACCGCGGTTACCTGAGTGCGGCCGTCTCCAGCTGATCCCGGAATCTCCCGAACCCGCTGGAGGGTCTCGTCATGCTCGGCTTTCTCAGCGCGCCGATGGGCGTCGCTTACCACATCGTCGTTGCGCTCTCAGTCTTCCTGAACCCGCTCGGCAGCGGCATAGCCACTGCCGTCGCCATCGTCGCATTCACCGCCGGAGTTCGGTTGCTCCTGTCCCCGCTCAGCTATCACGCCTTCCGCGGCCAGGCGAGACTGTCCGCGCTGCAACCCAAAGTCACCCAGCTCCGCAAGCGCTACCAGAACCATCCAGACAAGCTGCAGCAGGAACTCACCGCGCTGTACCGGGCCGAAGGCGGCGGCGTGCTGGCCGGCTGTCTGCCACTGCTGCTCCAGCTGCCGTTCTTCAGCATCATGTACCGCCTCTTCCTGTCCGCGACGGTAGCCGGACAGCCGAACTCGCTGCTGACCAGGGACTTGCTGACCACGCCACTCGGCAGCCACTGGCTGACCGGGGCGGGCCCGGCGAGTACCCAGGGGCTGCTATTTGTCGGGCTGTTCGCGCTGCTGGCTGGCGCCGCATTCGTCGCGGCGCGAGTGAGCAAGACAGCCAACCCAGGGCTAGCCACAGCCATTCAGCCTGGCCAGCCCGCCGGACTCGGCCTGATCAGCCGGATACTGCCGTACACGACGGTGGTGATCGCAGCCTTCGTGCCGCTCGCGGCGGGCATCTACCTGCTGACAACGACGGCATGGACCGCGGCGGAACGCGCACTACTGCGCCGGTGGACTAACCCGCCAGCGCGGTAGCTTGCCGCCGCCGTCTGAAGGGCAGCGGCGCACGCGGCTACTGCCGGATGAGCGGAGGCAGCGGCACGGCAGGCGATCAGCGTGCGCCGCCGGGCGGACAGCGGGGTCAGCGTGACTCCGTCAGGCCGGTCGGCAAGCGCGAGCTCCGGAACCAGCGCGACGCCCTGGCCGGCAGCGACGAGGGTCAGCACCGCGGCAAAGTCGTCGGCGTAGTGACGGATGCGCGGAGTGAAACCTGCCTCCTGGCACAGCCGCACCGCCATCAGATGGCACAGCGTGCCCGGACTGGCTACGATCCACGGCTGTGCGCGCGCCGCCGCGAGGGACTGTGAGCGGGCCGCCGCGCCGGCCGCCACCGGCGTCTCCGCTGTGCGCGGCTCCCCGGTGCGCGGCTCCCCTGTGCGCGGCTGCGCTGCGGCGGCAAGAAATATCACCTCTTCCAGTAGCGGCTCGGTGCGTAGCGCGGGATCGGGTTCGGCCGGGACGTAGTCGTACTCATGCACCAGCGCGATATCCAGTACGCCAGCCCGCAGCGCCTCGGGTGCCTGCGCCGGGTCCAGCTCGGTCACGCGCAGTTCCAGCCGCGGGTGCTCGGCCCCGAGGGCAACGAGCGCCGGCGGCAGAAGGGTCCGGACCGCAGTCTGGAATGCCCCGATGCGCAGTTCGCCGGCCAGTTCGGTCCGGCTGGCGGCGAGCGCGGCCGCCGCCTCCTCGAGCAGCGCGAGCACGGGCCCGGTCCGGTCCGCCAGGTCCGCGCCGGCGGCGGTCAGCTCGACGCCCCGGCCGTTGCGCCGGATCAGCGGTACGCCCGCCTCTCGTTCCAGTGCGCTGAGCTGCTGAGACACCGCTGACGGCGTGCAGAACTGGGCCTCCGCGACCGCCGCGATCGTGCCGTGCCTGGCCAGTTCGCGGAGCAAGTGCATCTTGCGAACGTCGAGCATAAGTTCAGCTTAACTGTCCGTCCAGAAAGATGAACTAGACCTGCACGATTGTCAGCAGGCACGATCAGCGCATGGACACACTCGCTGGCTTGTTCGTCCCGCTGATCACCCCGTTCACCCCCGAAGGTGACCTCGCCGAAGGCGCGCTGGAACAACTGGCGCACCGGGTACTCGATGACGGCGCCACCGGCATCGTGGCCCTGGGTACGACCGGCGAAGCGGCCTCGCTGACCGAGTCGGAGAAGTCGCAGGTACTAGCCATCTGCAGCCGGGTATGCCGGGAGCGGGCCGCGCCGCTCATCGCCGGCGCCGGCACGAACGACACAGCCAGGTCCGCCGCGGAACTGGCTGGCCTGGCGCAGTATCCGGACATCCGCGCTGCCCTGGTCCTGGTGCCGTATTACGTCCGTCCCGGTGAGGCCGGAGTGATCGAGCATTTCCGGGCACTGGCCGCAAGCACACCCGTTCCCTTGATCATTTACAACATCCCCCGCCGGACCGGACAGCAGGTAAGCTGGCCCGCCATGGCAAGGCTGGCGGAGATGCCCGGTGTCGCCGGCGTCAAGCAGGCGGTCGGGTCGATCGACCCGGACACGATCGACATGATGGCCGGCCGGCCAGCCGGATTCAGCGTGCTATGCGGCGACGACCCGGTGCTCTCGCCGCTGCTCGCGCTCGGCGCCGACGGGGCCATCTCAGCCCCCGCGAACGTGTGCCCTGGTCAGTTCGCCCGCCTGATCAGCCTGTGGCGGGACGGCAAGGCAGACGATGCCAGGGAACTCGGGCACCGGCTGGCACCGTTGTCCAAGGCGCTGTTTGCCGAGCCCAACCCGGTCGTCATCAAATCCGTGCTACACCGGATGGCGCAGATCCCGAGCCCGTCGGTCCGGCTGCCGCTGCTGCCAGCTAGCGTGGACTCGACCGAAGATGCACTACGGGCTGTAGTTTAGATCAGACTGAGCGAGAGGGGGACGGACGACCGTGAGCGGCGGATTGCAGCACCTAATCGTTTCCGGGCCGGTGCTGCTGGCCATCCCGGTCGCGGCCGCTGCCGGGGCCGTCACGTTCCTGTCGCCGTGCTGCCTACCGCTCGTGCCGGGCTACCTGTCCTACCTGACCGGCATGTCCGGCGCAGCGGCGAACGACCGCCCCCGCGAGGCGGCCGCCAGCCCGGCGCCAGTCGAGGCCGCGGTCGGCGGTGTCAGCCGGAGCGGCGGCGCGCTCGCGCTGGCACCCGCTCCGGCCGGCAGCAGCGTCGCGGCCCCATCAGCTAACACCGGGGCAGCGAGCACTGGATCAGCTACCACCGCCCGGCTCGTCGACGCCGGAACGCCTGCCCGCGGCCGGATCATGCTGGGCGCGCTGCTGTTCGTCCTGGGTTTCTCAGCGCTCTACGCGCTGGAAGGGGTGGCGGTGGCCGGTGTCGGCGGCACCCTGACCGTGCACCGGGCCGGCCTCACCCAGGTACTCGGCGGCTTGATCATCCTGCTCGGGCTGCTGTTCATCGGGCTATTCGACCGGTTCAGCTTCACGGGCCGGATCGTCAAGCCAGGCTTCCGGCCGCGTGCCGGGCTTGCCGGTGCCCCGCTGCTCGGCGTGCTGTTCGGCCTCGGCTGGACTCCATGCACGGGGCCGACTCTCGGCGCTGTACTGACGCTCGGCTTCACCAGCGGAACAGCACTGCGCGGCGGGCTGCTCGCGTTCGTCTACGCCCTCGGGATCGGCATCCCGTTCCTGATTGTCGCGTTCGCATTCCAGCGCGGTGTCAACGTCTTCGCCTTCGCCCGGCGGCATGCCCGGCTGATCACCAGAATCGGCGGCATACTGCTGATCACTGTAGGCGTGCTCGAAGTCACCGGCGCCTGGGCTGCCGCGATTACCTGGCTGCAGGTGCACTGGCTCAACGGCTACACCGCTCCGATCTGACCGATCCGGGTGCAGCCTGGTCATGCCGTCCGGCTGGGTAGCTGGCCTGGTTACCGGTCACTGCTAAGCAGCGCCAGCGCCTCAGCGGGCGTGGCAAGCGTGATATCGGCTGGTTCGGCGCGCTCGTACTGATGGCCCCATGCGGCCGCTGCGCCGATGCCGCCGGCTGCGGTCGCAGCGCGCAGGTCGATCGGAGCGTCGCCGATGTAGGCCAGGTCGCCGGGAGCGACGCCGAGCCGCAGGGCTGTTAGCAGCAGGCCGTCCGCGGCCGGCTTAGGACGGCTCACCTCGTCGCCGCCGACGAGGACGTCAACGGCGATGCCTGCCGCCGCCAGCAGCATCGTAGCGGCACGGCTGCTGGCACCGGTGAACACGGCGACACAGTGCTCGCCCGCCCGCAGCGCGGCCAGCACGTCCTCGACACCCGGATATGCCCGCGGCCTGGCGGCCGACAGTTCGTCGTAATAGGCCTCTGAGTCCCCCACTGCGAGCTTCCGGCCGAGCAGGTGAGCCAGCAGCACATCGGGCGGGCCGACCGAGTAGCTGGCGATGACCTGCGCCGGCGTGAGCTCCGGGCCGCCCATGCGCCGGACCGCGGCCACGTAGGCTGCCGGGACGACGACGCTGCTGTCCAGCAGCGTGCCATCCATGTCCCAGACCAGCTGGCGGACGGTCACCTTTCGCCCGGCCGGTCAGCCAGCACGCGGCGGAAGCGGCGGCCTGCGCCGCGCTGGCCGCTCGCTCGGGTCAGGGGGCCGGACCGCCGGCCTTTCCTGCAAGGCCTCCAGCGCCAGCCGGACGGCAGTCTCCAGCTGCACGTCCCGGCCAGCCGCCCAGTCATCGGGCGTGGGGATCACCTCGACGTCGGGGTCGACGCCATGGTTCTCGACTCCCCAGCCGAAGCCGTTCATCCAGAAGGCCAGCCGCGGCACGGTCATCCGGGTACCGTCGACCAGCTCGTGGTCATCGTCGTAGCCGATGACGCCACCCCAGGTGCGAGCTCCTACCACCGGCCCAAGCCGCAAGATACGGATGGCGGCGGTCACGATGTCCCCGTCTGAGCCAGCACACTCGTCGGCGATCGCGACCAGCGGTCCGCGTGGCGCGTCCTCGGGGTAGGTCGACGGCAGCAGGCCGCGCGACACGTCCCAGGCGATAACGCGGCGGGCGAGCTTCTCCACGACGAGCTGGGAAGTGTGGCCGCCGGTGTTGCCCCGGACGTCGATGATCAGCGCATCGCGGAGCATCTCGCTCCGCAAGTCACGATGGAAGTCCGCCCAGCCCTCGCTCACCATGTCGGGAACGTGCAGGTAGCCGACCCGGCCGTCGGCAAGCTCGCGGACCTCGGCGCGCTTGCGGCTGACCCAGTCTTGATACCGCAGCCGCATGTCGTCGCTGAGCGGCACGACCACCGCCCTGCGCGGCTGGCGGAGCGGCGCGCTGCCCGTGCTTGTCGTAGCGACCGGGCCTGCCGTAGCGACTGGGGCCGCCGGCGCGGCCCGAGCAAGCGTCAGCTCAACCGGCTTCCCGGCAGCCCCGGTCAGCAGCGGTCCCGGTCCAGCCGGGCCGACGGGGCGGCCGTCGACCGCCAGTAGCATGTCTCCCGCGGCGACGGCGACTCCTGGCGCGGCCAGTGGCGAGCGTGCCCGCGGGTCGGAGCTCTCACCGCGCACGACTCGCGTCACCCGCCAGCCGTCCGGGGTGCGCTCCAGGTCCGCGCCAAGCAGGCCGGGCCGATTTCCGCCGCCGCCCGCGGTCTGGCCGGCCGGGATCACGTACGCATGCGACGTGCCCAGTTCGCCAAACACCTCCCATAGCACGTCGGCGAACTCGGCCGGGCTGGTGATCCGCTCCAGCAGCGGCCGGTACTCCTCCTGGATAGCGTCCCAGTCAACGTCGGCCATATCGGCTACCCAGAAGTCGTGCCGCACGATGCGGAACGCCTCGGCATAGGCCTGCCGCCAGAGTGCCGCCGGGTCTGCCATGAACCTGGCCCTGCTCCCGTCGATCCGGACCCTGTCGTCGGGATCGTCGTTGCCGGCTTTGCGGGCGCCAGGGATGACGGTCAGCCTGCCGTGATCGCTGACAACGAGCCTGGTGCCGTCTTTGCTGGCCTCGAACCAGTCGACGTCATCACGAAGCTCGTCGGTCTCGCGGCGGCCGAAGTCGAAGCGTTCCAGCACCGGTCGCGGAGCATCGTCGGTAGGTCGAGCGCCGCCGATCCCGAGGTTGCCGGTGACCGGCTCGCGCAGCCACGCCAGCCCGCCCTTTACCGCCCGCAAGCGGGAGTAGCGAGCTTCAGGCACCGGCAGTGCAACGACCCGGTCGCCGATGCCATCGGCGTCGATCCTGACCGGTGGCACTGTCCTGACTGGTGGCTCTGTGCTGACCTGCGGCTCTGCCTGACCGGTGCCTGCGGCGCCAGCCGGATGACCGGAGTGGTCGTCGCCGTCTGCGTCCGCGGTACCGAAGGGCCGTCCGCCGAGCAGCGGACCGAACGGCGATGGAGCGGACGCCTGCAGCGGCAGCAGGAACGGCCTGGCGCCATAAGGAAATGACAAGTCGAACACGTGCGCGTCGTAGACCGGGTCGAAGCTGCGCCGGGACAGGAAGGCCAGGTACTTGCCGTCGTGGCTGAACACCGGATCGGTGTCAGTGAACCGGCCGTCGGTGAGGTCGATGACCTCATCGCCGGCGATCCGGGCAAGCCGGAGCCGCCGCAGCGCCAACCCGCCCATCCCGCCCGGCTGCTCGGCCGGCTCGGACCACGCCAGCCAGGCCGAGTCCGGTGACCACGCCAAGCCGGTGACGCGCCCGTTGCCGGACGCGGCTAGTTCGCGGACGCCGCCACTGGCCACGTCGACGACAAACAGGCGCCCGTCTTGCGCCGCGACTGCCACCGCGCTGCCATCCGGCGCCGCCGCAAGCCCGTTCACGCGTCCGACTTGCCCGGCGCCAAGCCGACGCAGCGCCGCGGCCGGGCCGGCACCAGCAGCATCCGAGCTGCCAGCCGGACCGGAACTGGAGAGCGCGTCGCCGCCGCCCACTTCCAGCGCATCCGCGCCGCCCGCATCCGTTGCCCAGACCACCGAGCCGTCGTCACCCAGCACCTGCGGATAGCGGGCCCGCGTACCGGGTTCCGCTGCCAGTGCCCTGGCTGGCCCGTCACGGTGCGTCAGCCAGTGCACGGTGCCGCGTACCTCTACCGCACTCGCGGTGCCGGCTTTGTCGACTGACAGCGAGCCGACGTGATCGTCGGCGGAAATCAGGCGCGGCGCACGGCCCGAGGCTGGCGAGCCCAGCAGGATGTCCAGCCGCACCGGGTCAGCTTGATCGAGATCGGCGAGCAGCCACAGTTCGCCACCGCACGCGTAGATGACCCGCTGCCCGTCCGTGCTCGCCTGCCGCGCGTACCAGCCATCGTGGTCGGTGTGCCGGCGCAGGTCCGTGCCATCCAGGCCGCACGAATAGATGTTGCCGGTGCCTTCGTGATCCGAAAGGAACGCCATCCGGCCACCGACCATCATCGGGCTCGCGAAATGGCCGCCCGGCAGGTCCGCCAGCAAACGCCGGAATGGCTGGCCTGGAGCCGGCTCATGCTGGTCTGGATCCGGATCGTGCTGATCGGCCTGGCCGGATAGCACTGCACTGGCCGGCCCGACCCACAGCCGGCCCGCAGTGCCGCCGCGGTAGCGCTTCCAGACCGCAAGGTCGGCCTGAAAGCTACCGAAGGTCCCGTTGAGCACGGCGACCCCAGTGCCACCATTCGACAGGCCGCCGACCGAGAGGTCGCCCACCGGACCGAGTGGCAGCAACCGCTCCGCGCCCGCACCGAGGACTGGATCGGACTCCGGTGTCGCCAGCGCGCGAGCCCACGGATAGTGACCGCGCGGCTGACCGGCCGGGCTCACCGCCAGCACCTCGCCGGCCGGCGTCCAGCCACAGACCCGGGCCCACTGAGTGCCCCAGTAGGTGAGCCGGGTGGCGACGCCGTCGGCCAGGCTGGCCTGATACACCTCCGGCCCGCCGTCCTTGGTGCTAATCCAGGCGAGCCGAGTGCCGTCGGCATCCAAGCGCGGGGTCTCGGCGGATGCCTCGTCGGCAGTGAACCGCCATGCCCGGCCGCCAGTTGCCGGCGCGAGCCAGACATCGTCAGCGGCCACGAAGGTGACAAGGTCGCGGCTTATGTGCGGGAACCGCAGATATCCGGGTGCAACCACCAGAGCATCCTATGGCCCCGGCGGCGCGTGCCCGTCCGTCGCGCACCGCCCGGAACGGCCGGCCGCCGGCCGTTACGGGCGTCGCAGCACGCCACGGGACCGGCGGGCGAAGGTGCGCTGGTCCGGCGAACTCCAGCCAATGTTAACCGACCATTCGGTATTCAGCTGTTACTGCGGAATGCGAACTATTCGGCCACTCCCGAAGTCACCATCACAGCCGCCACCGAACGGCATTCCGTAACTCTGGGTACTGGTCCGAAGCGCTGAACTGAAAGGGGTTGTCGGCTGGGTCTGAAAGTGCGAGACTCGCGTTATGGCAATCGTGCTTGACGGGACTCTTCCTGACTCCGAGACCGACGGACTGCCAGGTCAGGCTACTCACACTCGCTTCGCCGGCCGCCTCAAGCGCAATTCCCTGGTTCCCGCGCCCTTGCCCGGCGATTATTCCGCCACTAATGTCGCGACAACTCAGTCGTCGCGTCAGGCCACCTTTGCCAGAACAGAATGCGTCGCCCCGCCGCAAAACGAAACTAAAAAGCCCGGCGACGCCGCTGAGATTCAGCGGCGTCTGGTTAAGGAATCGTTCGCGCGAATAGTGTCGGCCGGCCCCGCCGTGATGGAATATTTTTACGCACGGCTTTTCACGCTAAGCCCGCGCACAAGAGCTCTTTTCCCGATGAGCATGACCGCGCATCGTGAACGCGTATTCGCCGCTCTCGCCCGGATTATCTGGAGCCTGGATGATCCGCCCCGCCGCACCGAGATCCTGTCTCGCCTCGGCCGCGACCACCGCCGGTTCGGCGTGACCGAGGCGCAGTACGCGCCGTTCATGGCGACTCTGCGCGACACGGCCGAGCACTTCACCGGTAGCGAGTGGACCCCCCAGACGGCCAGCGCGTGGCAGGCCACGCTCGACTACGTGGCCGGGACCATGCGGGCGGCGGCAGAGGATGATGCCCGGACGTCACCGCCGTGGTGGACCGCCGAGATCGTCTCGCACGAGCTGCGGTCACCAGGCGTGGCTGTGCTGCGGCTGCGGCCCAGTCAGCCGCTGCCCTACCATGCCGGACAGTACGTCCCGGTGCAGGTGACGAGGTGGCCGCGAGTCTGGCGGCCGTACTCGATCGCCACTGCGCCGCGGCCGGGCGGCCTCATCGAGTTGCACGTCAAAGCCGTGCCCGGCGGCCTGGTCAGCAACACCCTGGTGCACCATTCCGACGTCGGCGACTGCGTGCTGCTCGGCGCTGCCGACGGCCGCATGACGCTAGCCGAGTCGGACCGGGACCTGCTGTGCGTGGCGGGCGGCACCGGGCTGGCCCCGATCAAGGCGATCATCGAGCAAGCGCTGGCTAGGCAGACCCCGGGCCGGCCGCGGAAGATCACCCTGTTCTTCGGCACCCGGCTGCACTTCGACCTGTACGACCTGGAAGACCTGCAGCTCCTGGAGTCCGCTTGCTCATCGCTGCGGGTGATCCCGGTGCTGTCCGATGAGCCCGGCTACACCGGCCTGGTCGGCACGCTGCCCGATGTAGTCGGCAACCTCGGCCTGTTCGAGGACACCGAGGCGTACGTCTGCGGCCCCCCCGCCATGGTCACCCGGACCACCGCGCTACTCGCCGCGAGCATCCCTGAGGGCCAGCTGCATTACGATCCGCTGAGCTAGCGGTCCTCGCAGCGGACGCGCTAAGCCTGCAGGTAGGTACCGAAGAAAGCGAAAATGCGCTGCCACGAATCGGCGGCGTCAGCGGGCTGGTAGGACATCCTCGCGACCTTCGCAAACACCGCTCCCGCGCCCCGGCTCTCGGTCATGAACCGGTGCCCTGAGCCGGGGTAGACATGCACGTCATGCGGCACTTCCAGGACCGCGAGAGCGCGCTGCAGCCGTTCCGGATGCTGCGTCCCCATCGGATCCCGGCCGCCGAAGCTCCCCACCACGGGGCAGGCGCCGGCCAGCGCAACCTCCGCATCCTTCGGCACGTCACCGTAGTTCACCGAGACGGCGCCGAAGCCAGGCCGGGGCGCGCACAGCAGCGCGAACCCGCCGCCCAGGCAGAAGCCGATCACGCCCGCCTTGCTGGTGCTGTCGGGGCGGGCGACCAGGAACTCGCGGGCCGCGTCGAGTGCTTCGAATGCGGGGCCTCGCCCAGCTCTGAGCTGCTGAAACGCGCTGCGAATACAGCGAATCCAGGACTTGCCATCGAACAGGTCCGGCGCTAGCGCCAGGTACCCGTTCTCGGCGAACTTGTCCGCCTTACCGCGGATGTCGTCGTTCAGGCCGAACGCCTCGTGGATGACCACGACGGCAGGCCACGGGCCCGGCGACGCCGACGGCACAGCAAGATAGCCGGGCCAGGAGTCTGCGCCGACCGGATACTTGATATCGGGCACAGGGCAAAGAATGTCATATCTTCCCGGCAGCAGATACCGGTATGGCCGGCGGAATAGCCAGCGCGGGCTTCGTGAAATTGCATATGCATACGCAATCCATATGCCTAGCCGCTCCAGCTACGCTCAGTGCCGGTAATCTCACTTCGGGTAGCAGCTACATTGCTGTAATTGAACACAGGCAAAGGCCAGCGCCGACCTATGACTCAGCAGGCACCAGCCCACAGCCATTAGCTAGGACCAGGTGAGAATACTCGCGGATAGCGCTCGATCACGACGGTTCTAATGCCGTCGAGACCGTGAATGATCGGATCGTTCCCGGCACAGTAGCAGCACGTTCCCGATGACCTGGTGGCCGGCCCTGCCGCCAGCGGTCAGGATCGACTCCGGGTGGAACTGCACCGCCCACCGGCCGCGCGCGGGGTCCTCGATCGCCATCACCACCCCGTCCGGTGTCACAGCGGTGACTTCGAACCCGCCGGTTACCTGCTCGGGCCGGGCGTGCAGAGAGTGATACCGGGCGCCGGTGAACTCGCCAGGCAATCCGGCCAGCAGCGCGCCGCCGAGAACGCGGACCGACCCTGGCTTGCCGTGCACCGGAGTGTCCAGGAGCCCGAGCGACCCGCCAGCGTGCTCAACCATCGCCTGGAGCCCGAGGCAGACCCCGAATGCAGGCAGTTCCCGCTCGTCCAGCGCGCTAAGCAACTTGTCGCACTCGAAGTCGGCTGGCCGGCCGGGCCCTGGCGAGAGCACCACTAGGTCCGGGCCGAACTCATCCAGCAGCGCCAGGTCAAAGCCCGCGCGCAGGGTGCTGACCTCGGCGCCCTGCTCGGCGAAGTAACCAGCCAGGGTATGCACGAAGGAGTCCTGATGATCGACCAGGAGTACCCGCAGCCCGTCGCCAGGCAGCGCGGGATTCCCAGCGCGTTCCCGCCCGGAACTCTCGCCGGTGGCCGCTGTACCCGCAGATTGGGCGCTCTCCGGGATTGCCTCAGCCAGCGTCTCCAGGAGCGCGCGGGCCTTCAGCGCGGTTTCCCGTTCCTCCTCGTCCGGATCGGAATCGAACAGCAACGTGGCGCCGACCCGCACGGCCGCGACCCCGCCGGTGATGTGCGCCGTGCGGAGGGTCAGGCCGGTGTTCATGCCGCCGTCGAAGCCGATCATGCCGACCGCCCCGCCGTACCAGCGCCGCGGCGCGGACTCGTGATCCTCGATGAACTGCATCGCCCAGTTCTTCGGCGCCCCGGTGACGGTGACGGCCCACATGTGGGTGAGGAACGCGTCGAGGGCGTCGAAGCCAGGCCGGAGCCTGCCCTCGACGTGGTCGACAGTGTGGATCAGCCGGCTGTAGAGCTCGATCTGGCGGCGGCCGATGACCTTGATGCTGCCCGGCACGCAGATCCGCGACTTGTCGTTGCGGTCCACGTCGGTGCACATGGTCAGTTCCGACTCTTCCTTCGGCGAGGTCAGCAGCGCGCGGATCTGAGCGGCGTCCCCGATGGCGTCAGCACCGCGAGCAATCGTGCCAGCGATCGGGCAGGTCTCGACCCGGTCGCCGGTGACCCGCACGTACATCTCCGGCGACGCCCCGACCAGGTACTCCTGCTCGCCGAGGTTGAGAAAGAACTCGTACGGCGCCGGGTTGCGGCGCCGAAGCCGCTCGAAGAACGCGGCCGGGGACGGGCAACGGGCGTAAAAGGTCTGGCTCGGCACCACCTCGAACAGGTCGCCGCGGGCAAACTTTTCCCTGGCCTGCTCGACCACCCTGGCGTAAGTGCCGGGCGCCGGATCCGCCGGAAGGCTCCTCCGGGCGGGAACGGGCTCTTCCGGCGCACTGTCGTCAGCCCCCGCACGGCGGCCAGCGGACTCGCCGGACCTCGCGAGGCCAGCAGTGGAGCCGTCCTGCGTCTCGAAGTCATAGCTGAACCGGGTCGCTGTCTCGCGCTTGCGGTCCACCACCCAGACCTGGTCCGGCACGTGCAGCACCAGGTCACGGCCCCCCCCACCAGTAACGGCCGCGTCGCGCTCCAGCCGCTGCCGGACCGGCTCGAACTGGAATGCCAGGTCGTAGCCGAACGCCCCGTACAGGCCGAGGTGGGTGTCCGGGCTTTCGCCAGGATGCCCGCCTGGTTCCGGCCGGAACGCCGCGATGATCTCGCGCAGCGCGGAAAAGACCGTCGGGCGCTTGCTTCGCTCTTCCTCGGTGAAGACCTCGTCGCTCTCGGCGATCAGCACCTCGACGTGACTATCAGTTTCGCCAGCGGCACTGGCTCGGCCAGCGGCTCCGGTGCTAGCCGTCTGGGGGCCCGCCGCCCGGCGCATCGCCGCCGCGATCACCGGCAGCAGGACCTCACCCCGCTGGTTCAGCGCGGTCGCGCTGATCCGGCGCCCGCGGGCGACGATCTGCACGGGCGGGTCCAGGTACGCCAGGTGCCACCGGCTGTACCGGCCTGGGTACTCCATCCCGGAGCTCAGCACGCCGCCTGGCCGGAGCTGGACCTGCCTGGTGATCTCGTCCAGCTCAGCCTCGTCGAACGGCTCGGCAGCCCGGCGCACCCGGACGCCCCCGGCGGTCAGGTAACTGGTCTCATCCATCTCGGCCTCGCGGTTGTCGTGCCCGGCGGGCCGGCGGGCACGCAACAAAGGCGACCGCCGTACCGGGCGGTCGCCTGTGTGGTGGTCTGCTTGCGCGCGAACCTGGCACCGCCTATTGGCGGCGCCACCAGCCTGTCGCGAGCTGCTGAACGCGCATGCCGGGCAGCTTAGCAGGCCGCCGGACCGGGTTAGTACGCCCGGTGGCCTGCCGCTGGTCAGGTCGCGTAGACCACGGTAACCGAGACCGACAGCTGCTGGGTACCCGGCGAGACGGGCACTGCCCCCTTGGCGCTGCCGGCGGCAGTGCTGTCGGCGAACGGGACCGGCGTCGGCGACGACTGCTGGACCGGGGTGACGCTGATCACTGACCCGAGTGGCTCGCCTAGCGCGCGGGCGAACTGCCCTGCCTGGGCGTGGGCGTTCGCCACTGCGTGCGCTCTGGCAGCCGCCATCAGCGGGCCGGTACTGGTGAGGTTGAGGGCTACATTGTCAATGCTGACCGCGTTCCCGCCCGCGCGCACCGCGGCACCGATCTGGGCGCCGGCCGCCTTAAGGTGGTTCAGCGTCGCGGTCAGTGACTCGGTGACGCCGTAGCTAGAGATCACGCCGTTGTTGTTGTAGTTGGGCGAGATGTTCAGGTTAGATGTCTGGATCGCGGAGCGCGCAACGCCGCGCTCGCGCAGCGCCGTCGTGACCCTGCGAACGTCCCCGTTGGCCGAGTTCAACGCGGACGTGACATCGTAGCTGGTCGCCGAAATGGTCATTGAGACGACGAGCTGGTTCGGGACGCCAGTCACGGTGCCGGTTCCGGTCACAGTGATGCGCCCGGCTGATTGCGAGGCGGTCAGGGTAGCGGCGTCGGCGGCCGGCGTGCCCGGCGACGCGCTGCCTCCCTCGTGCGTGCCGATGGTGAAAGCGCCGATTAGCAGCGCCGCTGCCGCGACGCCGGTTGCCGCTGCGAGATACCTGGGCGATGTGCTGATAGTCATGACGGGACTCCTGCTCCGCGGGGTGCTGCTGCCACTCGGACGCGGCGCGCGAGCGCGTGGTTCCGGCTTGCGGTCAGAAATCCTGGTGCGCAGCTGCCGCCAGGGCGGCGCTCAGAAGTCGATCCAGGTGCCTGCGCCCTTCTGCGCAGCCAGCTCGTAGACGCGGCGGGCCGCAGCGAGGTCCTCGATCGCCAGGCCAAGTGACTCGAAGATGGTGATCTCGTCTGCGCTCGCGCGTCCGGTCCCGGTGCCGAGCAACAGCTCGCCCAGCTCTGCCCGCACGCAGGCCGGCGTCACCGCGCCGTCGGCCGCGGCCAGCCGGTAATCACCTGACTCGGCCAGCAGCGACTCCCGGCGGTCTGCAAACAGGACCCCGGCGGCGACCGTGGCCGTGTCGAGCTCCCGCTGCCCCGGCAAGCACGCGCCGACCGCGTTGATATGAGTGCCGGGCGCAATCCAGTCCCGGTCCAGGACCGGCTGCGCGGAATTCGTCACAGTCACGACGATGCTGGCTCCGGCCACGGCCTCGCGCGCCGACGGGCAGGCCTCAACCGGCGCGGTGGTCAGCCCGTCGAAGCTGGCGGCGAACTGCTGCGCCCGGACCGGATCGCGGCCCGCTACCCGGATCTGACTGAGCTGGCGCGCGCTGTCCAGCGCCAGAATGTGCGCCCGGGCCTGGACGCCGATGCCGATGACGGCAAGCTGGTCGGCATCCGGCCGGGCCAGCAGCTCAGTCGCGACTACCGAGACGGCCGCGGTTCGTATTTCCGTCACCGCCGAGGCATTCAGCAGGGCCAGCGGCTCACCGGTCGCGCCGCTGGAGAGCAGGATTACGCCCTGGTGGGTGTCCAGTCCGGCGGCCGGATTGGCGGGAGTGATGCAGATGGCCTTCAGTCCGTACGCCGCCTCCCGTTCCCTATCCGGCCCGGTCTCCGCGGTCAGGTACGACGGCATCAGCGCCATCAGGCCGGCCGCGCCGTCCGGGGCGACGACGGTGCGCAGCGGCTGCTGAGCCCGGCCAGACGCCAGCGCTGTGAGCGCGGCGCGCATCGCTTCGGCGCAGTCGTTGTGGCCAAGCAGGGCATGCACGTCCTGCCCGGAGAGCACCAGCAGTTGCATCGCCTGATCACGCCCCGTGTTCTGCGGCGCCGCCGACGACCGCCAGGATTTGATTCACCGTGTGCTGGATCTCCTGCTGCCGGCCGGGCATGTCGTTGCTGGCGAAGTTGCTCAGCAACGCCAGCACCCGATCCTGCCCGTGCAGGATGTCGATTTGCTGCTTGGCCATCTCATGGAGCGCGATCAGCGTCTCGTGATCAGCGATCGCTCGCTTGTCACTGGCAGCCTGCGCCCTGTTCGCGCTGACCTGAAGTGAGATCATGATCGATAGCTGCGGCAGGTTCAGGATCGTGAGCAGCAACGGCCACGGCGTGTGGTCAAAGCCGATGACGTTGCCCAGGAACAGCCACGCGACGATTCCGACAGTGATCCCCAGGAATACCCACATGGATCCGCAGACGCGGTTCACCGCGTCCGCGATCTTGTCCAGGATCCTGCTGCCGCGGACGTGATCGGAGACCACCAGCTTCGGGTGGAAGTCCTGCGGCGCCTGCTTGATCTGCTCGGCCTTCTCGTGCAGGTGGCTCAGATCGTGCTTGATGTCCCGCAGCGCCGCGGCGTCCGTCGCGGGCTTGGTGTAGTGCCAGCTGGCCGGCTGGGCCTTAACCGCCTGAGCTCCGGCTTCCCTATGCTCCTGGGTAGCTGTCATCACTGCCTCCGCTATGCCCCCGGACTGGCGAGGGCCAGCCAGGTCGTGACCGATGACGCACAACCTAGCGCGGATCTTCCGGCGAGAGGGTATGTCACAGTCTGGGTGTGCCGCCCTTGCTCACTGCCACTGCACCGACAGGTCTGCGAGCAGGTCCTTCAGAGCACCGCAGGCGAGCCGGAAGCCGTCAGGGCCGCTGAAGCCGCCGAAGCGCCCCGCCAGGGCCAGATGCGGCTCTAGTGACAGGTAACCCTGGAAGGCGGAGTCGCGCAGCGCAGCCAGCGTTTCCCTGATCTGGCCGTCCCCCTGGCCGGCCGGAACCACTTCGCCCGTCGCTGTCAGCGCATCCTTGACCTGGACGTACACAAGGTATGGCCGGAGCAGTTCGTAGGCGTCGGAGTGCGGCCGGACGCCGCACTGCACGAAGTTCGCCGCATCGAAGGTCGCCTGCAGGGCAGGCGAGCCAACGCTCGCGATGATGTCCGCGCATCTCTCCGGCCGATCGCCATAGATCTCCTTCTCGTTCTCGTGCGCGAGGACGAGGCCGCGATCTGCTGCGAGCGCCGCCAGCTCGCCCATGCGGTCGATGACCCGCGCGCGATAAAGCTGAGGATCTTGCGCCTGCGGAATGAAGAACGAGAAGACTCGCACGAGCGTCGTTCCGAGCTCACTCGCGACCTCCGCGACACGGCGCAGGCGCTCCAGCTCCGGCGCTAGCGGAGCGTCGATGCCGATCTTGCCGATTGGCGAGCCGATTGCTGACACGTGCACGCCGGACTCGTGGAGGCGGCGCCGGAGTCTGGCGAGCTGCATGTCGTCGAGGTCGGCGACGTTGGTGGACCAGACACTACGCAGCTCAAGATGCGAGATGGACTCGGCTGCCAGCACCGCCAGCTGTTCATCAAGATCGGGCGAGATCTCGTCGGCGAAACCGCTGAGGACGACTGTCATGACGAGCCTCGCGGGTTGTCGCGCATGCCGGACACCGCCGGCAGCCGCACGGTGCGCGCGTCGCGAGCGGATTCATAGACGGCGCACATGAGCTCCACGGCGGCGCGCCCGTCTTCGCCGGTCACCAACGGCGCGCGGCCCTCATCGATCGCGTGCAGAAGATCGCTGATCTGGGCCGCGTGGCTGGCGATCTTCAGGCCGGTCGGCGTCGACGCGACCGTTGGTGGCGCACTGCCGCGAGCGGTCAGGCTCTCGCGCGGGCTCGCCTCGGCACTATCGGCGCTCAACTCGCAGCGGATGATCTCGCCGTCCTCGATTACCACAGTGCCGCGGGTGCCGCTGATCTCCAGACGCTGGGCGGAGCCGGGGAAGACCGCCGTGCTCGCCACGATCGTCCCGACCGCTCCTGACGAGAATCGCAGCACGGCCAGCGCGGCGTCCTCCACCTCTATCTGGTGAGTCTGGGTCGAGAACAGCGCGGTCACCTCGGCGACCGGTCCCATGCTCCACAGCAGCAGGTCAAGGTAGTGAACGCCCTGGTTCATCAGCGAGCCACCATCAAGCGCCCACGTGCCGCGCCAGGCGGCGCTGTCGTAATAATCCTGGCTGCGGTACCACTTCGTGCTGGCCTCACCCAGCACGAGACGGCCGAGCTGACCGCCGTCCAGGAGCCGGCGCAGCTCGATCAGCCCCTGGTCGAACCGGTGCTGGGAGATGACAGTGATCACGACCCCGGCAGCCCGTACGGCACTGATGAGTCGGTCAGCGGCCTCGAGACTGACGTCAAGGGGCTTCTCGACAACCAGGTGCTTGCCCGCCGCCGCCGCGCGGATACCCACCTCGGCATGCAAGCCGCTTGGTACGCAAACAGATACGACGTCGATATCGTCGCGCGCAAGCAGCGCGTCCAGGTCGGGCTCCGCCGCACAGTCGTTCCTTGCAGCGAGCGACTTAGCGCGTCCGGGCTCAACGTCGGTGACGGCAACGAGCCTGGCGTCCGGGAGTGATGCGATCGCGTCGGCGTGCGTCGAGGAGATCGCACCGGCGCCGACGATGCCGAAGCCGCGCAACCTCCGCTCGCCCTTGCTGCTGATCCCGATTCGCTCGGTCATGTTCTGGCTTCCAGCTCGGTGAGCCACGTGTTCAGCACCGACAGGTGCTGCGGGAGCGCAACCTCAGGCTCCTCAATTTCGGGGTGCCATCGCTTCTCCCACTCCACCGATATCCAGCCCTCATACCCGTCGCCGTTGAGCAGCCCGAGCATCTCTCGCACTGGCACCTCTCCTTCGCCAAGCAGCACAAGCTGCCAGCCATCCGTTCGCGCAGCGTCTCGCCGCGCGTCTTTGACCTGCGCTAGCAATGTGCGCCGGCCAAGATCTGACCAGACCTCGGCCGGTCGCTGGCCCATCCGGTACGGATGGTGACTGTCCCATACGGCACCGACTGCGTCAGCCGGAACCATCGCCAGCAGCTCGGCTACGGCAGATGAAGCCGAGAACGAGTCATGGGTCTCCACGCCGATAGCGACACCCAGCCTTTCGGCCAGCGGAACGCTGGCCTCCAGCACCCGAGCCGCGGCGGTCAGCCTGGCCTGACGGTCAGGATCGCCGTCCGGAAGCGCGCCGCCAAAGACCCGCACCAGCGGCGACTCCCATTCGCTGGCGAGCACGATGAACTTGGCCAGCTCAGCACCGGGCTCATTGTCGGTGAGCCGGATCGAGCTGTCGACGGCCACGATCGGCAGCCCGGCCGCCGCCGCGGTGTGCTTCACGGCTGCGCGCTCCGCGGCGGGCATTGCCGGGTCGATCAGGTCGCCGTCGATCAGCCGAAGTTCGACCCCGGCATATCCCCATGAGCGCCCGAGAGAGATGGCCGTGGCGAGGCTGGCATCGGGGAAAGCCAGCGTGCTGAACGCCAGGCGCCGTGCGCTCATGGGCAGATACTTCCCTTCCTGGCCGCAACGGACGCGGACGCAGACGCGGACGCGGACGCGGCAATGATCCTCGCACCATCAGGCACCTCACCGAGCCTGCGCCGACTCGGGCAGTCTCGCACGACGTTAGTAACCGTAAGCAGCGCTCTCGTGCTCGGTACTGACCAGCGCGTGCTGGTGCGGACTCTCGGGGTTGCACAGCGGTTGCTGCCGGCGGCTAAGGTCGTTGGCGTGTCGGTCACGGTGAACGTCAACGGCGCCGAGCGCACTGCGAAACCAGCGCCCGGCCAGAGCCTCCTCGAACTGCTCCGAGACGATCTCGGCATTACCAGTCCCAAGCTGGGCTGCGGTGAGGGTGCCTGCGGCGCATGTACTGTCCTGATCGGCAGCCGCGCCGTACAGGCCTGCCAGGTAGCTGCTGCGAGCATCGACGGGCAGCGAATCACTACCGTCGAGGGACTCGCCGAAGACGGCATCCTGCACCCGGTTCAGCAGGCCTGGCTGGAGCTCGGCGCCATGCAGTGCGGCTACTGCACGGCCGGCTGGCTCACCGCGGTCGCCTCGCTGCTGGCTAAGAATCCGCATCCCGATGACGAGCGGATCGACGCGGAGCTAGCCGGGCATGCCTGCCGCTGCTGCGCTTACCCGCGAATCCGGCGAGCGGTCCACCGGGCCGCCGAGCTCATGGACCACCCGGAACTGCTCGAACCGGCGCCGTCGCCGGCGGCCGGGGTGCGCCAGTTCCAGCCAGTGCCGGCTGAGTCGGTACAGCCCGAGTCGCAGCGGCCTGAGTCAGTTCAGGCCGAGCCAGCAGCGCCAGAGCCGGCGGCGCCGTGGGATCTCGCGCATGCGGAACCCGAGGCATTCGCGGCGGCGATGCCTGAGGGCCTACTGGCGGTCGTTGCCGAGACCGGCGAGCGAGGCTGGGGTGGGCCCGATGACGCCTGGGTCCACGTCGGCGCGGACGGGATCATCACCGCGTTCACCGGCAAGGTCGAGGCGGGCCAGGGCACCCGTACCGCGCTCGCCATGCTGGTGGGCGAGGAACTGGCCGTCACGCCGGGAACGGTGCGCATGACGATGGCAGACACCGACACCTCGCCGTTTGATCTCGGCACGTTCGGCAGCAGGTCGATGCCGATCGCGGCACCGCCGCTGCGTGCGGCGGCTGCGGCCGCATTCCGGCTGCTCAGGGAAACAGCCGCGGCCAGGTTCGGGCTGCCTGAGCAGGCTCTCACGGCCGGCGACGGAATGCTCGCGGGCCCGGACGGCGCGCCTAGCGTCAGTTACGGCGACCTGGTAGCCGGACAGCGCCGCGTCGAGCGCGTCTCCGCCGATGAGCCGGTCACCCCGGCCGCTAGCTGGCAGTCGGCCGGCCGGGCAGCTCGCGCGGCCGGCGCTTCTGACGTCGTCGCCGGCGCCAAGCGGTTCCCGTCGGACTTGCGGCTGCCTGGCATGTTGCACGGGCGCGTACTGCACTCGCCGGCGGCCGGGGCCACACTGCGCCAAGTCGGCACCGCCGCTGCAGCCGCGCTGCCCGGCGTAACAGTGGTCCGCGACGGCTCATTCGTCGGCGTCGTGGCCGCAAGCGAGCGCGCGGCCACCGCTGCGCTGGCGGCGATCGATGCGGACTGGGCGGAGCCGGCCGGCCCCGGCCCGGCAGACCTTGAGGTCTTCTTCCGCAGCCATCTGACGCCAGGGAGCGGCCGGAATATCGCGGCACAAGAGGAGGCCGGCGATCCGCAGCAGGCGCTTGCCACCGCGGCCGTGCGACTCGACGCGACCTACCATGCCGCCTACGTCGCGCACGTGCCGCTGGAGCCAAGGGTGGCCCTGGCCCGCTGGGATGGCGGCCGGCTTACGGTGTGGGCAGCCACGTCTACCCCGTTCCGGGCACGGCAGGAGCTGGCCGCGGAGCTCGGCGTCGAGGAGGCCGCGGTGCGGGTCATCGTGCCGGACTTCGGCGGCGGCTTCGGCGGCAAGCACGGGTCGGTGGTTGCCGTTGAGGCGGCCCGCCTTGCCAGGGCCACCGGGCGGCCGGTGAAGGTGCAGTGGAGCCGGGCGGACGAGTTCACGGCCGGCTACCTCCGTCCCGCCGCGGTCATCGACGTATCCGGCGGCGCGAACCCGACGGGCGAGCTGATCGCGTGGTCACTCACGAACCTGCACTCTGGCCCGGCAGGCCTGGCGACGCCCTACCGGGTGCCCAACCAGTTGACTGCCTACCTACCCGCTGACGGGCCGCTAGCGCGCGGGTCTTACCGGGCGCTGGCCGCCACGGCGAACAACTTCGCCCGCGAGTCACACATCGACGATCTCGCCGCCGCCCTGGGCGCCGACCCGCTGGCGTTCCGGCTGCGGCACCTAGACGACGAGCGGCTGGCTGCAGTCCTTTCCGCGGCGGCGGCGGAGATCGGCTGGGGCGAGCCGCAACCGGACGGTACCGGTGTGGGCATCGCGCTCGGGACGGAGAAAGGCGGCCGGGTAGCTACTGCCGCCCGCGTGCACGTCGGCCCCGACCGGACGCTCCGGTTGCTCCGCCTCGTGACCGCTGTCGACTGCGGCGCCATCGTGCATCCGGACGGGCTCGCCAACCAGGTCGAGGGCGCGGTGGTGATGGGACTCGGCCCCGCGCTGTTCGAGCAGATCGACTTCGCTGGGGGCCGCATCCTCAACGGGTCGATGACGGATTACCGGGTGCCGCGCCTCGCCGACGTGCCGGCCGATCTGAAGGTTGTGCTGCTCGACCAGCCGGATCAGCCGTCAGCAGGCGGCGGCGAGGCACCGATCATCGCGGTCGCCCCGGCGATCGGGAACGCGATTTTCCGGGCCTGCGGCACTCGGTTGCGCTCGATGCCGCTCGCACCAGGCGGCCGCGTGCCTGGCTCGAGCTGACGTACCTGGGATCAGGGCGGGAACGAGGTGGCGGCATCGCAGGCATTCTGGATCGACCAGGACTTCGACCGCGAGCAGGCCACGGACGGCATCAGCCGGTATGGCGCTGAGGTCCGGAGGCGAGCGAGCGAGTTCGCCGAGTCGTGGGGTGACATCAGTCCGGTCACGTTCGCGGCGACAGCATGGCGGCTAGCGACCGCGCTAAGGCCTGGTGGTATCGCGGCGGGCACAGCTTGCCGTCGCCGTCATAGTCCGCGAGCTCAACGACTTGATCTCTCCTATGGTTCAGCAACTCGAGGCGGGCCTCCCGGCCGGTTCGTAATGCCGCTAGCCCTCAAGTGCGGTCAGCCATGCAGGCCCCACACCGCCGAGGTCGTCGCGGCTGCGCGGGCAGCCGGGGCCACTATCATGCATTCGCCGATCACCTTCGCCGCGGGCTACAACGAGCTCAGTGCGCACCCGCACCCTGACCAACTGCTGCGTGGAGTCCACGATGCGCACCGGCCTCGAAAACGGCTGCCAGGTGATCACGCCGACCGACTGAGTTCAGCTAGCCCGCCTCGGGGCGAGATGCGCCAGGGCTAAGAACGCGGCCAGCGTCATTCGCGTTCCACCACGCGCAGCCCGCCTTTTGGCGTCCACGACTCGATTACCAGCAACGTCGCTGCCGGATTCAGCCGGGTGACGACGACCTCGGAAATGTCGGCAAGGAACAGATCTCCATCAGGCCCGTCACCGAGCGGCCCCGAAAGAACTGCTCGCCCGGCGATCTTCGCCTCACCCGGCCACTCGGCCTCCTTCCCCTCCACCGGGTGAAACGTCGGGCCATGCAAGGCAAACCTCGGATCCCGCCTCAGATCCGCACCCTTGCGCGCCCCCGCCATCGACCCGAACCTGAGCTCGCCGTCAGCGAACTCGCACTCGATGCCCGAGATCCGTGGCGAGCCGTCGGACCGCAACGTCGCGATCGTCTTGTGCCTGCCCGCGTCGAACAGCTGCCGCACCCGCGCTGCCAACTCGGGCTCCGCCTGCTCCACGTCCTTCCACGCTGCCATTCCCACAGTATGGCTCTGGACTTCGTGGACAGACGGCTGTCGTCATTATCCGAACACCCCTGTTCGCCCCGGATCCCGACGGAAACTCAGTGTCGATGTCGACTCGCGCAGGGCAGGAGTGGACAGCAGCGGCTGGTTATTCGGCCTCGGTCCGGTCGTCCAGGATCTCAGATAGTGAGTGGATCGCGCGTTCAAGTTCTGGCAGATCATCATCGACGGTGGCTTGCAAGATCGCATGAGCTGTATCGAAGTACCGGTGGGCCAAGTGATCACGCATCCGCGCGATCTGGCTCCATGGAATGCCCGGCTGAGTGTCGAGCAGTTCGCCGGGTAGAGCCTTAACGGCCTCACCAATCTCCAGCAGCCGGATCCGGACCGCATCGAACACCAGCCCGTCAGCGAGCGTGCCCCGCTGCAGGTGTGAGCGGATCGCATCGATGGCGGCCTGGATGTCGGCCAGCCGTTGGCGGTTCCGGTAGCTCACAGGGCCACCAGGTCCCGCTCGACGCGGGAGCGGACATCCTGTTTGAGATCGGCTGCCGGCACCAGGTCGACTCGGGTACCGAGAATCGATTCCAAGTCCGCCTGCAGCCGGGCCAGGCCGAACAGGCTCATGCCTGCAGGCAGGTCCGCCAGCAGGTCTACGTCGCTGTCAACACGGTCCTGACCGCGGGCAACGCTGCCGAATACGCGCAACCCTGATACTCCGTGGGCGGCCGCAGCCGCGACCAAGTCATGCCGCCTCCGGCGTACCCGACGGCCTACCGGCCCCGACAGCCTGCTCAGCCGACGTGGCTGCCGCCGCACGTCCATAACCAATTCATGGCCAGCAGCCTCGACCAGCGCGGCCAGCGTCGGCAGCGAAGGCTGTCGGCGAGCCGACTCATAAGCGCTGATCACGCTCTGCGTCACCCCTGCCCTGGCCGCCAATTCGACCTGCGACAAGCCAGCACGCCGGCGCGCGCTGCGCAGCAGCGCACCTGCCGTCAGCTCCTCGCGATCCATCCAAGTTAGTATAGCGAATCGTCGATATCGGCATCATCTTCTTAGCCATCCTGACCGTCCAGCACCGTGGATCTCGTCGCGGGACTGATGGCCGCGTGCATGACATCACGGCACCGGAGCACCGCGTCGAGTTGGTCCGGCTGCGGTTCGTACTCGCGCGGCGTTCGTACTTGTCGCGGTAAGCCTCAGCGCGGAACAATGCCAGGTAGCTTATGGAACCTCCGTGTCGGTTTCTGACGCGCTGCGTTGCTGGTGCCGTTGTCCATGCTGGCGCAGTCCGCACTGGCGCTGACGAACTCGCCGTTACAGGCGGGACACGTCGTCGCCTCCGGCAGCTTGCCTGGGCCGCTGGCCGCGGGGACCGCGGAGGAGAGCGGTTGCCGGAGTACCGGTGTTGCGGCCGGGTCATGCATGCGGGCGGAGGTGCGGCGATGTGGCAGAGAAGGCGCCGCCTGCAGCAACTGGAGACCGAAATCGCGCAGGGAAAAGCCGAACGGGCTGAGCTGCGACGCCGCCTTGACTGGTTCGAGACAATCGCGGCAGCCGCGGGAGCGGCCGCGCCGGGCACCGATCCTCAGGGCAGAGCGCTTCTGAACACGGACCTGCCGAGCACAGCACTGCCGAGGGCAGGCCAGCAGAGCACAGTTCCTTTGGCGCCGCTGCCGCCAAACTTGCTCGCCGCGGCGCGCGACCTGCGCAGCCGCGACGTTCCGGTGCGGCTGGAGGTTGCTGGAGCCGAGGTGATCGCCATTGTCGGTGGTCCCGGCGATCCGCGCGAATGGTGGACGGCCATCTGGCGAACCGCCGGACCGGAA
>DATMMA010000218.1:0-12998 GCA_035570295.1 Streptosporangiaceae bacterium
CACGAGATGAATCCGCTGTTGCCGGTCATGGACCGGGTCGTCTATCTCGCCGGAGGCCGGGCAGCGAGTGGCACCACCGACGAGGTGATCCGTGAGGACGTGCTGAGCGCGCTGTACGGCCACCACGTTGATGTGCTGAACGTGCACGGCCGCGTGCTGGTGGTCGCGCATGCCGGCGAGGCATTCGAGATCCTTTCCGGGGACGAGGCCGCGGCCGCGCCCGGTCATCCAGATCACGCGCCGGCCGGAATGCAGCCTTGAGCGAGTCAAGGAATGCAGCCTTGAGCGGCCGGGAGATACAGCAGTGAGCTCCGTCCTCCGGGTACTGTTCGCGCCGGGCTTCTTCGCCAGCTCGCCAGTGCACGTGGCGCTCGCCGTCGGCGGGGTCGCGGCGCTGGTGTCCGGCGTGGTCGGTACATTCACGGTGCTTCGCGGTCAGTCTTACTCCGGCCACGCACTAGCTGACCTTGCGGTCACGGGCGGATCTGCAACCTTCCTTGCGAGCATCAGCCCGCTGTGGGGCTTCGCCGGGACCGGTGTGATCGCGGCGGGGATCATGGACATGATCGGGATCCGCCGCCCGCGCGGCCGCGACCTGGCGACCGGGATCGTGCGCGGCGCCGGACTTGGGCTAGCTGCGTTGTTCCTGTACTGGGATACCACCTCGACTTCTACCACCGGAGCCACGGTAACGATCCTGTTCGGCTCGATGTTCACGATCAGCAACAGCGTCGTGCCGCTGGTGGTGGCCTTCGGGGTGTCAGCCCTGGCGATCGTCGCAATCTTGTACCGGCCGCTCCTGCTCAGCTCAGTCAGCGCGGACGTCGCCGCCGCGCGCGGCGTCCGGGTCCGGCTGACCGGGCTTGCATGCCTGATCGCGATCGCGCTTGCGGTGTCGCTGGCTGCCGTCACGGTCGGCGCGATCTTGTCGACGGCCCTGCTCGTCGGGCCGGCGGCGATCGCGCTCCGGGTCACCAGCACGCCCGGCCGGGCGACCATGGCTGCGGCGCTCATCGCCGTCGTGACGACGTGGCTCGGCGTCGTGCTCGCCTATGACAGCATCACCTGGCCGCCGAGCCACAACGGCTGGCCAGTGAGTTTCTTCATCGTCACGCTGATCTTCCTCGGTTTCGTCGCTGCTCAGCTGACCAGGCGAGCCCGCCAGGCGAAGGGTTAGCCGGCCGTGTTCGCCTCGTTCATGATCAACGCCTGGATCAGTGCCTCGATCGTCGCGGTCATCGCCGGCGTGGTCGGCTTCTTCGTGGTGCTGCGGGGCGCGGCCTTCGTGGCGGACGCCGTGCCGCAGGGCGCGTTCGCGGGAGCAGCCGGTGCCAGCCTGCTTGGCATCAACACTCTCGTCGGGCTGGGACTGTTCGCGCTGGCTGGCTCGCTTGGCATCGGCTGGCTGAGCAAACGCGCCAGGCGTGATGTCTCCACCGCGATGATCCTGGTGGTGCTGCTCGGGCTTGGCGCGTTGTTCCTGAGCTTCACGGTCGAGTACTCCGCGGAGATCTTCTCGTTGCTGTTCGGCGAGGTACTCGGTGTCAGCACGAGCGAGATCCTGCCGATCGCCGTACTCGGCGCGGTGTGCGTGCTGGCCGTCCTGTTGCTGTTCAGGCCGCTGCTGATGTCGTCGCTTGCGCCTGAGTCGAGCGCGGCGGCAGGCATTAGCAACACTCGGATGGAACTGATCTTCCTGGTGATCGTCGCGCTCGCGACAAGCTTGACGCTGCCGGTTGTCGGCGCGCTGCTGATTTTTAGCCTGATGATCGGGCCGCCAGCCGCTGCTCGTTCACTGACAGCAAGCCCGCTGGCAGCGATGGGCCTGTCAGTCGTCCTGGCCGTCCTGACAGTCTGGGTGGCGATCGCGGCGTCGTTCGAGACTAACTGGCCGATCGGCTTCTTCGTCGGCGCTGGCGGCGCAGTGTGCTACGCAGTAGGGCGACTGATCGCGTGGTTGCGCACGTCCCACAAACGGCGGGTATCGGATAGCTAATTTCCCGATCATCGTGCAGTAACCGGCTGGTTTACGCAGCGGACCAGCATCTGCACGCGAGTTACCGTGGCACGTGCACACTCTTCCGGGAGCTTCACGGCCCCCGTCGTCATTCCGGGCGGCTGACCCGTGATCACGCCCGATGCCGGCCCGCGCCACGCTGACCTCAGTGTCGTTGGCCTGAGCCGTACCCGGTTGCCGTCCGGCACGGTGCTCCTGATCGCTGGCGTGGTGGTGTTCGCAGCGATGATGGCGTGCTACTGCACGTTCATCCTCACGCATCCAGTGGACCGCTGGCTGGTGCCTGTCGACCTGCACGTCTACCGGCTTGGCGGAAAGGTTGTCGCGCAGAATCCGTCGGCCTACGATCCGAGGCTCGCCGCGCCACTGTATAACTGGCCGGGCACTGGGCTGAAGTTCACCTATCCGCCGTTTGCCGCGATGGTGTTCACCGTCCTGCTGCTGCCGTCCTGGACCCTGTTGCTGAAGCTGTCTATCGCAGTCAACATCGCAGCGCTGGCCGTGGCTATCTGGGCCACGCTTGGCGCCCTTGGCTATCGCGCGGGCTCGGCCCGGCTGGGCGGCACGCTGCTGCTCGCCGGTGCACTGCTGTGGATCGAGCCGGTACAGCGCGCCCTCTACCTGGGCCAGATCGAGCTGCTGCTCATGGCGCTGATCATGTGGGACCTCGGGCAGCCGGACCGTCGGTGGTGGAAGGGTGCCGGGATCGGCATCGCCGCCGGGATGAAGCTAGTGCCGCTGGTATTCATCCCGTATCTGCTGGTGACCCGCCGGTTCCGGCAGGCGGCCGTGGCAGCCGGAACGTTCGCGGCCACTGCGGTGCTGGGTGCCGCATACCTGCCGGCCGACTCGCGCGCCTGGTGGCTGGATGGCCTGTTCCTGAAAGGAAGCCGCACGGGATTCCCCGGATGGGAAGGCAATCAGTCTCTGCAGGCTCTGATTACCAGGCTGTCCGGCAGCATTGCGGCAGGCCGGCCGCTGTGGCTCATTGCCGCATGCGTCACCTTCATTGTCGGCATTGCGTCGGCGGCCGCGCTGGACCGCGCCGGGCACCGAGCCGTGGGCGTGCTGACCTGCGCGCTGACCGGCTTGCTCGTGTCCCCGGTTAGCTGGGATCACCACTGGGTCTGGGTCGTGCCGGCCGTCACTGTCCTGGTGATCTACGGAATCCGGGCACGCGGATCGCTCCGGTGGGCCTACCTGGCCGGAGCAGGACTGCTGACCGCGATCTTCGGCGCCTGGCCCGGCTTCCTCTGGGGTCAGCCGCTCGATCTGGGCGGCTTCTCCGAGGGACTGATCTGGATTCCGCCGAACACCAACCCTGGTACCTTCGCGCGGTTGGGGGACCGGCCATGGTACGCCGAGTACCACTGGCATGGCGTGCAGCTGATCATTGGCAATCTCTTCCTGCTGGCCGGGCTCGTGCTGTTCGTCCAGCTAGCAGTGCTGGCGGTGAACAGCGAAGCTGCGCGCCGCCGCGCGGCGGTCGGCCTTGCCGGGCCGGCGGATCCGGCGGAGCTGACGCCCAACCCGGTGGCCAGCAACTGAGCGGTCCGGTTGCAACCTTCAGGGCAGCAAGCGGCTGTCAGGATGCGGGGCGACTATCTGCGGTTCGCCGCGCCGCTGAAGCAGGCATCCCGCGATCAGTGCGGCAACAGCTGCAAGCAGCACGATCGGAACTGCCACCGTAATGTCGTAGTAGGCGATCTTGTTCAGCAGATGCGACCGAAGGGGCGTCGGGTTGCCGGGCATCAGTGCGATGGTGGCTGCGGTCAGGCGCGTGATCACCAGCCAGTCAAGCCATCCGGTCGGCATCAGGATGAGCAGGCAGATCACCATTGCCTCGTACGAGGGCAGCTGGTACTGCCAGAGGAAGAGCCAGGCGGTGCTCAGCGCTAGCGCGGCGAAGATCGCGGGCTGCGCCGTGTAGCGTCCGGGCAGCCGGGACAGGGTGACGATCGCCAAGCCGATAACCAGAATGGTGGCGACGAGGCTGATGTGCTGCATGAGGAAGCCGTGCCTCGCGCCCGAGAACAACTGGTAGAAATTGTCAGCAGTTGTTCGGTTCTCGCGGCTCTGTACGGACACGATGGCCGGCGGCCCGAACCAGGCATAGCTCGGTAGTAGCACCGCGAGCATGCCGCAGGCTGCGGCAAGGCAGGACATAAGGCTGCGCCGCAGCGTCCAGACAAGGCCGAGCCCGAAGAGCATGAAATCGATCTTGACGTCGGCAGCCAGGCCGATCAACGCGCCGCCGGCCAGGACGCGGCCCAGCCGCGGGTGAACGGCCACCGGTGCTGCCGGCCAGCCGCCGGCAACTATCAGGCCGAGCATTCCGGCGGCGGCGGCCAGCACGTCTAGGTGAGCGGCCGCGATCAGCTGCCAGATCAGCAGAGGGTTGACGGTCCACAGCAGGTGTGCCCGCAGCCGCAAGGCGGGATCCGAACGCAGCAGCCGGTCCGCGGTATAGCTGACCAGGCCGAACGCCGCCGCGTTCGCGAGCTTGAGCCAGAACACGATGCGCGCTGCCGACGTCCCGCCAAGCTTGGCCGCCACGAACTCCTCGACTGTCGCTGCGGGGCCGTAAAGCGTCGTGTTTCGGCCCCACTCCCAGGGGATGGACTTGCCCACCGGGTCATGGAAGTGGATGAGGTCCCAGGGCACCATGACGTACGGGCTGTGGCCAAGCGCCACCATCCGGCCGAATGCCATGTAATCGAGAGAGTCCGTCGAGCCGACCGGAGGCAGGAGTGTCAGCACGGCGACCACAGCGGCCGCCGTGATGAGCAGAAGCCGGATCGACGGCCGCGCTCCCTGCCGGACCGCGATGAGGCCCGCCGCGACGCCGAGACCGCCCGCGATAGCTGACAGCCACAGGGCAACCGCCACGCTGTTCAGCGACAGGTGCAAGCTTGCTAGCTGGAACGGCGGGCCGATCCGTGGCATCGGCAGGGGCGGCCCCATCCAGGACTTCCGCGCAAGCGAGACCACAACGATAGTGATGAGCGAGGCGCCGATGCCGGCCATGGCAATCCATAGCCAAACCCGCGCCGACCGCGGTCGCGCTGCCACTGTCGTGAACAGCGCCGGTACCGACCCCGCCTGTGTCGGCCCCAACTGTGCTGGTTTCAGCTGGGCGTGCCCGTGCACGTCAAAGCTCATGCGAAAGCTCAATCCGCGTGACTGAAGAGTTATCTAAGCCTTGTAACTCAAGGCAGGGGTAGTACCCATAGCCCCCGGGCGTCAGTCTTCCGGGACCCCGCGACTGACGATTGTGCAGCCCAACTTAGCAGCCGCTGGCAAGGTTTCCGCGGGGAGGATACCGAAGCGCAATCGAATAAAGGGTGCGCCTTTCGGCGGCGCCGTTGCCAGATTAGGAAGCTGCCAAGAACAGTCCCGGTAAGCATGGCCGTGAGGTGTCCTACTGCCGATACCTGCAGCTCGCCGATGCCAGCAAAGATCTGTCCGAAAAAGATCAGCAGCAGCAGGTCCACAGCGGCCGCGGCTCTGGCCAGCCACCCGCCGTAGAGCAGTGCGACGGCGATCGCGGATACCACTACGTAGGACATCCCGACGTCGATCAGGTGCCGGTCCGCTGCCGGGAGGCTGCCGTGCGAGAGCCGGTAAGCGACGATGCCCTCGCTGACCAGCGTGCCGACGACCTGGGCAGTAGCGCACGTCAGGGCGGTGCGCCAATTGCCGAGGGCGTGGTTGGCGCCGAACACCGCGAGCGCGACCACGGCTGGCCATGCGAGCAGGTGGCTGCCCGAGAAGAACGCCGAGGCGATCAGGGCCGCGGCCGGATGGTGCCGCAGGTTGTGAACACTTGTGCTAGCCCAGCGCAGGACGGCGGCTCGGTCCAGCTGGGGCAGCAGCGTGTACGCTATTTCGGCAGCGCAGACTGCAGCCAGATAAAGCCACGAGAAGGCATACCTGGTAAGTGCTGACTGCTTTACGCTGGCCGGCATGGCGCACAGGCTAAGGCAAGGGCGTTGGATTCAGTGATGCCGTCACAGTTAGCTTGCAACATTTTCAAGCGCAGGTGCTGGCGGCTTCATGTAATTCCTTGCAGATGGCAAAGGCGCGGTAATAGCGATTAAACGTTTGTTCTGCTGATACCTGGTCGCCAAGAGCTCGAGAGTGTTTCTGAGTGATCACGGACCGGACTGCGGCGGCCGTAATCTGTTTGCCCCGGCCGTGCGCGGCCGCCTACCGTTTCGGCATGATCGTGCTGCCGCGCCGGGACATCCGCCGCATCCGGCACCTGTTCAGCGCGCAGCACCTGAGCCTGGTGATCGACGCCGTCATCGCGGGCAACAGCCCTGCGCGCGTCTGGGCCGACGACCGAGCAGAGCCGCGGACGGCCATGGTCTGGGACGGGGCGCACTGCATTTACCTTGTCGGCGGGTCAGATCACCACGAAGCGTGCCGGCAGGTGTTCGAGCGGGACATCGCGCCGGCAGGCCGAGGCATTTTCAAGCTGTACGCCACCGAGGCCGCCGCCAGGGCGGTGGTCGCCGGCTTCCCGTTGGACTGGCGGGAACGTGCCTTCTATCGTGGCGAGCGACCCGCAGTGAACGGCTGGCAGCTGCGGATGCCGGCCGGATTCCGGGTCAGCGCGATCCACGACCACCTTCCCGAACTGGCCATGCTCAGCAACTTCGCCGCGGTCACCGCGGAGATCGGGTCCTGCTGGACCTCGATGACAGCCTTCCGGCGAGCCGGTTTCGGGTTCTGCGCTCACGACCACGCCACGATCGTTTGCTGGTGCACCGCCGAATACGTCAGCGACGGGCAGTGCGGCATCGGCATCGAAACCGCGGCAGCATACCGCGGTCGCGGTTTCGCGACGCTGACCGCGAGCGCGCTAGCCGAGTACTGCGCCCAGCGGGCCATCATGCCGCACTGGGACTCCTGGGCAGGCAACCTGCCGTCGGTGGCCGTTGCTGAGAAGCTCGGCTTCCGCAAGATGGAGTCCTACTCAGTCTTGGTAGGCACCTTCGGCACAGGTCACTCCGCACCGTAACGGCCGAGCATCGGCCGAAAGGTCAGGCGGCGACCAGTTCAGCTGGCTCGGCGATGACGTCCACCAGCGCGCCGTTCCGCATGACGGTGATGGCCAGCGGGCGCCCGATCGCCTCGCTGAACATCAGCTTCTGCAGGTCCTGTGCTCTGGTCACCGGCCGGCCGCCCGCGGTCAGCAGCAAGTCGCCAGGTCGCAGTCCAGCCCTCGCGGCGGGCCCGTTCGGCACGACCTCGGCGACTCGCAGACCACTTGACCGTCCGAACCGCTCGCGCAGCTTCTCCGGCAGCGGGGCCGGCACGCTCACGATGCCGAGATAGGCGCGCCTGACCTTGCCATCGCGCATGAGCGCCGCGATGATCTTCCGGGTCGTGGCGTTGATGGGCACGGCCAGGCCGAGCCCCACCCCGGCGACAGCGGTATTGATGCCGACGATCCGGGCATGCGAATCGGCGAGGGCACCGCCGGAGTTACCGGGATTGAGAGCGGCGTCCGTCTGGATCACGTCCTCGATCAGGCTGGCTCTGGCACCGGCGGTCGTGGGCAGCGACCGGCCAAGCGCACTGACGACTCCTGCCGTCACCGACCCGGTCAGGCCGAGCGGACTGCCCACAGCCACGACAAGCTGTCCCACCACAAGCTCATCAGCCTCGCCGAGGACGGCCGTGTTGGGCGTCGGGCTGTCGGCCCTGACCACCGCAAGGTCAGACAGGGGGTCCGCCCCGACGACGCGGAAGTCCGCGCTTGTGCCGTCAGTGAACAGTGCTGTGCCGTGCTCGGCCCGCCCGACGACATGCGCATTCGTGAGCAGGAACCCGTCAGGGGTATAGATCACCGCCGAGCCGAGGCCCTCGCCTCGGGTCCGGCCGCTGGGACTCGGCACGCGCAGACTTGCCACACGGGGGGTGAGCTCGGCCGCGACCCCGGCCACTGTCCGGGAGTACGAGTCGAGGGGTGAGTCAGGTGTCATGCTGCTCTCCAGGTCAGGAATTACAACATTACATCTGACGTCAACACACTGCCAGCCATGGCTATGCCAGGAGGTCTTGTGGTCGCGGCGGGTGGTGGCCGCGGGCGGGGAAGCGATGCCGTGGCGCTCGGTCAGCGCCCCTGCTGGAAGTCGGGAGTCAGCCAGATCTTCTCGCGCAGGTACTTCTTGACCTGGGCGATGTAGCCCCGCGCAGCCGGATTTAGCCACTGGCCAGCAAACCAGCGCCCGACGCAGCCCCAGGCGTTCCCCTTGTGGTACTGGCTGCCCCTGGGCATGGTGTTGAGCCAGGTCTCGTAGCCGTCGTAGCAGGACCGCCAGATCGCGTACGCCGCGTCGGCGTTCATCGCGGTCGACCTGGCGATAGCTGGCCAGCCGCCGGGTTCGTACGGATAGCTGTCCTGCAGGATGCCGTAGCTCTGCGGGCATTCGCCTGGCTTGCCATCCTGGCCGAGCTTGTGACCGGGCATGCACTTGGACGGGTCCGTGCCCCAGCCGCCGAGGGTGTTCTGCTGCCACCAGCTCTCCACGGCGGCCTGGGCGAAGACGATGTCCTGGTCGATGCCCCACTTGCAGGCCGCCCACCTGAGTATGTCGATGGTGGTCCCGGTGAAGTCGCCGTTGATCCGGCTGGCGAGCTTCTGCGCTTTGGGGCCGTCGTAGGCCAGGAACTTGGCAGTGACGTGCCGGCCCCTGCGCTTGTTGTACGGCTTGTTGGCGGCCTTGTCCTCGGCACGCGGCGCGGCGTTGACGAGCCGGGCGCAGGTCGTGCCACTTGGCAGCTTCGCGTTGGGTGGCAGGGTGCGGAAATAGACCGCTTTCGTGACTGCCCCGGCGGGCGCCGCTGCCGCCTTGGTTGCCGTCCCGGCGGGCGCCGCTGCCGCTTTGGTTGCCGTCCCGGCTGGCGCGGCGGCTGCCACTGGCATCGCGGCCGCGGGTGCGACAGCCGTGGGTTCGGCCTGGAGCAGGGCGATCGGCCCGGCGATGACCACAACGAGCAGCACGATGACCCATGCGAAACGGCGGTTGACCGGTTTGCTACTGCGATGCCTCATATAGGAGGTTTACTACGAAAGCCGGGTTCTGGCATGCGATTCGGCAATGTTCGAATAGACCGCCGAGCCGAGGCTTGACTAGCTCGAATACCTGTTCGATAGTGGTGGGATGGAAACGGGGCGCCGCGTCGCCGCGAACCGGGCCGCGCGGGTGGTGGAGGCGATCACCGGAGAGGTGCCGTGAATATCACCCGGGCGTACCGGTTCGCCCTCGACCCGGCCCCGGAGCAAGAGCGGATGCTCCGCTCCCGCGCTGGCGCGGCGAGGTTCGCCTGGAACTGGGGCCTGGCGAAGTGCCAGGAGCGTTACCAGGATGAGGGCAGATGGTACTCAGGTGCCGAGCTGCACCGGCTGTGGAACGCGGAGAAAAAGGCCAGCCCGGCGCTGGCGTGGTGGAGCGAGAATTCCAAGTGCGCGTACCAGGAAGCGTTCCGGGATCTTGACCGGGCACTGCGGGACTTCGGAGGGACTGTAAGACCGCGCCCAGCGCGGCACGTCCCCGTAAAACAGGAACCCGGTACCGCTGACGCGGGCAAGACCGGGACCGCTTCCCGGCAACGGGAGGCTGCGGCATGAACGCTAACGAACGCTCATCCGCAACGGGAGCCCAAGTCATCTCGCTATCCCCGGCGCGCCACCGGGACGACGTGCTGACCGGCGCGGGCCTGCTGCCGGTCCTCCCGGCATTGCGAGAGCTGTTGCCGGGCGGCGGGCTGCAGCGCGGTTCGGTGGTGACAACGGGGGACTGGGGATTGCTGCCGCTGGCACTGGCTGCGGGTGCGGTAGCCGACGGTGCGTGGTGCGCGATCGTAGGGGTACCGGCCGTCGGCGTGCGGGCAGCGGCGCAGGCCGGGCTGGACCCGGAGCGGTTGCTGCTGGTCGCCGAGCCCGGACCGGGCTGGACGCAGGTGGTGGCATCGCTGCTCGACGGATTCGACATCGTGCTGCTGCGGCCGCCGGAGCAGCCGTCTGCCCAGTTGCGGCGCAAGCTGGAGGCAGCAGCCCGCCGGTACGGGAGCGTGCTCGTGATCGCCGGGGACTGGCCTGGCGCGCAATCCCGGCTGCTGGTGGCGGAAGCGGAGTGGACCGGGATCGGCACGGGACACGGGCGGCTGCGCGCGCGCCAGGCGCAGGTGATCGCGTCCGGGCGCGGGGCGGGGGAGCGGGCGCGGTCAGCATGGTTGTGGCTGCCGGGTCCGGACGGTGCTGTCACGGCAGCCGCTGAGCCCGCTAACGTCGCCAGCGGCAGCCCGCACGGTGGCTACTCCAGTACTGTGCTGGCCGATCCGGGCGAGCCGCTAGCGAGCAGCGGATGACGGGTCAGGCCGCTGCCGCGCGCCGGGTGCTCGTGCTGCGCTGTCCGGCCTGGCTCGATAGTGACAGCGCGAGCAGTGACAGCGCGAGCAGCGACAGTGTGAGCAGCGACCGGGCTGACAGCGACGGGGCGGGCGGTGGCAGTGCCGCGGCCCGCGCCTTCGAGTCCGTAGTCGCCATCGCCCAGGACTTCTGCCCGCAGGTGGAGGTGCTGCGGCCCGGCGTCTGCGCGATCGCGACCCGCGGCCCGGCGCGCTACTTCGGCGGCGAAGCCGAGCTGGCCAGGAAACTGACCGAGGCCGTCGGCCGGAGCGGGGTTATCTGTCAGGCCGGGATCGCCGATGGACTGTTCGCCGCCGGGCTGGCAGCGCGTGCCGGGCCGACCGGACTGCTGGTGCCGCCGGGAGAGACGCGTGAGTTCCTGGCCGGGCTGCCAGTGGGCGTGCTGGGTATGCCAGAGCTCTGCGAGCTGCTGCCCCGGCTCGGCATCGAGACGCTGGGCCAGCTTGCCGCACTGCCGCCGGCCGAGGCCGCCAGCCGGTTCGGGCCGCCTGGCAAACTCGCCAGCCGACTGGCCCGCGGGCTCGACCCGCGGCCGCTGATCCCTCGGCCGCCTGCTGCCGATCTGTCCGTGCAGCTGGAGTTCGACCCGCCTGCCGAGCAGTCCGAGCCAGCTATCTTCGCGGCCAAGGCACTGGCTGACCAGATGCATGACCGGCTGGCGGCCGCCGGGCTTGCCTGTGTGCGGGTCCAGGTGCTGGTGCGCTGTGCCGACGGTCAGGAGCTGAGTCGGCTGTGGCGGCATGACGGTCTGCTGTCGGCGCTGGCTGTGGCCGAGCGCGTTCGCTGGCAGCTCGATGGCTGGCGTGGCGCGGCCGGGATCACGCTGCTCCGGCTGGTCCCGGATCAGCTGGTCCGCGCCACCGGGCGGCAGCTAGCGCTGTGGGGCGACTCGGTGCCGAGCGACCGGGTGGCCCGCGCGGCAATCAGGGTGCAAGCGATGCTCGGCCACGACCGGGTTACCCGGCCGGTGCTGGCCGGTGCCCGCAGGCCGGCCGATCAGGTACTGCTCGTGCCGTTCGGCGATACGGGAGTGCCGCAGCGCCCGGCAGATCGCCCGTGGCCAGACCAGATCCCGGCTCCGGCTCCGGCGACCGTGTTCGACGTGCCGCTGGCGGCCAGTGTGACCGATGACTCGGGCAGGGAAGTGACGGTCAGCGGGCGAGCTCAGCTGTCCGCGCCGCCCGCTCGGCTCTCCGCGGATGGCGGCCCGGCCAGGGCAGTCACTGCCTGGGCCGGGCCCTGGCCGGTCACCGAGCGGTGGTGGGATCCGCGGCATGCCCGCCGCCAGGCCAGGTTCCAGCTGGTTACTGAAGACGGAGCTGCCTGGCTGGCCGCCTTGCAGGATGGCCGCTGGCTGATCGAGGCTAGCTACGAATAACCAGCGCGCGAGTCATCTCTCTCACGCAATGTGGCCCGCCACCGGTTACCCGGCGGCGGGCCACCTAGGCCGCGCAGCATTAACTGTGCGGGCCCCCTTACTCGTGTGGTCTAACTTCTTGCGGACCTACTTGCGCGGGCTGAGGTGCAGGATCACCACCTCGTCGGTGCCAGCGCCGGCGCCGGTGTTGGTGCCGCTCGGCTGCCCGCTCTCGTACGGATTCTGCTGGGTCGGCCAGCCGACGAAGTTCTGCGAGTTGTACTCGAACCACTCCGATGCCGTCGTGACCGGGATAACCGGCAGGTTCTTGGCCACGTAGTCCTCGATCGGGGCGAGATCAGCGGTCTGCTGCGCCACGGTCGAGTCTCCCGCCAGTTTGGCCAGGGCGGCGTCCATTGTCGCGTTCTTCAGGCCCTCGTAGTCGCCGGTGTTGGACTTGCCATTGTTCAGTGAGCTGTTCAGCCAGTTGTCGTACAGGTTGTACGGCGTCAGGCCGTTGTTCGACCAGTGCTCGGCCAGCGAGAAGTTACCGCTGGCCATGTCGGCGTTCCACGCGTCCACGCTGATGCCCTGGAAGCTGGCGTTGATGCCGGCTGCCTTGAGCTCGTTCGCGACCATCGTCCCGACCGCCGCGTAGTCGGTGTAGGCGGACGGCGAGATGAGCGTGACCGTTACCTCCTTGCCGTTCAGGGCGTAGAAGCCACTGGAGTTCTTCTTGTAGCCGGCGTTCTGCAGTACCTTCTCGGCGGCGGCTGCGCTGCCGGTGGCCGAGACCGTGTCCGATGCCGCAGGGCCAGCCCAGGCCTGGAAGGTCGGCAGCGTGATGCCGCTGGTATTGGTGACCGGGTTCTCCAGGCCTGCCTCGCCCTCGGAGGCGAGCAGGCTCCGGTTGACCGCCAGGCTGATGGCCTGCCGGACCGGCAGCTGGTTCGTCGGCCACTTGTTCAGGTTCGGCATCAGGGCGTTGGTGCTGCCCGGTGCCTCCCAGAAGTGGTGATACTGCGGGGCGGTGCTCACGAAGTCCTTCTGCAGGCCGGGGATGAAGTTACCCGTCCAGTCGATCTTCCCTGAGTACAGCGCCGACAGCGCGCCGGTGTTGGTGGTGTACACCGGGAAGTAGACGTTCGGCACCTTGATCATCGAAGCCTGCCAGTACGACG
>DATMMA010000219.1:0-19114 GCA_035570295.1 Streptosporangiaceae bacterium
ACCGGACCGGTGACGAGGTACAAGCCTGGCTAGCCCGCGATCCGATCACCCGGCTGGAGGCACACCTGCGGACAGCAGGACGCCTGGATGATGCTGCCATCGACGCGCTCGCGGCTGAGGCCGAACAACTGGCGGCCACGCTGCGCGAACGCATGAACGCAGAGACCGAGCCCGACCCGGCAGGGCTGTTCACGCACGTCTACTCCCGCCCCACCGCGGCTCTGGAACAACAGCGCCGGGACCTTCTCGCGGGGTTCGAGGACGAGTGACCGCCGGCATGCTCTCACCAGCCAAGCACGCTGAAGACACGAAGCCCAAGGCGCCGCCGACGACGATGGCGGCGGCGCTCAACGCCGCCCTTGCCGACAGCCTGGCCGCTGACGACCGGGTCCTGGTATTCGGCGAAGACGTCGGCCCTCTCGGCGGCGTCTTCCGGATCACCGACGGACTGGCCGAACGATTCGGGGACGACCGGGTATTCGACACGCCCCTCGCCGAGTCGGCGATCGTGGGCACCGCAATCGGCATGGCCATGAACGGCCTGGTCCCGGTAGTGGAGATGCAGTTCGACGCCTTCGCTTACCCCGCGTTCGAACAGATCACCAGCCATCTGGCCAAGCTGCACAACCGCACCCGCGGCCGCATCTCGCTGCCGATCGTTGTCCGCATTCCGTACGGCGGTGGCATCGGCGGGGTCGAGCACCACTCCGACTCTTCCGAGGCATATTACGCCCACACCGCGGGACTGCGCGTTGTCACTCCGTCGTCGCCAGCGGACGCCTATCGGTTGCTGCGCCAGTCGATCGATTGCCCGGACCCGGTCATCTTCCTCGAACCCAAGCGCCGGTACTGGTCGAAAGAGACCGCCACGCTGACCACTGACGGGCCGGCGATCGACCGGGCTGCCGTCCGCAGAGCTGGCCGCGACGTCACTCTGATCGCCTACGGCGGCACCGTGGCGACCGCACTGGAGGCGGCCGAGGCCGCTACGGAAGAGGACTGGGACGTCGAGGTTGTGGACCTGCGTTCGCTGTCGCCATTCGACGACGCGACCCTGGTCGAGTCGGTGCGGCGCACCGGCCGCGCGGTCGTCGTGCACGAGGCGTCTGGGTTCGCCGGTTACGGCGCGGAAGTTGTCGCCCGGCTCACCGAGCAGTGCTTCCACTACCTCGAGGCACCAATCCTGCGGGTGACAGGCCTCGATATCCCGTACCCGCCGCCGAAACTGGAGACGTATCACCTGCCGACCACCGACCGGATTCTCGACGCGATCGCCCGGCTGCAGTGGGACGACCATGCCTGACTTCACGCTCCCGGACCTCGGCGAAGGCCTGGAGGAAGCCGAGATAATCGCCTGGCACGTGCAGGTAGGCGACCGGGTCGAAGTCGACCAGGTCATCGCCGAGGTCGAGACTGCCAAGGCCGTCGTGGAAGTGCCAGTGCCGTACGCCGGAGTCGTTGCTGAGTTGTATGCGGCGCCGGGCGACACTGTCGCGGTCGGCCGGAAGCTCATCACCATCACCGCCGACGAGGCGGGCCCCCGCTTCCGCGAGCCCGGCATCGTGGTGCCGTCCGTCCCGGCACCGTCAGGTGCGGACGACGCATCTGACGACGACAGCGGAAACGTGCTGGTCGGCTATGGGACCAGCGCTGATGTCCGGCGGAGCCGGCCCGGGTCGCGGCGTGCCGTAGCTCGGACGCCGGTCCAGGCCCTGGCCGCGAGCACAACGACGGAACCACGCCGCAGCGGTCCGGTCCCGGTGATCTCTCCGCTCGTCAGGAAACTGGCCCGCGACGCGGGCCTGGACTTGAACACCATCGCCGGCACTGGGCGGGCCGGGCTTGTGCGTCGCGACGACGTGCAGCGGGCTATCGCCCAGCGCGATGCTGCGGCTGTGCCCGCCCCCGCGGCGCCGCTCCCGTCGCCGGGTGGCACCGCGCCGGTCGGCACCCGGATTGCCCTGCGCGGACTGCGCCGCGCGATGGCCGACAATCTGATGCGCTCCCGTCGGGAGATCCCCGATGCCACGGTCTGGGTCGACGTCGACGCCACCGAATTCCTCGCCGCCCGCAGTGCCATCAACGCGAAGGAAACTGAGCAGCCGGTCAGCCTTCTCGCGCTGCTGGGCCGGTTCGCCCTGCTCGGACTGCACCGCTACCCAGAGCTGAACGCGCGGGTCGAGCCGGACGAGATCGTCATTCCCGGTTACGTCCACCTCGGCTTCGCTGCTCAGACCGATCGCGGGCTCCTAGTACCAGTCGTCCGCGACGCGCACCTGCTGTCGACACGCGAGCTATCCGCCGCGCTGGCAGCCCGCACAGGAGCGGCGCGGGCCGGCAGCCTGAGCCCGACGGACCTCACCGGGAGTACGTTCACGGTCAATAATTACGGCGTATTCGGCGTTGACGGCTCGGCCGCCATCATCAACTACCCCGAGGTGGCCATCCTGGGAATGGGGCGGATCATCGACCGGCCCTGGGTAGTGAACGGACAGCTTGCCGTCCGCAAGATGACTCAACTGACCCTCGCGTTCGACCACCGCGCCTGCGACGGCGGCACCGCAGGAGGATTCCTGCGCTTCGTCGCGGACTGCATCGAGTCCCCCGTGGCGGTCCTCGGCGAGCTATGACCCGCGCAGCAGGCGCCGAAGTCCGGCGCGTAAACCGGGCCGCGCCGGACTTCGGCTGATCAGGGGGGCCGGACTCAGGCCCGGTTCAGCGCACCTTCGGCAGGGCGGGCATCCTCGCCGTTAGCGACCGGCACCGGACCCGCGCCGGCCAGGGTGGCTTCCCGGTCGTCGCCCCGTTCGCCGCCCAGGCCAGCGGGCAGCCAGGCCAGCCACCTCGGCAGGTACCAGGCGCGCTCGCCGAGCATGGCCAGCGTGGCCGGGACGAGGATCCCGCGTACCACGGTGGCGTCGATCAGTACCGCGGCGGCCAGCCCGATGCCCAGCATCTTGAGCGCCACGATCGACAAGGTGGCGAGGATAGAGAACACCGCCACCATGATCACCGCGGCGCTGGTGACCACTCCAGCGCTGCTCGCTATGCCGCTGATCACGGCTTCCTTCGTCCCGGCTCCGCGTGACCGCAGCTCGCGGATGCGGCTCAGGATGAACACGTGGTAGTCCATGCTCATCCCGAACAAGAAGACGAACAGGAACAGCGGTACCCAGGACACGATCGCGCCGAAGCCGGTGTAGCCCAGCGTGTCTTGCAGCCTGCCGTCCTGGAAGATCAGCGTGATCAGCCCGTAGGCGGCACCGACCGACAGCAGGTTCAGCCCTATCGACACCAGCGGTATCGCGATTGACCTGAACGCCACCAGCAGCAGGACGAATGCCAGCACCGCGACCACCGCGAACACCAGGGGAACGCGGGAATGCAGGTCGATGATGTCGTCGTAGTTGTTCGCGGTCTCGCCGCTGACGGCGTAGCTGATCCGGCTGACCTTGCCGAGGGTGGCCGGCAGCACGCGATCGCGCAGGTCAAGCAGGGCAGCGTCGGAGCTCGCGTTCGTGCCGTCGCCTTGCAGCGGAACGTCGACGACGAGCGCCCGGCCGCCGGCGATAACCGATGTCGTGATAGGCGGCCGGATCGGCCCGGTCGCGGTGGCCGATCGCCGCAACGCGGCCACCGCCGCGGTCACCGCCTGGCCGTCCAGGTCCTGGCCGGTGACGACTACCTGCGCTGGTGACGGCGCCTGCGGGAAGGCGGCCTGGATCCGGTTGGCGGTCTGCACAACGGGCAGCTTGGCGGAGAATCCGCCGTCGGCCGGGTTGCCCAGCCGCATGCCCAGCGCGGGTGCCGCCAGCGCGAGCAGCGCGACGGCAGCCACCGCGGCCCACGCAGCCGGCCGTCGTACCACCCGGCGTACCACAGCAGTCCACAGCCGCGAGGGCCTCGAGGCGGTCCGGCGCCGGCCGAAGAACGGTATCCGGCCCCGGTCGGCCCACGGACCCAGCCAGGACAGCAGCGCGGGCAGGAACGTGAGCGATCCGATCACCGTGACGCCGACCACGGCGATCGTGCCCAGGCCGATCCCGGTGAAGACCGAGGCGCCGGTCAGGAACAACCCGGCCAGCGCGATCATCACGGTGAGCCCGGAGACCACGATGGCCCGCCCTGAGGTGCGGGCCGCGATCCGCAGGGCCTCGTCGGTACTGCGGCCTTTGCTGCGCTCCTCCCGCTCGCGGCGCAGGTAGAACAGCGAGTAGTCGACGCCGACCGCCATGCCGATGATCAGCACGACCTCCGAGGTGCTCGAACCGGTCGGCAGCCACTGGCCGATGACCGAGGTCAGGGAGATCGCCGAGATGACAGCGGTGCCGGCCAGCAGCAGCGGGATCCCGGCAGCGATCAGCGCGCCGAACACGGCGACCAGCAGGATCAGCGTGATCGGCAACGAGGTCGACTCGGCCTTCCTGAAGTCTCGGCTGATCACGGCGCTGATGACCCGGTCCTGACTGGCACCGCCGGTTTCGGCGATCCGCAGGCCCGGGTACCGGGCCTGCACTGCCGCAACCGCGTGCAGCGCAGGCACCACCGCCTGGTCCTCGTTGGCTCCGGTGACATTGAAGGTAACGAGCACCGACCGGCCATCAGCCGACACCAGCGAACTGCCGGCCGGGCTCAGCGGGGACCGGATGGCAGAAGCTGCCGGCCTGGGCAGGCTGCTCAGCGCACTGACAACCTGCCGGGTCGCCTGGCGAAGCTGCGGATCGCTTCGGAACGTGCCATGGCCGCGGGTCTGGATCAGCACATCCTCCGACGGCGGCGGCCCGTTGTCGTGGAGCCTGGCCAGCGCCCGCTCGGCGACGCCTGACTGGCCAGGGTCATACTGCGGCACGTTCTTCGCGGCTATGGTCTGGCCGGCTACGAACACGATCGCGACCAGGGCAAGCCAGCCGAATACAGCGGTTTTGCGGTGCCGGGCGCTCCAGCCAGCGATCCGCTCAACGAGCGGGCGGCGGTCCGGTCTCCCGCGACGGCGGCGGGTGCTTTCGCGGCGAGAACCCGTTTCAGGCAATACTGAACTCTGCGATTGGCGCATGGTGACCTCTCCTTGGAGTCGTGCGGCTTGTCGCGATCTGGCCCTCGCCCGCGAGCTGGCACTCGCGGGCGGGGGCATCGTGCTAGCGGAGCAACCGGTCGTCAGGCAGGCCCTGACCGGACGGTTCGGTGCCGATGAGCGGGCCGAGCGGGCCGGGGCCCGCTAGCACAGCCCTTGCCTGTGCTAGCGGGTCAGCCGGCCGCCGGAGCAGTGCGCTGGCTACCTGCGCGTGCAGCCGGGCGGTGCCCACCAGAACGTAGTTGAACAGCAGGAACAAGATCACGGACCCTGCCGCGGCGAGAACGGCCGTCGACAGCGAGTGGACCCACAGTCCGTGATCGCCTGGCACGTGCGGGCCGTGCGGGTAGTCGCCGATCAGCACGCCGGAGACGCTCGGACCGTTGCAGTACCCGACACAAACTCCCTTGGCGTGGGAGTACCACAGCGGCAGCGAGACGCCGGCGAGGAAAATCGTCCACAGTGCGAAGACGACAGCGTCGAGCGCGAACAGCGGCGCCCAGAGGCCGACCAGGTAGCCGAGATCACGCCAGGTCGTGGCCTGGCCCCATCGTGCTCTGGCTTGCCGCCAGAGCCCGCCGCCAAGCGCGGCCGGGTAGTGAGCAGTGACCGGTCGGGTGAAGACCTGCCGCAGCATGAACCGCTCGACGCTGGCGCAGCCACGGATCACCGCCGCCGCCGCGATCAGCAGCGGAAGCGCCGCCACGGTGATCCCGAAAACCAGCGCGAGCATGCTGGTACTGAACGCGACCGCGAACAAGAGGGTGCTCACTATCAGGGAACTGAACAGATAGCCGGCCGATTGCCAGAGGCTCGCCGAGAAGATCAGCCCGATCGGGTTGTGCCTGAGCGTGAGCCGGCTGTCTCCCGGTGGCCCCGCACCCTGCGCCGAGGGGGCGCGTTGCGAGCTCATCCCACGTCCCGCATGAGCTTCTCGACCGCCGCGACCTTCTCGGTGAGCTTCGACAGCTCGGTGCGCAGCTGCTCCTGGTTGGCCACCGCGTCCTCGGCCAGCTTGCGGTAGTGCGCCATCGCGACCGCGTCGGCACGGTGCGCCTGCAACCGGAACCAGGCCCAGACAATCACCGCGATGGATCCGAAGACCACCAGCGGAATGCCTACTGAGATGACGATTACCTGCACGGCGTGAGCAGCTGTGGTCGTTCCCGCCAGCGTGCCGGTCATTTGCCGCCCTCCCTGCTCTGGCTGTGCTGCCCTTCCGCAGGCAGCGTCGGCTCATGGCCCGACGCCTGGCTCGCCCGGACCGCCTCGGTGATTGTCGCGGCAGTCAGCGTGAGCTCGAAGGGCGCCAGCTCGAAGTACTTCATGGCCTTCCCATCCTCAGATAGTTCTAGGTGCCCGGTCACCAGTCCGGCCTTCTCGAGCCGATCCAGGTGCATATACAGCAGTGGTCGTGAGATCCCGAGCCTGCGGGCCAGTTCACTGACATGCACGCGGCCGTCCGACAGCTCGGCCAGGACCCGCATCCGCTGCGGGTTGGCCACCGCCGTCAGCACGGCTAGCAGCTCGCTCTCGCTGGTCAGCTTCGACTCCACGCGCTCGGTTTCACCTGTCAGTCAGAACTTACATATGCCTGATCAGCCTGTCAACTGACAGGCCGCATCAAGGGAGGAGCTGGAACTCCTCGGCCTAACAGGCACCAGGCGTTCGCCGGATCCTGTACGCAACGCTGTTCCGAGCAATCAGCGAGCAACGTCGGCGACTGAGGCGACTAGTCCGCTGGAAGCAACGAATTCGTCACAGCCAGCCCTTCTCGCGGGCCGCGACCCCGGCCTGAAACCGGCTGGTCACCCCCAGGTCGGTCATCAGCTGGTGCATCCGGCGCTGCGTGGTCCGCATGGACCAGGACCGGGACCGGGCAATTGCCGCGTCTGTCATCCCGGCGGCCAGCATCGCCAGCAGGATGGCAGTCTCCGGGTCTGGCATGCCATCCGCGGCGCCGGGCGTAGCCGCTGTGCCGGGGATAGGCGTTGCCTTGACCCACTCGGCTTCGAACAGAGCGACCAGCGCATCGAGGATGGGCGATCGGTGGATGACGAACGTCGTGTCGATCGAGCGCGAACTGACCGCAGCCGGGATCAGCGCAAGCTGGTCGTCCGAGATGATCAGCTTGATGGGCAGCTCAGGTCGGGTGCGGGCCAGTTCCCCGGCAGCTGAGCTAGGGATGATGTCGTCGCGCATCCGGCCGGGGATCATCAGCGCCGCGCTGTCGTAAATGATGCGGTAGGTGACGCCGGCGGCGAGGCGGCTACTCTCCACCGAGTAGCTCGTGCCTGGGTCTTGCGAATAGGGCGGCCGGTCAAAGCCGCGTAGCTGACGCTCAGTCTGCTCGTAGACACGGACTGCCAGCCGGGCGATGTTCGGCGTACCGTGCACGACCTCGACGTGTGCGTCCGGGTGCCGCGCCCGGGAAGTCTCGAGGAACGTCTCGGTAAGCCGGTGCATGGTGGCCCGAGCGTTCCGAAGTTCGCTTTCCCGCTGGGCGATCAGAGTGCTGATTGCCAAGTCTGGAGCGACGGCCCGATACCGGACAGGACGTCCGGTGACCCGGAACGCCAGGCCGAGCGACGCGATGCTGCGCAGTTCGGCCGCTGCCTGGCGTGCGGAGATAGCGCAGCGCTCGGCAACCTGTGCGGCACTGAGCTGGTCAGTCTCGACGAGTTCGGAGTAGACCCGCGCGGCCGTACCGGTAATGCCGACGGCGTCAAGCACGCCGCGGCGCCTTCGGTTCGGCTGGCAAGTGCGCGCTTCCAGCAGACGCCCTCACCGGCGTAATTCTGCCATGTGGCAACTATCCGCCACATATTCGTCATGCAGATTATTGTCCCAACTGACCTTATCTGCCATGTTGTGCCCAGTCGTTCATGTCCTGTACGTCCACTTCGGGCGGGAAGAAAGGCCCGCTCAGAACAGAAGGCTCAGGCCAGAAGGAAGTTGCGGCGGAAAGGGAAGTCGATGAGGGCGACAGGGTGGATGCGGCAGAAGAAACTCGCCGCAGCGTCGGTCACGGCCATTACGGCCATTACGGCCATGGCGTTGGCAGCGGGACAGGCTAGCCCTGCCGCGGCCTCGGGCAGCCCGGCGCGGACCATTGCAAGGCCGCCGGTCTCGACAGCTATACCAGGCTCCAAGCTGGCGAAGCCGACCGAGCGAACCGGCGTCGTACCGCACACGGTGATCGCCGTGCTGTCGGGCACGTCGGTCACCGGGAAGACGCTGCGGCGCGGCAGCGCCCTGCTGGCACCGAAGACATCGAATGCGGTTGTGAACACGGCGCTGGCCCGGCTGGGTGCCACGTCGATCCAGCCCGTCTTCAGCGGGCTCTCGTCCGGCACGGCGCGGGCGCTCACCTCGGCCGCGCGACAGCGGATCGGCAACGGCGCACTCAGCCTTGGCGACGTCGTGATTGTCCACGTCACCAAGGCAAGTGCCGCCTCGGCCGCGAGGACGCTCGCGGCTACGAGGGGTATCTCGTTCGCCGAGCCTGACCGGTACGTGGAAACTATGGACACCCCCGGCCCGGTACTGACCGGCAAGGTGAAGGCCACCCCGATCCGGCGGGCGGACGTCAGGGCCAGCACACCGGGATCGTCGCTGCTGCCGACGAACTACGGGCTTGAGTCTTCGCTGGACAGCTACCTGAACGCGCAGGGAGTCGACGTCGGCGGCGCCTACGCCACCCTGCAGGACAAGTACGGCCAGCTTCCCGGCACGGGCGAGACCATCACGAACGTCTCGGTCGGCGACCTCACTGACGCGTCGATGAAAGATCTCGAAGTCGCGGAGTACGGTCCCAACACGATCCTGCAGAACGGCCAGCGCTACCTTGATCTGCCGACCATGCCGCTGATCCCGGCGTACGTGGCGGAGCCGGACGGCTCGCTGAGCAGCACCGCCGCTGTCGAAGGGACAGGGGACCCGGTGCTCGACGAGATCGGGCTGGACTTCAGCGTGATGGCACCACTGCCGGATGCTGACCAGCGCCCAGGCGCGACCGGGTCAGGCCTGTCCGACCTGCTCGGAATCGCGCCCGGCGCGAAGTACCGCCTGATAGTCCCCGCCACGCCCACCACAGTCCAGATCGCGCAGGCCTTCCTGGCCGCCGTCACCCAGCAGCAGCGGCCCGACGTGATCACCGCGAGCCTGGGCTTCGGTACCGACGTTCAGGGTTTCCCCGGGCGCTACCTCGAGGATGACCCGCTCATGCAGTCGGTCATAGCCGCGATCGTGCAGCGCTACGGCGTCACGGTCGTGGACTCGGCCAACGATGGCACCCGGCTGTTCACGCCCACGGCGGTCGGGCCGGACGGCGGCGCGACGCCCACCAATGTCGCCGGGCCGGCCGATGCGACAAGCATCGACGACGACCAGTTCTCCACCACGCCGAGTGAGGTCATCAACAGCGGCTCGATCGACGCGGGCGCGAGCACCACGGACGACACTCTGGCCATCCCCCCGCAGGACGGCGGTAATGCCTGGCGCAACCCGACGTATGCCGAAACCCGGACGGACGGCAGCGGCAACTTCGCGAGCGGCTGGGGACAGCGGGTGACACTGTCCGCTCCCGGCGACAACATCCCGGCGTTCGTGCATGCCGGCGCCACCGCGGACTCCGTGGCCGTGGTTCTGAACGGCGGCACGTCGGCGTCGGCACCGGAGATCGCGGCCGCCGCGGCGGACGTCCTGCAGGCCGCACGCCTCACCCACCAGCGGTACGGCCCGGCCCAGGTGACCGAGATCCTGAGGGAAACCGGCCAGAGGGTCGCGACGCCGCCGCAGGCTGACCAGCCTCTGAACGTCGGCCCGCAGATCGATGTCACCGCGGCGGTTGACGCCGTGCTGAGAGCCGGCCACGTGTCGCCGCATGCGACGAGCATCGTCCGGCTGTCGGTGGCGCACCGGGTGGACATCAGCGCCACGGGTGCCGCGTTCACCGACTACACCGATCCCGGCGAGATCGACCTTCAGGACCCCGTTGCCGGATCCACCAGGGGCATGACCGGCGCGGGCGCGACCGGGCCGGTCACCTTCGCGGCCGACATCACCGGACAACGCGGGAACAACTACGCCCTCGTCGTGGGCGACAAGACGTTCTTCAACACCTCCGACTACATCCGGGTAACGCCCGCTGAACTGCTGGCGGCAGTCGGCCAGCCGCTCACGTCGGCGTCAAGCCGGACCGTTACCGTCACCTACCAGGTGCGGCAGGACAGCCATGTGCTCGCGCAAGCCAGCGACACGCTGACAGTCGGCCCGTACGACGGCACCTCCACGTTTGCCCCTGCCCCGGTTGCTCCCCGCGTCGTAGCCTCCGGCCAGTCCGTGACGGTCTCCTACAACCTGACCGGCGTGACGACGGTCAGTGACCCTGAGCTCGTCGTTTCCACCGTCGGCCACTGGAGCCCGACGCTCGGCCCCACGTTCAACGCCGCTTACTCGGTACCGTTGTCCGGCCTGACCGGCACCGTCACGTTGCCCGCAGCGGCCTTTGGCGACGGCGGCGGCATCTACGGGATCGGCATCGAGCAGAACAGCCACAGCGGCTTGTACGGAGCGTTCGCACCGGTGCGGGTGACCGGCTTCCCAGCCGGGTTCGCTGCCGTCGCCCGACCTTCAGCGCCACTGCTTGCCACGCCCGGCGCCTTGCCTGGCCACGCGGCCACAGTCAGCCGCGCCGAGCCGGATTTCACCTTGGACTGGAACGCCGGGCCGCGGGCGGCGGGCGCGATCCTGGAAATCTCCGCTCCGGCCCCCACGTTCTACGGGTCCTACAACACCTTCAGCAACCCGAACGGGACGCAGCGCGACGGTGACGGCTACGACGCCGGCTCCGTCCTCTACAAGAAGCTGCCGGCCGCCGCGGGATCGCAGACGTTCAGCGCCCTCGCGCTCGGGCTGCCCAGTTCGCTGAGCTACGACGTCCGCATCCTGCCGACGAGCCGGTCGGGCGCCGTGGCCGGGCAAGCGTCGCCGACATCGCTGCTTGCGCTGAACGACGGCCTGGCGCCCGGCGGTGACATCATTGACAACTTCGCCATGGCCGGGCCGAACTCGGTCGTCTCGATCGTCGGCCAGGACGGCTCGCACGTCCTGAACTACGACCCGGCGACCGGCACCTACGGCTCGGTCATCGCATCAGACACCTCAGGCGGCCAGTTCTACGTCTTCGGCGTCAACCCGTCAGCCCACACGGTGCTGGTCGACGATGCCCAACCCGTCAGCCTGACCACCTGGACCGACCACCTGGAGCTGTACGACACGCGGACCGGTTCGCTGATCGGGACCCCGGACCTCTCGGCGTACACGCTCAAGGGCGGCCTGGTGGACGCGGCCCACGACCGCGCCGACCTGCTCGCCAAGAACAACACGTCCGGCGACGACGAGGTCATCGCGGTCAGCATGACGACCGGCGCCGTCACCAGCGTGACGGACGCGGACGACGGCACGCTGTCGCCTGGCTCGCTGAAGAACATCGTTGTCGACGACGCGACCGGTGAGGTGTACGCCACCGTCGGATCCGGCGCCCTACTGTGCTTCGGCGGTGGTACGTCCATCGCCGAGGTGGACCCTGGCACCGGCGCGGTCGCGGTCACCACTGGCGGCACCCACTGCGACACCGACCTCGCGGTCGACTCCGCGGCCGGGAACCTGATCTCCGTCAACTACCGGTCCGTGTCGCTCAACATCCCTGGCACCAGCTCGCTGGTGGTAATGCCCGAGGCGAATCCGTCGGACGACTCGGTCTACCCGCTGCGCACCGGTGCACCGCTCCAACTGGCGGCCGACCCGGTCCACCATCTGGCGCTTGTCTTGTACAGCTCGCCCCCCGTACCCGCGAGATTCGGGGCGACGCCAGCAGACAGCAACTTCATGTCGGTGATCGACGTCGTCGACACCAGCACCGGGGACATCATCAAGACGATCGAGGACTTCAGCGCCTCGTCTGTCTATGGCTATCCCTTCGGCGCAACCAATGCCGGGATCCAGCTCGACCCGGCGACTCGGACCGGGTACATGTTCGCCCCGGGTGACGACCAAGTCCAGCAGTTCTCCTACTGACCAGCAGATGACTGCCGGCCGGCCGCGCTGAGCGGCCGGCCGGCAGCCGCGGTCTAAGCCCCTGGGGCACCGCGCACTGTACAAATCACTACCAGGCAGCTGGTTAACTAACGGCAAGCCGCACGCATCGCTGGCTGTGACGACTCCCACACTTAAAACGATCGACTGCCGCTTAGGTAAGCCTTACCTTAGTACGGATGACATGGCCGGACATTTTTCCCAATCTGCTGATTGGGCTACGCGAAGGCCTTGAGGCTGGCCTGGTAGTCAGCATCCTGCTGGCTGCCGTGCGCAAGGCAGCGCCAGCCGACCCTGACGCCGCCGCGGGCGTTGACCGCCCGGCCAGGAAGACATCGGCAGCGCCGGTATGGCTCGGCGTGCTGGCCGCGGCCATGCTGTCGGGCAGTTTCGCAGCTGTCCTGACCTTCTCCACTGATGTGCTGTCCAGCCGGGCGCAGGAGGCGGTGGGCGGACTGCTCAGCGTGCTCGCGGTGGGCCTTGTCACAGCGATGATCTTCTGGATGCGCCGCACGGCGGCAGGCCTGACGGCTCACCTGCGCGGGGAGGTGGCCCGCGCGACGGCGGTCGGCGCGGGCGCACTGACGATTACCGCGTTCCTGGCGGTTGGCCGCGAAGGCCTGGAGACCACGCTGTTCTTGTGGACGGCCGCTCGAGCGTCGGGACACACCACCGGGCCGCTCGCGGGTGCCGCCGCCGGGCTGGCGGCCGCCGTGGTGCTCTGCTGGCTGCTGTACCGCCGGGCAGTCAAGCTGAACGTGGCAGCGTTCTTCAACCGGACCGCGATCGCCCTGATGGTCATCGCCGCCGGGGTGCTCGCGTACGGGCTTGGCGACCTGCAGAGCGCGGGCCTGTTGTCGGGGCAGCGCTGGATTGCGTTCGACCTGACCGCGCACGCCCAGCCAGGGTCCTGGTGGGTCTCGCTGATCACCGGTGTCACCGACCTGTCGCCGAAGATGACCGTGCTTCAGGTCGTCGCCTGGATCGCGTACCTCGGGGTGGTCATCCCGGCGTTCGCGAAGGCTGGCCGCGCTTCCGCGGCCCGCGCCGCTAACGCAACGGGCGCTGCCGAGGCGGGCAAAGCGGCAGCCGGCACCGTTGGCCGGCGGGAACGGGCGGCCGAACACCAGTGGGAGCGCCTTGCCGGGCGCCGGCCATGGGCGGTGGCCGGGGTGCTCGTCGTGATTCCGGCCCTCGCCGCCGGGGCGACGATCGCAGCGCTTCCTGCCGCGAGTTTGGCGTCAACGACCACGGTTACTGTGACCCGCACGGCATGCGCGCCGAACTGGAGCTCCGCCACTGCGGGAACCCAGACCTTCACGGTCGACAACTAGTCTGGCCTGCCGGGCGAGATCAACCTTGACGACACCTCCGGCAACATCGTGGCCGAGATAGAGACGATCGGCCCGGCGACAAGCGCACAGCTCACCGGCACGCTGAGCAGCGGAGCCTACGTGTTCAAGTGCCTAATGGGCGCCCTGCCGGAGACATCATCGGCGCCGGTCCAGGTGACCGCCGCCGCGAACACCGTTCCCGCCAGCCGCACTGCCAGCAGCCCGATCGCCGCCGGCCCGGTCGCCGTCAAGCCGGTGACCGTCGCCGAACTCGCGGGCCCGAACAAGGAGTACCAGGCCTATGCGGCGCGACAGCTCGCAGACCTGGCAGAGGCAGTCGCCCGGATTCAGGCTGACCTGCGCCGCAATGACGTAACGGCCGCGAAGAAAGACTGGCTCGACGCCCAGCTGGACTGGGAGCGCGTCGGCGCCTCTTACGACAGCTTCGGCAACCTCGGCCTGGCAGTTGACGGTCTGCCAGACGGCCTCCCCCGCGGAGTTAACGACAAGAACTTCACCGGGCTGCACCGGCTGGAATCCGGCCTGTGGCATGGCCAGGGCGCGGCCACGCTGCTGCCGGTGGCCACCACCCTGGCCGGCAAGGTGGCCGTGGTACAGCGGAACCTGTCCTCCGACAGCTTGGCCGGCGACCCCACGAACCTGCCGCTCCGCGCGCACGAGATCCTCGAGGACGCGCTGCGCGACCACTTGTCCGGGATCGACGACGAGGGCGGTAACGCGGCATTCGCGGAGACGTTCGCCGACGTGCAGGTCAGCAGCGCTGTGCTTGACTACCTGACACCGCTGCTCGACGCCCGCCAGCCCGGCTTGCCGGCCATCGCCGACGACCAGATGGCCATCCTGAAGCGGGCGCTGCTCGCGACGCGCGTCAACGGCCGGTGGGGGTCGCTCGCTACAGCCTCCCTCTCGGCGCGCGAGCAGGTGGAAGCAGCGATCGGTGCGCTGCTAGAGACGCTCTCCGCCGTTCCGGACCTGCTTGAAGTTCCGCCGACTCACTGAGTCCCGGCCCCGCTTGAATCGCGCCTAAAGGAGCGACCCCGTGACCGTCAACCGACGCAACTTCCTCAAGGGCACCGCATCAGGCGCGGCCGGAGCCGCGCTGGCCGGCGGTGTGCTGATCGGCGGTGCGCGCGCGGACGCCAATGCAGCCAAGGACAGCGGCCCGGTTACTGAAGCGGCGTACCCGTTCCATGGCGCGTACCAGTCCGGCGTACTCACGCCCGGACCAGCGGCCAAGCAGCACTATGCCTGCGTCGCCGCCTTCGACTGCACCGCTGCTAACAAGGCTGACCTGACCCTCCTTATGTACGAACTGACCGGCCGTGCCTGGTTCCTCACCACCGGCGGTACGCCACCCGACCTTGGCGTCGGGCAGCCGCCCTCGGACAGCGACGTTCTCGGGCCCACGGTCCCGGCGGACGGGCTTACCGTCACGCTATCCGTCGGGTCCAGCCTGTTCGACGACCGCTACGGCCTCGGGGACCGCAAACCGCTGAAGCTCACCGAGATGCCGCCGTTCCCGAACGACTTCCTGGAGCCCGCATGGCTGCAGGGTGACCTGCTGCTCCAGCTGTGCGCCAACCACCCCGACACCGTCCACCACGCCATCCGCGACATCGCCAAGCACACCCGCAGCAGCATGCAGTTGCGCTGGAAGATGGAGGGCTACGCCTCCCCGCCACGGCCGTCCGGGACCGCCCGGAACCTGCTGGGGTTCAAGGACGGCACGGCGAACCCCACTGGACCGCTGGCGAGCAACCTGGTCTGGGTCGACGACCCGGCCGAGCCTGACTGGGTGCAAGGCGGTTCCTACCAGGTCGTGCGGCTGATCCGCATGCTCGTCGAATTCTGGGACCGGGTGTCCATCAACGAACAGCAGAACATGGTCGGCAGGCGCCGCGACAGCGGTGCTCCGCTGGACGGTACCAGCGAGTTCGACATCCCCAACTACGCCGCCGATCCGCACGGGTACGTCATCCCGCTGGACTCCCATATCCGGCTCGCGAACCCTCGCACCAAAGCGACCGCCGATCAGCGGATCATACGTCGTTCCTACAACTACGACGTCGGGCTAGACGAGAACGGGAACATGCAGGCGGGACACATCTTCATCGCCTATCAGCAGGACCTCCAGCGGCAGTTCGAGACGATCCAGAGGCGGCTGACCAACGAGCCGCTGGTTGACTACGTGCAGCCGTTCGGTGGCGGGTACTTCTTCACGCTCCCGGGCGTGCGGGACGCCACCGACTGGTACGCGCGGGCTCTGCTCACCTGAGGCCAGGCGCCGGAAAACTCAGCAGCGTTCCCGGCCGGTGCTGTGGTTGACTGCCCGAAGCAGTCAGGAATGTAAACAGGGAGGGTAGCTATGCGCCAGGCGTCCATGTCCATCGTGATGGCCTCTGGGACCTCGTCGAAGGGTATGGCGCGTGCCGCGGACGACACTCAACCTGGGAATCCTGGCGCATGTAGACGCCGGTAAGACAACACTCACCGAGCGGCTCCTGTACGCCGCCGGTGTCATCGACAGCCTTGGCAGCGTCGACGCCGGGACGACGCAGACGGATTCGCTCGCGCTGGAACGGCAGCGGGGCATCACGATCAAGTCGGCTGTGGCCTCATTCGGGATCGGCGACGTCACCGTCAACCTGATCGACACGCCCGGCCACCCGGACTTCATCGCCGAGGTAGAGCGGGTGCTCAGCGTACTCGACGGCGCAGTCCTGGTGATCTCGGCTGTCGAGGGCGTGCAACCGCAGACCCGCATCCTGATGCGCACGCTGCAACGGCTGCGGATCCCGGCGCTGCTATTCGTGAACAAGGTCGACCGGGCAGGCGCCGACCCAGCTCGCGTGCTGCAAGACATCCGCGGCCGGCTGGGGCTAGCGACGGTTGCGATGGACTCTGTACACGCTGCCGGGACGCGCGAGGCAAGCGTCATGCCGTCCGGGCCGGACGACGAAGATTTCCGGTTCCGGCTGACCGAAATGCTGGCCGACCGTGACGAGTTGCTGCTGTCCGCCTACGTGGCCGGAGAGCAGGCGCTCGGGTACCGGCGACTGCGCGCGGAACTTGCTTCCCAGGCCGGACGTGCTCTGGTGTACCCGGTGTTTTTCGGTTCGGCGATCACCGGCGCGGGCGTGGCCGCCCTGACTGCTGGCATCGCCGAGTTGCTGCCAGCCGCCAGGGGCGCCCCGGACGGGCCGGTGGCCGGCCGGATATTCAAGATCGAACGCGGTGCGAGCGGAGAAAAGGTGGCATACGTCCGGATGTTCTCCGGCACCGTACGCACGCGGGACCGGCTCCGGTTCGGTGCTGACCGACAGGGCGGTGGTGGGCGGGAGGGCAAGGTCACTGCCCTGGCGGTCATCGACCGCGGGCTCGCTACGGCCCGGCAGTCGGTCACGGCCGGCGAGATTGCCAAGCTCTGGGGGCTTGCCGAGATACAGATCGGCGATCGGATCGGCGAGCCGGACGCTGGCGCGCTCACCCGTCAGTTTCCGCCGCCGACCCTGGAATCGGTCGTCGTCGCGTGCGATCCCGCCGACCGGGGCCGCATGCGCGTCGCGCTAGAGCAGATCGCCGAGCAGGATCCGCTCATCAACCTGCGCCAGGACGACGAGCGACAGGAGATCTCCGTCTCGCTCTACGGCGAGGTCCAGAAAGAGGTTATTCAAGCGACGCTCGCTGACGACTACGGCGTCCGGGTGACCTTCAGGGAGACGACCACCATCTATGTCGAGCGGCTAGCCGGCGCCGGCAACGCCGTCGAAGTGCTGCAGTCCGACGATCATCCGTACTCGGCGACGATCGGACTGGCCATCGAGCCCGCAGCTCCCGGTTCCGGCATTCACTTCCGCCTGGAGGTGGATCCTCGCACCCTGCCGCTGTTCATCTACAAGAACGCCGACAGCTTTTGTGAGGCGATGACCTCCTACGTCCGCGATGCGCTCCGCATCGGCCCGGGTGGCTGGGAGGTAACCGACTGCCGGGTCAGGATGACCCGCTGCGGCTACTACGTCGGCGACGGGCCGAGGAAGCCGACCCTCAGTACGCCGAAAACGACGGCGGCCGACTTCCGCAAGCTGACGCCCGTGGTCCTGGCACAGGCGCTCGCCCGCGGCGGGACGGTGGTCTGCGAGCCGATGGCCAGGGCGCGGCTCGAGGTTCCGGCCGGACGGCTCGGATCTGTGCTGGCCGCGCTGGGCCGGCTCGGCGCCGCGGTGGAGGCGCCGCAGCCCAGCGGCGATCTTTCGGTGGCCGACGCGGTCCTTCCGGCGGCGTCGGTGCACCTGCTGCAGCAGCAGCTACCGGGACTGACCGGCGGCGAAGGTGTCCTGGAGTCCTCGTTCGCCGGCTACGAGCCCGTACGCGGCACCCCGCCCGTCCGCACGACGCCGGGGGGGTAGAAGCCAGCCTTATAGGCCCCAGCGCTAAGTGCACTAGCCGCATCGCAATACCGGTCCCGGGGTCTTAGTTGGAGCGACCGGCCGGTCAAGTTTGCCGGCAATCTGCTACGGGCTGCTGACCCGTCGGCAAGATCAACCGCTCAACCGGCTAGCGAGCCGGTCGTCAACGCAAAGGACGAATCTCGTGACTACAACACTCCACGGCTCCTCGGCTCTGGTCACTGGCGGCAACAGCGGCATCGGCCGGGCAACGGCCGTCGACCTGGCGGCGCGCGGAGCGCACGTCATCATCGCCGGCCGCGACACCGCCCGCGGCGAGGAGGTCGTCGACAAGATCCGCGCGAACGGCGGCAAGGCTGACTTCGTCGCCACCTCGCTCGGGGATGAAGCCAGCGCGCGTGATCTGGCCCGCCAGGCCGTCGGCCTGGGCGGCGGGCACGTGGACATTCTCGTCAACAACGCTGGAATCTTCCCGTTCGGCCCGACGGCGGCGGCGACCGAGGCTGACTTCGACTCGGTCTATGCCGTCAACGTCAAGGTGCCGTTCTTCCTGGTAGCTGAGCTCGCGCCGGCCATGGCCACGCGCGGCAAGGGCGCGATCGTCAACGTCACCACGATGGTCGCCCACTTCGGCCAGGAGGGCATGGCGCTCTACGGTTCCAGCAAGGCGGCCCTCGTCCTGCTGACGAAGGCCTGGGCAGCCGAGTACGGCCCGTCCGGCGTCCGCGTCAACGCCGTCAGCCCTGGGCCGACGCGGACCGAGGGCACCGCGCCGATGGGCGAGGCTCTGGACCAGCTCGCCGCCACCACTCCGCATGGACGGCCAGGCACGCCAGAGGACATCGCTGCCGCGATCACGTATCTCGCCAGCGACGACGCCGCCTACGTCCATGGCGCCATCCTGCCGGTCGATGGCGGGCGAATCGCGGTCTGACCTCGCGCACGCTGCGGGAGCAGGCCGGCCGGCAACTGCCGGCCGGCCTGCTCCCCTGCGCGAGTTCGCCTAGTCAGCCGTCGCATCGAGGGCGGCGACGAGAGTGGCGAGATCGTACCGCCGCGAGTCGGCGTGCCAGACGGCCCAGGTTCGGCGAACGATGGGGTCGCCCATAAGCGGATGCCAGCGGATGCCGTCGGGTAGTGGCCGCGCCCAGGTCGGTGAGGCTAGCGCGAATGCCCGGCCGGTC
>DATMMA010000220.1:0-4097 GCA_035570295.1 Streptosporangiaceae bacterium
CTCGCGAGGCAGGATGCCGAGCCTGTTGCGCGGTCTTAGCCGGGCGCTGCTCGATCCAGGCGGGCCGTACTTGTTCGTCCGGCTGGTCCTGGCGGGCTACGCGATCTCGGCGGTCGGCCGCTTGATCCCCGTCCGGCGCAAGCAGACTGCTGAGTACCGGCGACGGCCAGCCCGGACGGCAGCCCTCGGTGCAACCGCGCTTGCCGTGGCCGCCGCAGCGGTGGCGGCGCCCTATGTTCTGGGTTCGCCGGCCACGCCGGCACCTCGGCCGACGGCAGCCCGACCTGTCGGCCATGAGATCAGTCAGCAGAAATACCTCGGCGTATTCGAGCCGGCCGAAGAGCTGTCATACAACCAGGTGACGGCATTCGGGAATGCAGTGGGCAGGCAGCCCGACATCGTGCTGGATTATGCCGGCTGGAATGAGTCCTTCTCTCTAAGGTTCGCGCAGACGCTCTTGGACCACGGCGCTGAACCGCTTATCCAGCTGGAGCCAACGGGTGCCAGCATGAGCGCTATCGCGGCTGGGGACTACGACGGCTACCTGCGTTCTTATGCCCGGCAGGTTCGAGCCTTCGGGCATCCAGTTATTTTGAGCTTCGCGCCGGAGGCTAACGGCAGCTGGTACACCTGGGGCTGGACGCACACCTCCCCGGCGACCTGGATCGCCGCGTGGCGGCATGTAGTCACCGTGATGCGTCAGCAAGGCGCCACCAACATCACCTGGCTGTGGACGCTCAACATCAGCTTTCCCGGCAGCGGCCCGGTCCGGGATTACTGGCCGGGCGCTGCCTACGTGAACTGGGTCGGAATCGATGGCTACTTCATCCGCCCGCGCGCCACATTCGGCAGCGTCTTCGAGCGCACTCTGCGCGCCGTCCGGAAGATCACTCGCCTGCCAGTTCTGCTATCGGAGACAGGCGCCGGCCAGGTTGCCGGGCAGGCGAAGGTGATACCTGGTCTGTTCGCCGCCATCAAGAGCCATGATCTGCTGGGGCTGGTCTGGTTCGATAAGGCGCAGTACCGGGGCCTCTACCACCAGGACTGGCGGCTCGAAGGCCACCCGGCTGCAGTGGCCGCCTTCCGCCACGCTCTCGCGAGCATGAAGTAGGCAGCCGCCATCGGCGGCACCGCGGCCGGCGCGACCTCCGGGCCCTTCGCTAGTCGTCGAGCCGCGTGAGCGCGAACTGCCAGGCCCAGGGAAACACCTTCATGGGCCCCGCTAGCAAAGAGGCGGCACGACGGACAGCCTGGGGTAGCGCCTCCGGCGGGTAGTTGAAATTCTTAGTCTCTGCTACGCGGAAGCCGGCCCGTTCCGCTGCGTTCCTGAGGTGACGGATCGTCACGGTGTAGAAGTCGTGTTCCCCGGCGACAGGCGAGTACCGCCAGTACTTCTCCTGCAACCCATGCGGTAGCCATCCCATGAACGGCAGGCGACTGTGCGACTCTACCGGGAAATACGGATTCGGTATCTGCCCGATCACCGTCCCGCCGGGCCGCAGGACGCGGCGCATCTCTGCGAGAGACGCGACCCTTAGCTCGGGACTTACGTGCTCGAAGACGTTCGCGAACAGTATGCAGTCGAAATAGCGATCCGGACAGGGGATGCTATCGGCTGCTGCGGGCTGCAGGGTGGCGCCGTGCGGCGAAGACGAGGCACCCGGCAGGACTGGGTCGATACCCTCCCAGCAAAAGCCCGTGTGATCGTTCAGGTAGTCAGTCACGAGCCCGTCTTGGCAGCCCACATCGAGGCCGCGCCCGGTAACTGGCTGCGCGTGTATCGCTAGCAGCTCGGAGAGGCTTTCAGCGAGCACCTGCATCCGGACACGCCATTCGTCGTCCGACTGAAGCAGAGCCTGGCCTGTTAGGAGCTTCACAAGCTTTTCTCCTTAAGTATGTGTGCAGGTATCCGCGCGGACGTCCCTGCCGCGTTGCTGATCCCGCACCGCGTGCGGGCGATCCGGCGGGCAATCAGGGTACCTTCCAGGCCGCGCCACCGCCGATGGCAGACAGATAGGACGGCCGCCATGATCCTTGAGACCAATACATCGCGGGTTCAGGGGGTCGTAGCAACACGCTCTTCTGCCGGGGTCCGACGATAGGGCATGCCGGCGGGATGCCGGTACCGCGCGGGACGTACGGATCGAGCTGTAGCGCGAGCACGCGGCGCAGGTCCCCGGCCGACGACTTGGAGACTAGCTCAGCTTGCGCGCGACCTCGGCAGCCCAGTAGGTGAGGATGATGTCAGCGCCCGCCCTGCTGATGGCCGTCAGTGTCTCCATAATCGTCCGGTCCCGGTCCAGCCAGCCGTTCGCCGCAGCCGCCTCCACCATGGCGTACTCGCCGCTGACCTGGTAGGCGGCGACAGGCAGTCGCACCGTCGCGGCCAGCTGGCTGATCACGTCCAGGTAGGCAAGCGCGGGCTTCACCATCACGATGTCCGCGCCCTCGTCGACATCGAGCAGCGCCTCACGCACGCCGTCCTTGGCGGCCGCCGGGTCCTGCTGGTAGGCGGCACGGTCACCGAACTGCGGCGCGCACTCGGCCGCCTCGCGGAACGGGCCGTAGAACGCCGAGGCGTACTTGGCCGAGTACGCGCAGATCGCCACGTCCTGATAACCGGCCAAGTCCAGAGCCGTCCGGATCGCACCGACCTGGCCGTCCATCATGCCGCTTGGCGCCACGACGTGCGCACCGGCCGCCGCCTGCGCGACCGCGATGGATGCGTAGCGAGCTAGCGTCGCGTCGTTGTCCACCTCCCCGGCCGCCGTCAGCAATCCGCAGTGGCCGTGGTCGGTGTACTCGTCCAGGCACAGGTCGGCCATCAGCACCGTGTCATTCCCGACTTCGGCCGCGAGATCCTGCAGGGCAAGCTGGACCACGCCGTCCGGATCGTCGGCAGCAGAGCCGCGCGAGTCCTTGACAGCCGGAACGCCGAACAGGATCAGCCCGCCGACCCCGGCAGCGACCGCATCGCAAGCCGCTTTGCGCACGCTCTCCCTGGTGTGCTGGACCACGCCCGGCATCGACGAGACCGGCTGCGGCTCGCTGATGCCCTCCTTCACGAACAGTGGCAGCACGAGGCTCGACGGGCGTACGGCGACCTGACTTACCAGGCGGCGCAGCGGCATCGTCCGGCGGAGTCTGCGGGGCCGGGAAACGGGGTAGTGGGCGGTCAATGCTGCTCCTGTCGTCGCAGCCGAACCAGTAAGCCTGGCCGGTTACCTAATGCGCGCCAGTTACCGGATGCGTCGCCGGGCGCCGCGGCGGCGCTCGCTCGGCTTGCGCACCGGCTCGCCGGCCTCGATGGCAGCGTCGCGCAGCGATGCTCCGTGCGCGGCCAGCGCGTCGACCAGCGCCGCGATCGACGGCTTCTCGGCGACCACGTCCACCCGGAGGCCGAACTCTGCGGCTGTCTTGGCGGTTTGCGGGCCGATAACCGCGATCACGGTGACGGCATGCGGTTTGCCGGCGATGCCGATCAGGTTGCGCACCGTCGAGGACGAGGTGAAGAGAACGGCGTCGAAGCCACCACCCTTGATCGCTTCGCGCACCGGGGCAGGCGGCGGTGCCGCCCGCACGGTCCGGTAGGCGATGACATCCTCGGCCTCCCAGCCCAGATCGGTGAGCCTCGCCAGCAAGCCCTCCGTCGCGATGTCGGCACGCGGCAGCAGCACCCGGTTGATCGGATCGAGGATGTCGTCATAGACGGGCCAGGCGTCAGCCAGGCCTTCTGCCGACTGCTCGCCGTCTGGCATCAGGTCGGGCACGATGCCGAACTCACGAAGCGCCTCAGCGGTCTGCTCGCCGACGGCAGCGACCTTGACCCCGGCGAACGCCCTAGCGTCCAGGCCGTACTCCTCGAACTTCTCTCTGATGGCGCGAACCGCGTTGACCGAGGTGAAGCCGACCCACTGGTACCGGCCGGTGACCAGGCCCTTGACAGCACGCTCCATCTGCTGTGGCGTTCGCGGCGGCTCAACCGCGATGGTCGGCACCTGCTCGGGCACCGCTCCCCGAGCCCGGAGCAGGTCGCACACTTCCTCTGCCTGCTCCTTGGTTCGCGGCACCAGCACCCGCCAGCCGAACAGCGGCTT
>DATMMA010000221.1:0-17278 GCA_035570295.1 Streptosporangiaceae bacterium
GGCCCTGCAGGTGCAGGCTGACCAGCGGGTTGCTCACCATGCTGATGCCCGAGCGCGAGATGATCCGCTCGAGCTTGTAGCTGTAGGCGGGGTTGTAGCTCCCCATCGCCGTCGTATGGCTGGCTGTCACTTTCTCTCGCATGCCGCTCCGCGCGGCCAGCGTCGCCAATACCTCAGCGAACCGGGACTGCTCGTCATCGATCTCATCGCAGTGCGCGTCCACGAGCAGGCCGTGCTCGACGGCTAGCCCGACGGCGATTTCGAGTGAGCGAATGCCATCCTCGCGGGTGTCCTCGAAATGCGGGATGGCACCGACGACGTCCGCGCCGCGAACCACCGACTCCCGCATAAGACGTTCGCCGTCGGGAAAAGAGCAGATCCCTTCCTGCGGGAACGCCACGAGTTGCAGGTTGACCACGCCTGCGACCCGGTCGCGGACCTCAGCCAGTGCCTCCAGCGCCACGAGGTCCGGGTCGGTCACGTCGACGTGGCTGCGCACGTGCAGGACGCCGTTGGCCACCTGCCAGCGCAGTACCTCCTCGGCCCGGCTTATGACGTCGTCTCGGGTGAGGGTCGTCTTGCGCTCGGACCAGCAGGCGATGCCCTCCCAGAGCGTGCCGCTCAGGTTCCAGCGAGGCTGGCCCGCTGTCAACGTCGTGTCCAGATGCACGTGCGGCTCTACGTAGGGCGCCGATGCCATCGCGCCGCCAGCCTCGATCACAGACCGGCCCGGCGGCGACTCGGTTCCCGCCGGGGTGATGGCGACGAACCGGCCGTCATCCACGAGCAGGTCGACTAGCGCTCCTGACTCGTCGTCAGCCAGCCGAACTCCGCGCACGACAAGATCGATCATTGCACACCCTCCGCCAGCGCTGCGTTGACTCGGATCTTGCACGATTGCGAGCTATCCGGCCCGTCAGTCGGCCGGTGCGGTACCCAGCATCGCGTCCGGCCGCTCGGCTGCGGTCTCAGGGTCGCGGATGCTGCCCGTTTCGATTCGCCGGATCCCGCCGTAAACGATGGCGCCGACAACGAATCCGACAGCGAAGGCTATGTCACCGCCCTGTAGCCAGTGCGACGAGGCGTAGCCAACGTACAACGACGTGTCCATGAAGGGTGTAGCCGCCGCGAATCCCGCCAGCAGCGCGACGAGGGCCTCCCATCCCGGCTTGAGCGCGAACGACAGCACGTCGCGCACGTCCATATGCCCGCGCTTGCGCCACCAGTCGACCATCTGAACGGCGGCAAAGGGCGGCACCCAGTAGGTGATGAAGAGCAGGACGTTTTCGAATTTGCCCGCGAGAGTTCCGGTGTTGAGCCAGAGGGTCAGGAAGAACGCCACCACGGTGACGATGACAGCGACGACGGGCCGGCGTATCCGGAACCCCGCCGCCTGCAAGGCTAGCGAGCCCGAGTAATCGTTCATCGCGTTGACCGCCACCGTGCCGATCCAGATCGCGACGAGGCCAAGGCCGCCGAGGATTCCGCCGCCAAGCAAGGAACGGATGCCGGCCGCCGTTCCGTTGGTGGCTACCGCGGCGGCGGCCAGGCCCAGGATCTCGATCCAGATCGACGAGATCGCAACCCCGGCCAGCGTGAGGCCGAAAATGGCCGGCCGGGAGGTGTCGGGCTTCATGTACCGGCTGTACTCGGAGGCGTAGGCACCCCAGGACACCACGAAGCTGGCCGCGATCGTGGCCATCAGGACGAACGCGCCGACCTCCGCTCCGCCATGCACCGTCGCGGCCGAGCTGAAGTTGCCGATCTGCGCGATCTTCACGGTGATCACGACGAACATCACTCCGAGCACGATCGAGCCCCACAGCTCGAAGAGGTGCATGACCTCGTACCCGAAGAAACCAAGAACCCCCTGCATCGCAAGCACGATGAGGAGCCCTACCCAGAACGGAACGTGCAGCAGCAGCTGGATCGCCGCCGCTCCGAAGATCGCGTTAATGGCGTCCCAGGCCACCGTCGAGCCCCACATCAGCACCCCTGGGACGAAGACGGTCCGGCCGAACTGCAGCCGAGCGAGCGGCAGCTGGCCTAGGCCGGTGCTCGGCCCCCAGGTGCACATGATTGCGACCGGCAATCCACCGAGCAGGGTGCCCACCACGATCGCCAGCGTTCCGAGCGCGAACCCGAGATTCAGCGCGAGCACGCCTATGAAGAACGCGGCGGGAACCAGGTTCGGAGTGAACCACACGGTGAAGATGCGGTGCAGACCGCCGTACCTGTTCTCCAGGGGAATGGGCGCCATGCCGCGGGTCTCGAGAAAGATCTGGCCCGCGCGGCTCGGCATTGCCCCTTCATAGACTGCAGTGCGCTCAGACATGTGCCCGCCCTTACGTGCTGGGCGCGCACCCGCGGCTCCAGCCGTCGTAGTTGCGGGTCACGATAGGCAGCGCGAGGACCTGCTTCTATCCGCCTGGCGCACAAACTCTGTCTACTGGATTCATACTGCGGTATGAAGGCTCTCGTCCGGTTAGCCGGACTGCCCGCGCCGGAGGCGAAGATGTCGATTACCGTGAGGGAACTCATGCAGCTCCCGCATCTTCAGATGTCTTTGCTAGCAGGCCATGGCGGCATCGACCGCGAGGTCACTTGGGTACACACCTCGGACCTGCCAGATCCATGGCAGTGGCACGGGCGGGGTGAGCTGCTATTGACGAACGGGACTGCACTGGCGGCGGACGGAGCGGCTCAGGCCCACTTTGCCGAGCAAGTCGCAGAAGCGGGTGCAAGTGGCATGGCGATCGGCCTTGGCATGTCCGGTCCTCCGCTCACGGCAACTGCCGCCCAGCGCGCCGATGAGCTTGCTCTCCCCCTGCTGACGGTGCCATTCAGCGTGCCCTTCACTGCGGTCGTTCGCGCCGTTGCCGATGCGAATGACCGCGAGGAAGCAAGCCAGCTCCGGCGCGTCGCCCGGCTGTACGAGCTGCTGCGCGTGTCCATGGCCGCCGGCCGGCACGGCCCCGACATGTTCCGCAGGATCGGCGACGAGCTGGGCGTCCGGATATACCTGGTTGACCCGGCGACTGGCAGATCCTTGTTCGATGACCAGGCAGAGAGCGCCTATGCATCGGTTCTTGCCGCCAGCTATGCGGCTCACGGCCACGCGATTCCAGGGATGTTGCGGCTACGGCTGCCAACGGCGGAGCCGACCGAAGCGTGCGCCTTCGCGGTCGCTGTGCCCGGCGACGCGCCCACGGCCCTGCTAGTGGAGGCGCTGAGCGATCAGCTGCCCAGCCCGGTCCTGCTGCAGCACATTGCCGTCGGCGGCGCGCTCGAGCTGGCCCAGCTCACCGCCGGGCACGAGCGCCAGCGCAGAGACGGCGCCGATCTGCTGGCCCGGATCCTTGACCGGCGGATCTATTCGGCAGCGGCAGGCAGTCAGCTCGCCGAATTCGGCTTAGATTTTGGCACCAGCGTGCTAGTAGTCGCCAACTCCGCCGAGGATCGGACAGCCGACCTGGATCGCAGGCTAGCCAGGACCAGGATGCCGCACATTCTCCTGTATCGCGACCAGCTGCTTTATCTTGTGCTTGCAGATGCCGATGTTAATGCCGGGCTCTTGAGTGCTCTCCTAAGTTCGAGTGTCGGTGTCAGCGATGTCATTCGCACCGCGGACAGAATGGTGGAGGCGGCCCAAGAGGCCCGCTGGGCGCTCGGTGCGTCGCAGGCGGAGAACCGTGACTTCGTCCGGTACGGCGATCAGACCGTGCTGCTGCTCCCCCGCACGACGGCTGAAGCCACGGTCCTGGTGTCGCGGGTGCTCGGCACGCTAGTCGAGCACGATGCCGAGCGAGGTACTGAATACCTCAGCACGTTGCGGGTGATGCTGCGGCTTGACCGGTCCTGGCAGCTAGCGGCGACCGAATTGCACATCCACAAGCAGACGCTGGGCTACCGGATCAGGCGGATCGAGCAGATTACCGGCAGAGGCTTCACCAAGACCGAGCACATCGCCGAGCTCTGGATCGCGCTGCAGGCGTATGACTTGCTGACCGACCACGTCGGCGGAAGTATCGCATAGACAGTCGAACAGCCCGCTTCGACGCCGACCTCATCATCATGGGTTCCCGCGGCCGCGACCGTGGAGCCGCTGGGCGCCTCCGCCGTGATCGGTGGTCGGGCAGCGCCAGGCGACTGGCCATGATGGGTGGCTCAGCGCCTGGCGCCGCCGTTGTCGGGCCGGTGTTGCGGTTACAGGGCGACGATGCCCTCGGCGCCGACCGCGCCGGGGACGGTGACCGAGCCGGTCTCGGTCAGTGAGCCGTCGGGGTTGACGCGGTAGGCGTCGACGTTGCCGGGGCCGCCTGCCTGCACGTACAGGTACTGGCCGTCAGAGGATGCCGCCGCGTCGACGGTACCGGCGTCGGTCGGCGTGGAGCCGAGCAGCGCCACGGCACCGTCCGGCTGGGTGTTCAGAGCCGACTCGGTGCCGCTGCCGGCGTTGGAGGCGTACAGCGTGCCCTCCGGCGACGCCGTGATCCAGCAGGTCGCGGCCTGCCCGGTGGCGGCACTGCCCACCTGGGTCAGCGTGCCGTCGGCGGCGATGCTGAAGGTGGCGACGGTGTTCGTACCCGTCTCGGCGAGCGCGAGGTGCCCGTACCGGTCGAAGGTGAAGGCGAAGGGCACGGCGCCTGGCAGCGAGGTGACGGCCGGCGCGGCGGACAGGCTGAACGGCCCGGTCTGGAAGACGTCAACGGTGTTGGCCGCGCCCTTGGTCGTGACCACGAGGTGCGACCCGTCGGGGGTGAATCCGATCTGGCCTGGCGTGCCGGTGAACACGGTGGAGGAGCTCGTGCCCAGGCCGAGATCCCGGTGCCAGGATGGCCTCGGGATCAAGCGGCCGCCGAACTGCACGAAGCCGGACACCGAGGCGCCGCCCAGAGCGTTAAGCACGAACACATGGTTGCCGTGGACGGCGATGCTGACCGGGAACTGCCCGCCCGAGCTGATTACCTGGCTGCGGATGAGCTTGTCGCCGCGGACCGAGAAAACGGTGATCGTGTTGCTGCCCGCGTTGACCGCGTACAGCAGGCCGGCCTGCCTGTCGTAGGCCAGCGAGCCCTCCGAGGCCAGATGGTCGACGACGGAGCCTGCAAGGACTCCCCCGTTCCCCCCTGTCGGGTAGCTGCCGACCTGCTGCAGCCCGCCACTGGCGGTCCGCTCGTAAGCAACGATCGAGTTACCGGCCGTGTTGTCGGTCTGCACGAATACCGCGTGTACCGGCACCGGTATGCCATGCGCCGGCGCCGCGCTGGCCGGCAGCGCCGACAATGCGGCAGCCGCCGCGCCGCCGGCGGTGGCGGCGGCCAGCTTCCAGATGGGTTTCATGACTCTCCTTCGGGTCATGGGGCTGAATTGGACACCTGGTCGGCGTCCGGCGGGCATGAGTTCTTACCTGCTGCGGCACCAGGATCACAGCTAGCCGGGAGAATCGCGGGAACGCAGTAACCCGCAGCCCCGGTACCATGACGCTGTGCAGCTGGCCGGGTCATCTACGCGCGAACTCGACGAGGAGTCGGCCAGCTGGCTGCGCCGGCTAGTCAGCGCAGCCTCGGCAGAGCGGCAGGTGGCCGAGCGGGAACTGCACGACAGGCTGCTGCGCATCGCGCTAGCCGAGGTCCGCAGGCGTTCGGCCAGCACCCCGGTGACAGGCCCGGAACTTGACGACGTTGCCCACCAGGCCGCGAGCGACGCGATGCTGGCGATCCTCGCCAAACTTGCCGAGTTCCGCGGCGAGAGTCGCTTCATCACCTGGGCCTACAGGTTCGTCATCCTGGAGGTGTCTAGCAAGCTCGGTCGCCATTACTGGCGCAATCCGCCGGTCGCGCTCGATGCCGCGCAGTGGGAGCGCCTACCGGACCGGCTCGGGCTTGACCCGCACCAGTACGCCGAGGCAGCCGGCATCCTCGCCGAGGTGCGGCACGTGGTCGACACCGAGCTGACCGATCATCAGCGGCGGATCTTTATCGCCATCGTGGTCGACGGGATACCCCTGAACGCGCTGGCCGAGAAGCTGGACCTCCAGCGCAACGCGATCTACAAGGTGATTTTTGACGCCCGCCGTAAGATCCGCCGCGCGCTGGTCGCTAACGGCTATCTGGACGAGCCCGAGGCGGGGCAGCGATGAACGAGCGAGAGACGCTGGAGCGGTTCCTGCGGACCGACCCGCGCGATGTCGGCTGCAGCGAGGCGGTCGCGATGCTGCACGTCTACGTAGACCTGATCGCGGCGGGCCAGAATGCTGCGGACCGCTATCCCGGCGTGGCCGCTCACCTGGCAGCATGCGGGCCATGCGGCGACGACTTCGCCGGGCTCCTTGCAGCCGTCACAAGCGAACAGCCCGAGACCTAGTTCACCGCGCGGGCCAGTGTTCAACAATGGCCGGCACCAGGATCCACGCCGGTACATCCGCCGATCCTGGGCGTGGATCCCGGTGCCGGTGCCCTCTGGGCGGGCGTCCTACCGTTGCCGTCAGGCTGTTGCGTGTTCGCGCATGTAGCGGATCATGCCGATCACGTCTTCGGGGCCAAGCCGGCCGATCGCGCCGCTGGAGTACACGCTGACCACTACCTTGCCGGCGGGGTCGAGGACGAAGCCAGTGGACTGCAGGAAGACCGGGTCAGGGTTGACGAAGGCTCCGGTAAGGCCCGCGATGGCCGCGGCGTCGGCGCTGTGTCCGACCGGGAAGGTCAGGCCATGTTTGGCGATGAGCTCTTTGGTGGCTGTCTCGTCGTCCACCGAAAGCGCAGCAACCTTGATCCCCGTCTCCGCGAGGCTCTCACTGGCCCGCTGGAAGGCCCGCAACTGCGCGTTGCAGTACGGGCACCATGCCCCGCGAAAGAACAGCACGACTCCGAAATCGCCAGCGAAAGCATCGGGCAGTTCCAGTGCCGGTCCGCCTGGCGGGGTCAGCGTCAGGGCGGGGAACGAATCTCCGGGGCTCAGCAGGGGCATAACAGCTCTCCTTGACCTACTTGCATGGCGTAACGCCGGCGATTGCCGGCTTCTCGTGTCGTTGGCGCCGCTACGGCCAGCGGTCTTACGTCGCGGTTTCTCGGGGCTGCCAGCAGGCCTTCGTAGTCCTCGGCGCATGGGGCCGCAACTGCGCGGGTGCGCAGGTGCGCAGCGGCGCCTGGGTACCGGCGTGCCGCCTCGGTGCCGGACTCCTCGCCCAGGACGAGCTCGACATGGACATGCAGGATCCGCAGCGCCCCAGCCGAGGTCTCGGCGACGACCTTCCGCGCCGGGCAGGTAAGACCGGGTGCTGACACGGTCGCTAAACGGATTATGGAGTCGACAAACGCAACACTGGAGAACAGGGTGGCCCTGGTGACCGGCGGCGGCCGGGGCATCGGGCAGGCCATAAGCCTAGGGCTCGCCGAGCGGGGCGCGCGAGTTGCTGTCCTGGCCCGGTCGGCCGACCAGGTACGCGAAACTTGCGCGCGTATCACCAGGGGCGGCGGCCAAGCGCTGGCGCTGCCCGCCGACATAGGGGACCCCGACCAGGTCGCGGCCGCACTCGACACTGTCCAGCAACGCTGGGGCTCCGTCGAATTGCTGGTCAACAACGCCGCAGTCGTCTGGCCGCTTGGACCCAGCGCGGAAATCGACGCACACCAGTGGGCGACCGCGATAGACATCAACATCACAGCAGCTGCCCGGCTCAGCTTCACCGTCCTGCCCGGCATGCTCGCCCAGGGCTGGGGCCGCATCGTGAACGTGTCCAGCGGCATCGCTGCCAGTCCGGCCGCCATGCTGCGCGGCAACGCCTACGCCACCAGCAAAGCGGCCCTGGAAGCTCACACCCTCAACCTCGCCGCTGAACTTGCGGGCACAGGCGTCACGGTCAACGTGTACCGCCCAGGCGGAGTGGACACCGCCATGCAGAGCTGGATCCGCAAGCAAGACCCCGAACAGATCGGCGCCACACTGCACCAGCGATTCGCAGACAACTATCAGCAGGGCGCGCTGCTCACCCCAGAGCAATCGGCTGCGTCCCTGCTGACGCGCCTGCCCGGCCCTGCCAGCGGGCAGATCTGGGACGTCAGCGACCCGCAATGACACCACCGCAGGCGCTGGGCCGCCACGCCCGGCCCTGGATGTTCCCTGACTGGCCTAGCCTGACCCCTTGGGCGCACATCGCGTCGAGCCGTCATCTCGGCATGCAATCGGAGGATGAGCCGTGACAGATCAAGCCGCCCATAGGGCAGATGTCCACTTCTACTTCGACCCGGTCTGCCCGTTCGCCTGGCTCACCAGCAAGTGGGTTCGCAGCGTCGCGGTCCAGCGGCACTACACCGTCGAGTGGCGGTTCATCTCGCTGCGGTTGCTGAACGCCAAGGTCGACTACGACGCGCAGTTCCCCTCTGAGTATGAGGCTGGGCACACGGCTGGGCTCCGCCTCCTGCGCGTCGCGGCCCGCGCGCGGGCCGAGCACGGCAGCGGCGTCGTCGGCCCGCTCTATGAGGCCATCGGCAGCGAGGTGTTCGACTCGCCGCGGGCCGCGGAGCTGACAGCATCAGTCCAGGGCAGTCGCGCCTTTGTCGCGGCGCTCCTGGCCGGGGCCGCACTCCCGGCCAACCTGGCCGATGCGCTCGATGACACCAGCTGGGACGCTGAGCTGCGAGCCGAGACCGACCACGCGCTGTCGCTGACCGGCAAGGATGTCGGCACCCCGATCATCCACTTCCAGCCCCCAGCTGGCACGGCCTTCTTCGGACCGGTGATCAGCCGGCTGCCGAGCGAGCACGACGCCGTCCGCCTGTGGGACCACGTGGTCGGGCTTGCAGCGTTCCCGGGCTTTGCCGAGCTGAAGCGGAGCCTTCGCGAACGCCCGCAACTACGAAGCTTCGGCACCGACCCCGGCGAAGCCGGAATCGAAGAGGACTGGCACGGCGGAAGTCGTCGTCAGAAGAAGTAACACAGATTGGCTCAACAAACGACGATCGGAGCAATGACCATGAGCGTGACTGTCGGCATCCTTGTACTTCTCGAAGCCAAGTCAGGCAAGGGCGATGAGCTGGCGGCGTTCCTCCAAGCAGGACGCCAGCTAGCCCTCGCTGAGGAGGGCACGGTTACCTGGTACGCCTTCAAGATCAGCGAGACGCGCTACGGCATTTTTGACACCTTCGCGGACCAGGACGGGCGGACCGCGCACATCAACGGTGAGATTGCCAAGGCGCTGGCGACAATCACCGACGACCTGCTAGCTGGTGAGCCGTCAATCCAGCCGGTTGACATCATCGCCGCCAAATAGGGAACTGACGCGCAACACGCGCGTTCGCGTGGAAACGACGGCTTTCCTGGAACGCGCGGCCGGTGAGGCCTGCGCTAACTGCCCGTTCTTGAGCCCAGAGCCGCCCGCTTGCCCGCCGTCACTCTGTGAATAGCGCACGGCGGGCGGGCGGGCGGGGTCTGCGCCATCTCCCAGATGCCAGAAACTTAGGTCCGCGTGCCGCGGCCTTTCCGCGTGCCGCGGCCTTTCCGCATGCCGCGGCCTTTCCGCATACCGCGACGGCCTGCCCGCAGCCGCACGGCGAGCACCGCGGCGGACAGCAGGTACAGGGCGCCGGTCACGGCGAGCCAGTGCCACAGGTACGGGTCCAGAGACAGGGTCGTCGTGGCAGGAAAATGAGCGGGCAGCCGGAGGATGAGCGGGAACCAGATCAGCAGCAGCATGCCCGAAAGTGCCGTGGGGACACGCAGGTGGTTGATCCACGGCACAGCGGGCAGGCTCGGCGGCCGATGCCTGAAGACCGCCATGGCGGACCGGTCGGCGAGCGTGTACAGCGGCATCAGGATCAGATCGTGGCCGATGACCGCGCCAGCGAGCCAGGCCAGGATGCCGAGGGCGTTGCTGGGCAGGAGCTCGGCCGCAGCGTACCCGGCAAGCGCGAAGCAGCCGAGCATCGTGAGCAGGTGGAGCGGGCTGGCACCGTACCAGCGAAACAAGCGACGCATAGTTAACTCCGGAAGGTCAGGCTGGCGACCCACTTGGTGTTGTGCACGCCAGGGTTGGCCGGCACGATCACCCGGGCCGGATAGCCGTGGTCGGGCGAGAGGTCCGTGCCGTTGACCTGCAGGGCCAGCAGCGAGTCCGGGTTCATGATCTGCCCCTCCGACAGGACCGCCTGCCTGAACGCGCCGCCGCGCTCTAGCGACTGCACCAGAACGCTCGACGGCCGGGGAACGCCCGCAAACCGGGCGAGGTCGCTTAGCCGGACCCCGGTCCAGGCCTGGTCATCTGTGGACCAGCCCTCGACGCACGCGATCGGCAGGCTGGCGGTGTGCTGCTCCATGCGGAGCAGGTCGGCCCGGCGCAGCACAACGGGCGCGGTGCTCAGCTGGCTGTCGCTTCCGAGTGTGAGTCGCCATGCTTCTCCCGTCTGGGCCGCACTGATCCTGGCGCTTGCCGCGGTCCGATTGATCTGGAAGTCGCCAGGGCCGCTACTGACGTCCTGGCCATGCGGCGCGAGCAGCGCGGCCCGCCGCAGCGGTCCGCCCAGGGACTGGCCCACGGACAGGAGCGCGATCAGCGCAGCGCCCCCGCCGGCGAACGCCAGCACGCCGCGGCGGGAGATCGTCGGCTCGGCGGGCGCAGTACTGACCAGGTACCCAGCGTCCGGCGGCTCCGGGCGCGTCGTGGCGAGGTTCGTGCGCAGCTCCCGGATCAAGCTGCGGCTGCGCAGCGCCCTGATCATGGTCGGCAGCTTGAGTGCCACGTGGACAACGAGGGCCGCCATGAATACCCAGGCGCCGTAGAAATGCAGCGGGTAGAAGGAGCCGGGGAACTTGTACCACGTCTGGATGTTCAAGATCCCCGTCGCGAACTCGAACACCGCCCCGCCGACGAGCAGGATGAGCGACAGCCGTTCGAGGGCGTGCGCGGGTGAGCGCAGCGGCGGCCATTCGAACAGCTTCGGCAGCACTGACCACAGCTTGAACAGCAGGATCGATACCAGCGCCAGCCCCAGGGTGACATGGACGCCCTGGTTGAGCCGGTAGAGCCAGACAGGATGCGTGGGCCAGGAGAACAGGTAGAAGCCGAGCAGCCCCTTGCCAGGAGTCAAGTCGTTGACCGAGCTGAGGTCCGGGTTATAGGCGGCGTAGGACAGCAGGCCGGTCACGAACAGCACGGGGATGGACACCAGCAGCACCAGGCCCAGCACCGAGGTCAGCCACGGGCCACGGATCGGACTGCGCCAGAACGACCGGCGGAACGGCCCAGGAGGGGGCGATGCGGGCAGTTTCACTAGTGACTCTCCTTACCGGCTCCGTCGAGGACGCTGACAGCCGACTGGCAGGACCCGCGGCCGTGGGGAAGCCATAGCCAGGCGGGGCGGGCGCTGATCCCCGCGACCGGACGGAACACTGCGGCCGGGACCCCAGCGAGCAGTTGCTGAGGGCACAGGCGGTAGTACCGGCTGACCGAGGGCGGATAGCCCGGCGGCGGACCGGCGCTGTCGGTGATGATCGCGCTGAACCGGCGGGCGGCGACCGCGTTGGCGGCACTGGCCATGAAGCTCGCGATCGCAGCCTTGTCCGAGGCTCGCAGCACGTCGTGCGCCGCGTCCTGGTGCGCGGCCGGCGGCATCCCCGCCAGTACGCTCAGGCCGGGGTCCGCGGGGATCGCGACGGTCCCGCCGAACGCCCGCAGGCCGGCGGTCAGCCGCTCGCCGACGGCGCGGTCGGCGCTCGTGGGAATCGCCTGGGACGGATGGAAGGCACTGAGCAGCAGGGCCGTCTGTGCGAGGACAAGCACCGCCGACGCAGTGCTGGCCCATCTCGACGATTTGCCGCCTAGCGCTAGGCCAGCGAGCAGCGCCACGGCGAGGTAAGCGGGCAGCAAGTCGTTGCTGGTGCCACCACTGTGCACCAGAGCCGCACAACCCTCCACGGCGAGCGCGGCGCAGCCGGCAAGCAGCACAGGGGGCACCCGCCGCGCGCCGATCAGGGCCGCACACGCGGCCATTCCAAGCGCACCCAGCAGGGCTGTCAAGAACCAACCGAGGCTGCTATAGCTCAGCGGGTGCTCGCTCAGCAACTGGAAGACATAGAAGACGTACCAGCCGCCGCTGGTGAGCCCGAGCAGGAGCGTGCTGATGCCGAGAACAGTGACCTCAGCCAGCGCGGCGACGCAGGCGAGCCCGCGGCGCGGGCCGGGCAGCAGCGCGCCGATCACCGCTACCCCCTCGGCGAGCCCGGTCTGCTTGGTGAGGACTGCGGCGGCGAGCAGCACCCCGGCAGCGATGGCGCCGCGCGTGCCGCGCATCCACCGGGCGGCGTAGAGGCCTCCGATACTCAGCGCGAGGAAAAGTGAGTCGACCCGGCCGACGTCGAACCACGTGTCGGTGGCGAAGTAGGTCGCGGCGAACAGGCCTGCGGCGCCGACCCCGGCTGCGACGCTCCCCGTTTCGCGCTGGACAAGGCGGCCCAGCAGCGCGAAGCAGACGAGCGAGGACACCAGGGAGACCAGCCGCAACGGGAGGTAGGAGACGCCGAGCACGCTGGCCGCTGCGGCCGACACAGCGAAATAAAGCGGCGGGTAGCCGTCGGGCACGTACCCAGCGGTGGGCGCCGCGTACAGCGGCTGGCCGGCCAGGATGCGGTGCACCTCGACCAGCGAGTTGCTCTCCAGCCACTCGACAGTGAACGGGTAGCTCAGCCTGCTCACTGCGATCACCAGGTAGGCGCAGACCGCGACGAGGCCAGCCAGCGCCGCGGCCATCCGCACAGCGCGCGGGGCGCTCAGGCGCCAGGACGGCCCTGCTAGGGCCGGCCAGCCCGTATCCCGTGGAGGCGCCTGGATCTCCGGACTGCTGCTAAAGCTCATGCCGTGTATTGCACTTACCCGCCACCTGCCGCGGCAAGGGATTCCTCCTTACAAACTGGTGATAACGCGCTGTTCCAGCCGGGACCCAGGCGTGACTGTGCGTAGCCTCGGACCATGCGAGTCCTAGTCACCGGCGGTGCCGGCTTCATCGGGTCCCATGTATCCGAGGCGCTTATGAGCGCGGGTCATGAGGTGCGGGTGCTCGACGCGCTCCTGCCGTGCGTGCACCCAGGCGACGTGCAGCCCTTGTTCGCAGACCCCGGATTCGAGTTCGTGCACGGCGACGTCCGCGACGCGCAGGCGGTCGACGGCGCGCTGCGCGGTGTCGACGTGGTCTGTCATCTGGCGGCGATGGTCGGGCTCGGCGTCGACTTCAGCGACGCGCCGTTGTACGCGGGCTGCAACGACCTGGGCACCGCGGTCCTGCTGGCCGCCATGGCCCGAGCGGGTGCCAGCCGACTCGTGCTGGCCTCGTCGATGGTCGTCTACGGCGAGGGCGCCTACTCATGCGCCGAGGACGGGCCGGCGGTTACGCCGCCGCCGCGGCAGGCCGCCGACCTCGACGCGGGCCGGTTCGAGCCGCGCTGCGGGCGCTGCGGCGAGCCGCTGTCACCGGAACTGGTCCCCGAGGCGGCGCCACTCGGGCCGCGCAACGTCTACGCCGACACCAAGGTCGCGCAGGAGCACCTCGCCGGATCCTGGGTCAGGTCCACCCAGGGGCACGCGGTGGCGCTGCGTTACCACAACGTGTACGGCCCCGGGATGCCGCGCGACACCCCGTACGCCGGGGTCGCGTCATTCTTCCGCTCTGCCCTGGAGGCAGGGCGTGCGCCACGCGTCTTCGAGGACGGGGCACAGCGCCGGGACTTCGTCCACGTCCGGGACGTCGCTGACGCCACCGTCGCCGCGATCGAGGCGATCGGCGGCCCGCGTATCCCCGGCGGGCAGGGCGCCCTGCGCGCCTACAACGTGGGCAGCGGTACCCCGCGCACCGTGGGCCAGCTGGCGTCGGCCCTAGCCGCTGCCTACGGCGGGCCAAGCCCCGTGGTCACCGGCGAATACCGGCTCGGCGACGTCCGGCATGTCGCCGCGTCCAGCGAGCGCATCTGGCAGGAACTGGGATGGCGGGCAGCTGTGCCGTTCGCCGAGGGGGTCGTGGAGTTCGCTGAAGTGCCCGCGGGTCGGGAGGCCTGACAGGCGGGCGGCTTACCCGCAGCCCGGCAGGCAGGCGGGCAGCCGCATTTCGAAGCGGCAGCCACCAGGGGTGTTCGCGACGCGGACGCTGCCGCGGTGGGCTTCCACGACGCCGCGCACGATCGCGAGGCCGAGGCCGGCGCCGCTGTCGGGTGCGGGGCTGCGCGCGTCGGTGCCGCGCCAGGCCAGGTCGAAGACGTATGGCAGGTCGGCTTCCGGGATGCCGCCGCAGCCATCGGCGACAGTCAGGAGAGCGTCCTCACGCTCCGGCCTCGCCTCGACGTACACGCTGCCTCCCTCCGGCGTGTACCGGATGGCGTTCGTCAGCAGGTTGGTGAGCGCGCGGGACAGCTCGCGCGGGTCGGCGCGGACAGCGAGCTGCCCGGCCGCCCTGCCGGCCAGCCGCACACCGCGCTCGTGCGCCAGCGCCTCCGTGCTGGCCAGCACGTCGCTGACCAGGTCGTCAAGCGCGATCTCGTCATGCGACAGCTGCAAGGTACCCGAATGGATGCGGGACAGCTCGAACAGGTCATCAACCATGGTCGCCAGCCGCTCAGCCTCGGCGCGCATCTGCTTGTGGTAACGCGGCGGATCGGCGGCCAGGCCGTCCTCCAGGGCCTCCGCCATCGCACGCAAGCCGGCCAGCGGAGTGCGCAGGTCATGGGAGATCCAGGCCACCAGCTGCCGCCGTGACTGCTCGAGCGCGCGCTCCCGCGCCCGTGATTTCGCCAGCTTGGCGCTGGTGTCCGTCAGCTCCTGGGACAGGGCCGCGAACTCCGCCGCCAGCGGCAGCGCGGGGGGCCGGAAAAGGCCCGCCTCGTCGCCCAGCGCCCGGGCTGCCTGCCGCAGCGCGCTGCTGCTGGAGGAGATCTGCCGCCCGAGCAGCCAGCTGAAGACTGCCGCCTCGATCCCGGCAACGACACACACCATCACTACGACGCCGAGATCGTGCTGGGACAGGAACATCGCCTTGGCGGTGCCGAGTGTGCCGGCCACGATAGCGAGCACGAGCACAATCCCGCTCGCCTGGACGGACAAGCGGAGCGGGGCCCGGCGCAGCAGCCGGATGACGCCCATGCCCGCCAGCGCCACGGCGCTCGTGCACCCTACCGCGATCAGGACAATCTGCATCTGGGCGGTCATGACGGGCTCACATCCCAGCGATAGCCGACGCCCCAGACCGTCTGAAGCTGGGTGGGCGAGGCGGGCTCCGGCTCGACCTTGTCACGTAGCCGGCGAACATACACGGTGATGGTCGACAGGTCGCCGAACGACCAGCCCCATACCTGCTCAAGCAGCTCCGCGCGGGTGAACGCCCGGCCTGGGTGAGAGACGAAGAAGGCGAGCAGGTCAAACTCGCGCACCGTCAGTTCCAGCTCCCGGCCGTTGAGGCGAGCGCGCCGCGCCGCCACGTTGACCTCCAGCGGCCCCGAGCGCACGGGCTCCGGCGCGGCCGCTGTCGTCTCGTCTGCGCGCGCACGGCGGAGGACGGCCTGCACCCGCAGGGTGAGCTCCCGAGGGCTGAACGGCTTGGTCACGTAATCGTCGGCGCCGCTCTCGAATCCGAGCACGCGGTCGCTCTCCTCACCGAGCGCGGTCAGCATGATCACCGGCAGCGGCACGGGGGTGTTCCGTCCCTCGCGCAGGCGCCGGCATACTTCGAGGCCGCTGACACCCGGCAGCATCAGGTCGAGCACCACCAGATCGGGCGGCCACGTCGCGGCGATCTCCAACGCGGCCGGCCCGTCCACCGCGTGCCGGGACTCCAGGCCGGCGTGGCTCAGGTAGTCCACGACGACCTCCGCCACTGTCAGGTCATCTTCGACAACAAGAATGTGTGCATCCACGAGCCGAGTCTAAGTAACCCGGCGCTCACCCAGGACAATCGTGCGCTCAGTCCGGCATCACAAGATATTTCTTTAGATTGTAATAATCAAGTAGTCCTATATACCCAAGTCGCCCGTAACACCTGTGAGCTTGACTTCTCCGCTTTGTAAGGCTCTATCGCCAGCTACCAGCAGCCGACAGGTAATAGCGTCTCATCTGTGATTGTTGACGTAATCTTGCCGTGCCTGAACGAGGCACCGGCATTGCCTTGGATTCTCGAAAAGATGCCCGCCGGCTTCCGCCCGATCGTCGTGGACAACAATTCCACAGACGGTTCGGGTGAGGTCGCGAGGTCGCTCGGCGCAACGGTCGTGGCCGAGCCAACCCAGGGCTTCGGAGCAGCCGCTCACGCCGGCCTCCTGGCGGCCACCAGCGACCTAGTGTGCTTCTGCGACTGTGACGGCAGCCTCGACCCGCGGCAGTTTCCCCTCCTGATCGCGCCGCTCCTCGCCGGTCAGGCCGACCTGGTCCTCGGCCGCCGGCGGGCTGACCAGAGGAACGCATGGCCACTGCCGGCGCAGCTGGCCAACTGGGAGCTCGCGCGCCGGGTACGCAGTCGCACCGGACTCGGCATCCGTGACCTGGGGCCGATGCGGGCGGCGGGGCGCGAGGCGCTGCTCAGCCTGAACCTCGCTGACCGGAGGTTCGGATATCCGCTGGAGATGGTCATGAACGCGGCGGCCGCCGGCTGGCGGGTGTCTGAGGTCGAGGTGACCTACCTGCCCCGCATCGGAAAGTCCAAGGTGACAGGCACCGTGCGAGGCTGCCTGCGCACCGTGCGGGACATGAGCCAGGTACTCGCCCGGTGACGGCTCACACACCGCAACCGGCTCCCACGCTGCTCGTCATCGCGAAGGAGCCAGTGCCTGGCCGGGTCAAGACACGCCTGGTGCCGCCATGCACGCATGAGCAGGCTGCCGCGCTCGCCGAGGCGGCGCTCGCCGACACGCTGCACACCATGCTGATGGTTCCGGCCATGCGGCGGGTACTGGTCCTCGAGGGCGAGCCGGGCCCATGGCTGCCTTCCGGGTTCGAGATCGTGCGGCAGTGCGGCGGGCCGCTCGACGAGCGCCTTGCCGGCGCGTTCGCCGCCGTAAGCGGCCCGGCGCTCCTGATCGGAATGGACACGCCGCAGGTCACCCCTGATCTGCTTACCGTGGACTGGCAGGCTTCCGACGCATGGTTCGGCCCGGCCGTCGACGGCGGCTTCTGGGCCCTCGGCCTGCGCGTGCCTGATCCAGCGCTGCTGCGCGGCGTCCCCATGTCGACTCCGGGTACCGGCGCCGCCCAGCGTGCCCGGCTGCTCACGGCCGGGCTGCGCGTCGCCGACCTGCCGCAGCTGCGTGACGT
>DATMMA010000222.1:0-9451 GCA_035570295.1 Streptosporangiaceae bacterium
TGCTGCTCCCGGTGAGGGACTTCACCCAGATGCCCGCCGCCAGGGACATGGCGTTGTTGCCGACCACCGAAACGGCCAGGCCGGTCAGGTACAGCCGCCCGTTGCGGCGCTCTATGCCGGCGGTGCTACCAGCGCCACTACACGCAACCGCCCCATTCTGATATTCGGATTTAGATTTACTGCGACTATTGAATAGCTTGATCCCTCGTTTCGCCATCGTCTGAGTCTGTCAGTTAATAATTGATTTGTGCAAATTCAATTTGCCGCAGTAAATGCATCCCCTATTCGGCGGATTGCTTGTTACCGAGTTCGGCGCTAATCCGGACGTATCATTGAATAGCTCTCCATGGCTGAGATCAGCGGCCTGACGGGCGAGAATGCGGCGGGGAAGAGTCCGCGGTCGCCGGGCCGAACGCTTGCGTCGGGCTGAAACTCCCGAGGTGGTTGTGGTCCCGAAGGATTATCAGACCCGTGGTAACCGTGTTGCGTGAACCTGGGAATACTCCCCAACCGTGGCTTGGTTTCCGGGCGCAAGCCGGCGAATGGTCGCCGCGATCTCAGTGGGTGTACTGCTCGTGCTTGCCGGGCTGGGGTACCTGCTCTTCCACGCCGCGAGCAGTGGGGTGGAAAAAGACGAGCAGGCGTACGAGAAGTGGGTCAACGGGTTCGCGGCCGGGCTCGGTGGCCGGCCCGCTGTGGTGATCCTTGAGCCGGACGCGCTGGCTGAGCTGAACAGCTGCAGGGGCAACGCCGAGCGGCAGGCCCGGCTGCAGATGCTCTCGTATGCCGTCAAGACTCTGCAGTCGAAGAGCGACCGGGTGTACCTGGATGCCGGCCACTCGAACTGGGTGCCGGCTGGCCAGATGGCGAGCCGCCTGCGAGCTGCCGATGTCGCTCAGGCCTATGGGTTCGCGCTGAATGTGTCCAACTATGATCCAACCGGTCGGGAGATCAGCTACGCGGCCAAGTTGGATCGGGATCTGGGAATGGCCAAGCGGTTCGTCGTCGATACAAGCCGCAACGGGAAGGGTCGCGCTGCCGGACCGGGTCACCCGGCCGCGGGCTCGATCTCCCGAGCGCTGCCGGGCGCCAGGGAGGGTGCGGCGGCGAGCCGGCTCTTCATTAACCCTGCCACGCAGGCGGCCAACTGGGTCCGGGCCCATCCCGGCGAACCCTGGGCCCAGGAGATCGGACAGCGCATCGCCAACCAGCCGACAGCACAGTGGTACGGGCCATGGAACGCTGACATCACCGCTGCTGTGTCGGGCTACGTTACTACCGCGTCCAGACAGCACAGGGTGCCGGTCCTGGTCGCGTACGCCATTCCGCGTCGCGGCTGCGGCGGTAACAGCATGAGCGACGCCGGACTGTGGTGCAACGTTGCCGGCCGAAAGCTCGGTTCGCCCCCGCGAGTGCTCGATAAACGCGGCGACATGGCCCTGTGGATCAAGCCACCCGGTGAATCCGATGGCGACTGCGGTGTCGGCGCGGGGACCCGGGCGGGCGAGTTCTCACCCGTGATCGCCAGGGACCTCATCACTGGCAGGTCGTAAGCAGCCGGCCGGCCGGGCGCTACACCGAGACCATGACCTGGTCAGGTCTTCAGTGTCCGCATCGAGCGGAGCCTGGCCGGGCCGGCGGTTCGCCACCTCAGGCGACACTTGACCCAACCTGCCGTAGTGGAAAGTATTTGCCTAACAGGAAAGTTGCTGATAGTTTCCAGACAGGAAAATACTTTCCGCCCGGAGGAGGCCGGTCATGAGCGCACCACTGCATCCGGACGAGGCCGCGAGCGCGCTGGCCGAGATCCGCGACCAACAGGGACGTCTCATCGAGGCCGTCCTGGTCCCCGCCTGGTACTGGTGGATCGTAGCGGCCGGCATGGTGGCTATCGGCGCGGCCGCGGACACCCGCGATCCGGCGGTGCTGGCCGTGGTCATCCCGGCCGCAGTCGTCGTCATCGCGGCCCTGACTGCAGGAATGATCTTCGGCGCCTACCGCCACGCCCAGGTACGCAGCAGTGCGCTGCTCGGCGGGCGTGGCGCTTTGGCGATCGTCGCCTTCGTGTGGCTCGTGGTGGGGCTAACGCTCGGTATCGGGTTCGCGCTGCGGGCCGCGGGCGCGGGCCTGCCCGCCACAACGGCGACCGCAGCCGGAAGCGCAGCGCTCGTCATTGGCGGCCCGCTGCTGATGCGCGGGCTGCGCAAGATCATGCTCGGCAACCGATCCGGGGCGGCCCGGTGAGCCCGGCCAGATTCGACGAGCTGATTCACGCGCCGACCCGGCTGGCGATCGTGTCGCTGCTGGCGGCGGCGGAGTGGGCGGACTTCAAGTTCATCCGAGACGAGCTTGGCCTGTCGGACTCGGCGCTGTCCAAGCAGCTAGCCACGCTGGAAGAAGCCGGCTACCTAGAAATCCGGAAGGCATTCGTCGGAAAGCGGCCGCGCACCTCCGCCCGGCTGAGCAAAGCCGGCCGGGCCGCATTCGAGCTGCACGTCGCCGCGCTGCAAGAGATTGTCGAACGATCCGGCGCCTCGGTACTCCGCCGCTGACCGGCATCAGCCAGCAGGCGCCCATCGTGCCACCCAGCCAATCACCGCGCAGCAATCACGGCACCTGACACCCCGCCGCATGAGGTTGCGCGCCACGAAGGTCCACTCCCGAACTGGTGCCGCCTGGCTTTTGGCGGGCGAGTTAGCGAGCGTCCCTGGTGTAGGACCCTCGCCAGACCTCGAGAGAGCCGTTGCTGAGTGCGGCGGCGTAGTTGATAACCCGGGTGTAGCCGTCGTCGAGGAGCATCGGCAGCGCCGGTCCGGCCGGCAAGCCGTTCGCGAATGTCTCGGTAATCCAGGCTTGGACCCAGGCTGTTTCATTCGTCCACTCGGTGGCGGTGAAGCCGGCCTGCTCGATCGATGCCCGCAGTGAGCCGGCGGTGACGACAAAGCTGTCGGTTCCGTCGAGTGACCACGGCATCGGCCAGGGCAGGTCGGCCTGACGCGGCTGGCAGGCCTCCCAGATGGCCAGGCGTGCGCCGGGGGCCAGACAACGGGCGATGTGCGCGAACCAGGCGGTCTTGTCCTGGACGTTCATCTGGACATGCATCGTGATCGCGGCCTGGAACAACCGGCCAGGTTCGAACGTGGCGATGTCGCCCACCCGGAAGCGGGTGAGGTCGCGCAATCCGGCCCTGGCGCTCAGGTCGCGGGCGGCGTCGACGTAGGCCGGGGTGATGTCGATGCCGGTGACGTGGTTGCCCGTACGGCGGGCGATCTGCCGCGCGGGCCCGCCGAATCCCGAGCCGATGTCCAGGACCTGGTCGCCGTCGGCGAGCGCGAGGCTGCCGATGAGCAGGCCGACCGCCCCGGCTCCGCCGATGTGGAACTGGTCGAGGTTGTCCAGTGCACCGTCCGCTGACGCGTCCAGGTCTGGATGTTCGCTCAGGAGCCGGCTGATCGTCTGGCCGATAGTCGTTTCTCCGTAGGTCATCGCACGAGGTCCTTTCGGTTGCTTGCAGCCGCCGGTTCGGCTAGGTGCTGTTCAGGTCCGGGCATCTGCGGGGGCTGGGCGGGCAGGAAGAGCGCGGCGAGCAGCGCGCCGGCGCCGGCAACGGCTCCGGCGACGACGCACCCGACGCTGAGGCCGTGGTCGAAGGCGCTGGTGGCGGCCTGGTGGACGGCGGCGGCCGCGGCGCCCTGGCCGTGAGCGGCAAGCTGGCCGGAGACCTCGAACGCTGCCCCGACGGAATGGCGGACGAGGTTCGTCATGGTGTGCGGCAACGTCGCGGGAAGGGAGGTGGTAAGCCGAGAGGCGTACAGCGAGGCGTAGACGCTGCCGATGACGGCCACGCCGAGGGTGCCGCCGAGCAGGCGGGTCGAGTCGTTCACGGCGGAGCCGACGCCGGCCTGGCGGGCCGATACGGCCCCCATGATCGACTCGGTCGCGGGCGCGGACGTCAGTCCCATGCCCAGGCCATAGACAACCATCTGGGCGGCTATGATCCCGTAGCTGAGTGCGGGCGTGATGTCGCTGGCGACCCAGAAGTAGAAGCCCGCCTGCAGGGCCAGCCCGGCGGTGACGATGATCTTGGTGCCGAGACCGACCGCAAGCCGGGTGCCGACGGTCGATCCGACCGCGACGGAGATCGCGACAGGAAGCAAGTCCACGCCGGTGGACAGCGGGCTGTAGGCCCGGACGAACTGGAAGTACTGGGTCATCAGGAAGATGAACCCGAACAGGGTGAAGAACGCGACGGTGACCGAGGCGCTGGCGGCGCTGAAGCGCATGTTCGCGAACAGCCGCACGTCGAGCATCGGCTGATCGGTGCGGCGCTCGCCGACTATGAATGCGATCAGCAGGACAGCGGCACCGGCAAACCCGAGCAGCGACGCCGCCGACGTCCAGCCCCGGCCCGGAGCCTCGATGATGGTATAGACCAGCAGCCCCATGAAGCCGCCAGACAGGACCAGGCCCAGGAAGTCCAGGCCGTGCGGCACGGGGTCTTTCGAGCCGGGGACGAACCGCGCGACCAGGGCGATGACGGCCAGTGACACCGGCCCGAGCGTGTAGAAGATGCTCGACCAGCTGTAGTGCTCGAGCAGGAAGCCGCCCGCGATCGGCCCGAGGGCGATCGCCATCCCGCCCGTGGCGCCCCACAGGCCGATGGACAGCGCCCGCTCCTTGCGGCTGGTGAACACCCCGGTCAGCAGCGACAGCGTGGCAGGGAACGTCATCGTCGCCCCGAGGCCCATGACGGAGCGCGCGGCGATCAGCCCGGCCGGGGACGTGGCATATCCGCCGGCGAAGCTGGCGAGGCCGAACACCAGTAGCCCAGCTATCAGCATGCCTTTGCGGCCGAACCGGTCGGACAGGCTTCCGGAGGTCAGCAGCAGCGCGGCGAAGACCAAGTTGTAGGCGTCCACCACCCACTGCAACTGCGCGGTCGTAGCGCCCAGTTCGCGGGTCAGAGTCGGCAGCGCCACGTTGACCAGCGTGGTGTCGAGATTGATCACGAACGACGCCATGAGCAAGGCGACGAGGACGAGCGGTTTCGAAGGTGCGCGAGTCACTGTCTTCTCCTCTACCTTGCGGCGGCAGTGAGCGGGGTGGTGGCTGGCAGCGGTGTTCGGGGAGCTCTTGCCAGCGCAGACACAGACGTGATGTGCAGGGCGAGCAGCAGCGGCACGGCGGCTGTCGGGATCAGCGCGAGCGGGAGTTCGCTGAGCGGTGCGCCGGAGGGCGTGACGTTGAGGAGCTGGAAACCGGTGAGGGCGCCGAGAGTCAGCGCGACGAGCAGATCGGTGATGCCGAAGGCGCTGAACCACAGGGCCGCGCGGCGGCCGCTGCCTTGCTTGAGCCTGCGCGCGACCACCGGCGCAACAATGCCGGCGGCGATGTCGCCCAGGCCCGCGGGCAGGGCGAACAGCGCGGGCAGATGGCCGAGGGCCATGGTGAGCAGGAAGGCGGCCCCGCCGGCCACGCGGAACGCATGCGGCAGTTCCAGGCGGTGTACCATGCCCGGCGCCGTCAGGGCGCGTGCAACCGCCGGGATCCGGCGCAGTGCCAGCAGCGTGCCCAGGAAGCCGGCCACCGCGACCGGCAGCCACGGCACGCCGTGGCCGAACCGCGCGTGGTACCAGCCGTGGCCGGCGATCACCGCGCTGGCGGTGAACCAGCTGCCGAGCAGGACGGCCGCGCCGCCAGCGAGCAGCGCCGCGCGCCGCCGGCCCAGGCCGGCGCGCTGTGCACCGCCGTACAGCACGATGCAGGTCGCGGCGGGGATCGCGATGATTGCGGCGATAGTGATTGCCCACAGATAGGCAGGGGGGTCGTACATGACAGCCTCCGTGGAAGAATTGAATATCTCTAAGATAGGAGTTTGTAACTAGTATCTGTCAACTCGTATCATGGAGAGCGTGACCCGGAACGTTCGCACCTACGACCACTTCTGCCTGGTAGCGCGGGCCCTGGAACGCGTCGGCGACCGGTGGAGCCTGCTGGTGATCCGCGACCTTCTCACCGGCGCCAAGAGATTCACCGACCTGATGGAACGCCTGAGCGGGATAACCCCTAAGACGCTCAGCCAGCGCCTGCGCGAACTCGAGGACACTGCCATCGTTACCGCCGACCGGGAGCCGGGCCGGCGGGAAGTCTGGTACCGGCTGACACCGGCAGGTGCCGAGCTCGCGCCCGTCATCGACGGGCTCAGCTGGTGGGGGCTACAGCACGCCTGGCGCTGGCCCCAGGCCGGCGAGCCGCTGCACGCCGAGCACCTGCTCCGCTCCGCCATCCAGGCCATCGACCTGGCCACCGACGACCACCGGCCAGCCTGCTGGCACTTCCGCCTCGACGGTACTGACTACCTAGCACAGAGCGACGGCCACCACTGGTCACTCGCCACGGGAGCGCCGGCCGCACAGGCCGACGTCACGGTCACCGCGACCACTCAAGCCCTGGCCACCCTCATCTTCACCGGGCCAGACCCCGGCGTCGACATCACCGGCAAACCGGCGGCAGTCCGGCGATTCCGGGATCTGATCAGCACAATGGCCAGCGTCGTCCATCCCGTCTAAACCGTAGCCGCGGCAAGTCCGGGCGGCCTGTGAGTGCGTCTCGCATGGCGTGATAGACAGGCCTGCATGGCAAGAAATGTGGCCGGAGCTGAGGCCGTGGTGGATGCCCCTGCGGATACGGTCTACCGCTATATCGCAGACATGCGCGACCACCATCCGCGTTTCCTGCCTCCGGCGTTCTCGGACTTCGAGGTGGAGTCCGGAGGTGTCGGGGCCGACACGGTTACGCGGTTCAAGATGACGGCCGGCGGGCGCACTCGCGAGTACCGGATGAAGATCACCGAGCCCGAACCGGGCCGGGTTCTCGCCGAGTCCGACATGAACTCAACCGCGGTTACCACGTTCATGGTCTCTCCGCAGGACGGCGGGTCGCTCGTCCGGATCTCCACCGCCTGGGATGGCGCACGAGGCATCGGCGGCCTGTTCGAGCGCATATTCGCGCCCCGAGTGCTGAGCGCCATCTACGGCGACGAACTCAAGCGACTCGACGCCTACGCTCGCGATCACCGCTCCGCATGAGCGCTGGGCGAGCCCTGGCGCCCGGAAAAGCGGACGGTCGTTTCTCCGCCGTGTGGTGACTAACGGCAACCTGCAAGCTTCCTGATTCCTCACGACATTCGGGTCACGGCGTGCACCTCGCTGGAGCTGCCGGATCGCCCTCTGGTTCGGGGCAGAAGCTGAAGTATCGGTGGATAGAACGGATGACCGAGGAGCCTTCGCCTGCGGCTGCGGCGACGCGCTTCATTGACCCCTCCCGGACGTCGCCGGCGGCGAAAACTCCATCCACCGAGGTCTCGTATGGCAAGCGCGGCCGCCCGGTGCCCGGCGGGACGGCGATGTCGGTCAGCACGAATCCGTCGTCGTCGCGCGCGACATCCTCCGGCAGCCAGCTGCTCGCGGGCCGCGCACCGATGAAGCAGAAAAGTCCCGCGGCAGCTAGCCGGGTGGTGTTACCCGTGGCCGTGTTCCTGAGGGTCACGGATTCCAGGTGCTCGCCGCCGTCAACTGCCTGGATGATTGTGGACGTGGCTACGTCAATGCGCGGGTTGGCGGCCACCCGGTCAATCAGGTATTGCGACATCGACGCTGCGAGAGACTCGCTCCTGATGACGATGGTGACATGGGGGCATTGCCGGGCCAGATAGAGCGCCGCCTGGCCGGCCGAGTTGCCGCCGCCAAGAACGATGACCGGGTTCCCAGAACACAGTCCCGCCTCCAGGTCCGTGGCAGCGTAATAGATCCTGGCTCCCTCCAGGCGTTGCCAGTGCGCCAGCGGCAGGTGGCGATAAACGGCGCCGGTCGCAGCTACGACGGTTCGCGTTGTCAGTGCGGTACCGTCGGTCAGCACGACGCTGAATTGCTTGCCTGTGGCAGTCAGCCGTTCGACGCGGCAGGGGCTCGCGAGCAGCGCGCCGAACTTCTGCGCCTGGATCGTGGCCCGTGTTGTCAGTTCTGTGCCGGATATCCCTTCGGGGAAGCCGAGGTAGTTTTTCGATGCGCGAGGTAGCGCCAGCCTGCCCGCCTGGCGCCGCTGCGTCGAGCACAGCCACCTCGAGCCCCTCGGATGCGCCGTAGACGGCCGCGGCCACCCCGGCCGGCCCGCCACCGACAACGATCGCGTCGAAGAGCCGATGTCCGGCTGGCCGGCGTCCGAGTCCCAGTGCTTCTGCCACCTCAGACGTGCCCGCGTTCATCAGCACCCTGGTCGGAGTGATCGCAATGGGCAGGTCGTCACGGGACGCACCGATACCACCAAGGACGTCTTCCGCACCGTCGATCTGGTCGATGTCGACCCAGTGGTAAGCGATCGTGTTCCGGCTCAGGAACGAACGCAGGGCTAGCGCCTGCGCCGACTGACCGGTGCCGATGAGCTCAACGACCGCGCTCGAGGCCTTCTGGGAAATTCGGCGCCGCCTGCGGGCGATGAAAGCCGCCATCAGGACCTCGGCCAGCTCTGCTTCCCGCGCTAGCAGCTCACGCAGCTGTCCGGGAGCGACCACGATTATCTCGCCGCCGGCGATGACCCGTGCTGTGCAGGACGGGCGCTGGCCCGTCAGCAGGCTAAGCTCGCCCGCGAACTGGCCGTGACCAAGTTGGGCGAGAAGCACGCTTCGTCCGCGTGAGTGGTCTGTTACCTCGACACTTCCACTGAGAACGAAAATCAGGTAGTAGACATCGTCAGCCGGGGAGAGGAGAACCTGGCCAGCCGTAGTCTGCCGCACGGTGCCATAGCGGCGCAGCGTGGCCAGTTCATCGTCGCTAAACGCCGGATATACAACGGAGTCGTCTTCGGGGCTGCTCATGGCACATCCGAGAACTGTATTTCGCCCAGCTCACGGCCGGCGGCTTGCGCACCTGCGCGAGGCGTGCGGCAGTCAAGGTGGTCAGCCGGGCCAGGATCAACCGACCAGGCTCGTCAGAGGACGTTCCCGTAGGTGAGCGTATGGCTGACGGCCAGCCAGCCGGCGTATTGGTGGAACGCCCACTCGTCACGCACTGATGACGCCCGCCACGGCGTCTTCCGGCAACCCGTCCAGCAGCTTCACAGGCGCTCGCGGAACCAGTCCAGGATCAGGTTGGCGCGCACGATCCGGTGCTGAGGTGACCCGCCACGGCTGAGCTCGTGATTCTCGGCCGGGAACCTAACCATCACCGGTTCGCGACCCAGTAGCCGCAAGGCAACGAATAGCTCCTCTGCCTGGGCGATGGGGCAGCGCAGATCGTCTTCGGAATGAAGGATCAGCATCGGAGTCGTCATGTCCTTGACGTAGGTGACCGGTGAGTGCCGGACGTAAGCCTCCGGAGCCGATAGGTGATCACGCCCGATGTAGCTGCGCATGAATCCCGCGATGTCGGCGCTGTGTTCCATCGTGGTCAGGTTG
>DATMMA010000223.1:0-6478 GCA_035570295.1 Streptosporangiaceae bacterium
CACGTAGTAGGTCTCGTCGAAGACGACGGCGTCGGGCTTGCTCAGCCGGTAGAACCGCAGGAAACCACCGAAAATCATGATGAGGACCGGTCCGGCCCAGCCCCAGAACGCGCTGCCGAGTACGAGCGAACTGCCACGGCGGCTCGCGCGAGCCATCAGCGAGCCTTCGTCGGCGTCGGTGGCGCGCATCGTCTGGTACGCGTTCATCGACAGCCATGGTAGAGGCCGGTCCGGCTAGCCTGGGCGACGAGATGGAACGAGCCGGCGGGATTGGTGACGCGGACCGCTCGGGGCCAGGCGTCCTCATTGTGGCCGCCGCGCCGATCGGCCAGCCTGCTGACGCCTCACCCAGGCTCACCGCGGCGCTTAGCGACGCTGGCCTGATCGCGGCAGAGGACACCAGGCGGCTGCGCAGGCTCGCCTCCGCACTGGGCGTCCGCCTGACCGGCCGTGTCGTCTCTTACTACGATGACGTAGAAGCTCGCCGGGTGCCGCCCCTGCTTGCCGAGCTGACCGCTGGTCAAGACATCCTGCTGGTCACTGATGCCGGCCTGCCAGGGGTCAGCGACCCCGGTTACCGTCTGGTCGCGGCCGCCGCGCAGGCTGGTATCAGGGTCACCGTCCTGCCCGGCCCGTCGGCGGTGACCACGGCGCTGGTCGTCTCCGGGCTGCCGTCCGACCGGTTCGCCTTCGAGGGCTTCCCGCCGCGCCGCGCGGGAGAGCGCGCCCGGCGGTTCGCCGAACTTGCCGCAGAGCCGCGCACGCTGATCTTCTTCGAGTCGCCCCGCCGGGTAGCCAGCACCGTGGCAGAGCTTGCGGCAGCGTTCGGCCGGGATCGCGCCGCCGCGGTGTGCCGGGAGCTGACCAAGACTTATGAAGAAGTGCTTCGCGGCACGCTGGGCGAGCTCGCCGGCCAACTCGATGACGTGCGAGGCGAGATCACGCTGGTGGTAGCCGGTGCGCCTGCCCGCAGCGGCCCGGCCACGACGGCGGACGGGATCGCCGAGGTCGAGCAGCGGGTGCACGCGGGGGCCAGCCGCAAGGACGCGATCACCGCCGTCGCCTCAGAGCTCGGCCTGCGGAAACGCGAGCTCTATGCCGCCGTCGTCGCGGCCAGTACCGACGGTCCCGCTCAGCCCGGCGGTTAGACGCTGGCCAGCCCGGCGGCTACTGCCTGCCGGCCACCAGGCTGCCGCGGGTCACTAGGCTCTATGGACCACTAGGCTGAGGCGTTATGACCAGCCGTCACATTCTGAGCGCCCCCGCGTGGCCGTACGCGAACGGTCCCAGGCATATCGGCCACGTATCCGGCTTCGGCCTGCCCTGCGACATGTTCTCGCGGTACCAGCGAATGTGCGGCAACCCGGTGCTCATGGTCAGCGGCACCGACGAGCACGGCACCCCGATCCAGGTCCAGGCCGATGCGGAGGGGGTGACCGCGCGGGAGCTCGCGGACCGGTACAACCGGGTGATCGCCGAGGACCTCGCCGGGCTGGACATGTCCTATGACCTGTTCACCCGGACTACGACAGGCAACCACTACGCGGTCGTCCAGGAGATGTTCCTCGGTCTGTACAAGAACGGCTACATCTTTCCGCGCAAGGCACTCGGGGCGGTATCGCCCTCCACCGGCCGGACTTTGCCGGACCGCTATATCGAGGGCACCTGCCCGATCTGCGGATACGACGGCGCCCGTGGCGACCAGTGCGACAACTGCGGCAACCAGCTAGACCCCGCCGATCTGATCAACCCCCGCTCGAAGATCAACGGCGAAACACCTGTCTTCATCGAGACCGAGCAGTTCTTCCTCGATTTGCCGGCGTTCGCTGACGTACTGGGCAGCTGGTTGCAGAGCAAGAGCGGCCAATGGCGCCCGAATGTGCTGAAGTTCGCCCTCAACCTGCTCGGCGATCTCCAGCCGCGTGCTATCACCAGGGACCTGGACTGGGGCGTGCCAATCCCGCTGGACGGCTGGCGGGATAAGCCGGACAAGCGGATCTACGTGTGGTTCGACGCCGTGATCGGCTACCTGTCGGCCTCGATCGAATGGGCCCGGCGTAGCGGTGATCCAGATGCCTGGCGAGCCTGGTGGCAGTCGCCGGACTCTGACGCTTACTACTTCATGGGCAAGGACAACATCGTCTTCCACGCCGAAATCTGGCCGGCCATGCTGCTCGGCTACAACGGCCAAGGCGCCAAGGACGGCAGGCCCGGAACACTCGGCCAGCTCAACCTCCCAGCCGACGTGGTCTCCAGCGAGTTCCTGACGATGGAGGGCAAGAAGTTCTCCTCGTCGCGCTCGGTAGTCATCTACGTTCGCGACTTCCTGGCTCGTTACGACGTCGACGCGCTGCGCTACTACGTCGCGGTGGCAGGTCCGGAGAGTCAGGACACGGATTTCACCTGGAGTGAGTTCGTCCGCCGCAACAATGACGAGCTGGTGGCCAACTGGGGCAATCTGGTGAACCGCTCGGTCTCATTCGCGGCACGCAACATTGGCGAGATCCCGTTCCCCGGCGAGCTCACCGAAGGCGACAAGGCTCTGCTCGACCGGTCAAGGGCGGCCTTCGCCGGAGTAGGCGAGGCACTTCGGCGCTGCCGGTTCAAACTGGCCAGCACCGAGGCAATGCGCACGCTGGCCGAGGCCAACAAGTACCTGTCCGACCAGGCGCCGTGGAAGCTGCGCGAGTCCGATCCGGACCGGATGCGCACCATCGTGCATGTCGCCCTGCAGCTGGTGGATGACGGCAAGACGCTGCTCACCCCGTTCCTGCCGCGCTCGTCGCAGAAGGTATTCGAGATGCTCGGCGGAACTGGCGAATGGTCCGGTATGCCTCGGATCGAGGAGGTCAGCGAGGACGGCGGGGCGCCGTACCCGGTGATCACCGGGGATTACCGGACTGCGGCGCGCTGGGAGTCGGCGCCGATTAAGCCAGGCACTCCGCTGGGCGTACCCGCTCCGCTATTCACCAAGCTGGATCCTTCGGTCGCCGCCGAGGAGCTGGCCAGGCTCGAGGCCAAGTGACGCAGCCCGCGGGACGCACTGTGCCGGGAGCAAGCCCTGTGCCGGGAGCAAGCCCTGTGCCGGAAGCAAGTACCGCCCCGGAAGCAAGCACTGTGCCGGGTGATCGATACGCGCGCGGCTATCGATCCGGTCCGGATGAGCGATTCGGGCCGGGCGAGGGCGTCGGCAGGCCGCAGGCACCGCCGCCGGAGCCGCTCCCGTCCGCCGGGTTCGACAGCCACTGCCACCTTGACTTGATCGACATGGCTGTTGCCGACACGCTCGCGGAGGCAGCGGCCGCTGGCATCAACCGGGTCATTACAGTTGGCGTCGACGCGGCGTCCTCTCGCTGGTCCGCGGATTGTGCGGGGGCGTTCCCGGCGGTCTATGCGGCGGTGGCGATCCACCCGAATGAGACGGCAGCCGCCGCCACCACGGCCGCGGAGCGGGATGCCGTACTGGCTGAGATCGCCCGGCTGGCCGGGCTGCCCAGAGTGCGCGCAGTCGGCGAGACCGGGCTTGATTATTACCGGGACAGCGCCCCGCCGCAGGTGCAGCGCGAGTGGTTCCGGGCGCATATCGACATCGCCAAGCAGGCGGGCAAGCCGCTAATGATTCATGACCGGGACGCCCACGAGGACGTACTGGCCATCCTCGCCGCGGATGGCGCGCCTGATCAGGTGATCTTTCATTGCTACTCCGGCGACGCGGAGCTGGCCGAGCGCTGCGCGCAGGCCGGTTACCTGCTGAGCTTCGCCGGCACCGTCACCTTCGGTAACGCGGCCAGCTTGCGCGAGGCCGCCGCTGTCACGCCAGCCGAGCTGATCCTGGCCGAGACCGACGCGCCGTTTCTGACGCCGTCCCCGAACCGGGGCAAGTCCAACGCGCCCGCTCAGGTCGCGCACACTGTGCGCGCGCTCGCGGCAGCCAAGCAGCTGGACGTCGCCAAACTGTGCGCGGTCATCGAGGCGAACGGTGAGCGCGTCTTCGGGCCTTGGCCAGCCTGACGCCGTTGCCGGCCGCTCGGCTACTCGGCCCGACGGAGATCAGGGAACTCGCCGCCCGGCTCGGCGTCGAGCCGTCGAAGCGACTTGGCCAGAACTTCGTCGTGGACGGCGGCACCGTCAGCCGGATAACGGCGCTAGCGGACCTAAGCCCCGACGATGTCGTGCTCGAGGTGGGACCGGGATTCGGATCACTAACGCTTCCGCTGCTTGCCGCCGCACGCCGGGTCATCGCGGTCGAGCTCGACCGGGCGCTGGCCGCGGAACTCCCGGTCACGGTAGCCGCCAGGGCTCCGCACCTGGCTGGCCGGCTCGACGTCGTGACGGCCGACGCCGCCCGGGTCGGGCAGCTACCAGGCGAGCCGCCGACGGTGCTAGTCGCGAACCTGCCCTACAACGCCTCCGTGCCGGTCGTCCTGCACTTGCTGGCAACTGTCCCGTCACTGGCACGTGGCCTGGTGATGGTGCAGGCGGAGGTCGCCGACCGGATGTGCGCGCCGCCCGGCAGCCGCACCTACGGAGTGCCGTCGGCCAAGCTCGCCTGGTTCGCGACTGCCCGCAGGTCAGGTTCGGTAGGCCGGGCGGTGTTCTGGCCGGTTCCGCGGGTGGATTCCGGGCTGGTGTCACTGATGCGGCTGGCTGAGCCCGACGCTGCCGTGGTGCGCGGGACAGCACGCCGGGAGGACACGTTCGCGGTGATCGACGCCGCGTTCTCGCAGCGCAGGAAGACGCTGCGGGCAGCGCTGGCGGCGTGGGCCGGCTCGCCCGGAGCTGCCGAGGCAGTGCTACGGGCGGCTGGCGTTGATCCGGCTCTGCGCGGCGAGGCGCTTGGCATCGCCGACTTCGCCCGGATAGCCGCTGCTGCTGCGCGCTCAGCCGGTCCGGATACGATCAGCAGATCGTGATCTCAGCAACCAGGCCGGCTCCCGCGGCGGTCACTGTCCGGGTGCCTGCGAAAGTCAACCTCCAGCTCGCCGTGGGCCCGCCCCGTGCCGATGGCTATCACCCGCTCGTGACGGTCTTCCACGCGGTCTCGCTTTTCGACGAGGTCACCGTGCTGCCAGCAGAGAAGACCTCGCTGTCTGTCAGCGGCGAGGACGCCGCCGCGGTACCGCGTGACCGGTCGAATCTCGCCTGGAAAGCCGCGAGCGCGCTGGTGCAGGCGGCGGGGCTGCGCGGCTCGGCAGTGGCAATCCGGATTTCCAAGCGCATCCCGGTCGCGGCAGGCCTGGCGGGCGGCAGCGCGGACGCCGCGGCCACGCTGCTGGCCTGCAACGAGCTGTGGCAGACCGGCTTGTCCCAGCGCGACCTGTCCGAGCTGGCTGCCGGGCTTGGTAGCGACGTGCCGTTCGCGCTTGTGGGCGGCACCGCGGTGGGCCGCGGCCGCGGTGAGCAGCTGACCCCCGCCCTGGCGTCCGGGAGCTATCACTGGGCGCTGGCCTTCGCGCACGAGGGCCTGTCCACCGCCCAGGTCTATGCCACCTGTGATCGCCTCAGGGCGGCCCGCGCGGCGGCGGGTGACCGGACTGAACCTGGTGCGCCGGAGCTGAGCCACCCGCTGATGACGGCCCTCCGGTCTGGCGATCCGGCGAAGGTCGGGCCGCTGCTGTCCAACGACCTGCAGCCTGCCGCGCTGTCGCTGCAGCCGGAGTTGCGGCGCACGCTGACCGCGGGGCGCGAGCACGGCGCGCTCGGAGCGATCGTCTCCGGCTCCGGGCCCACGTGCGCGTTCCTGGCCAGTGACGCGGCGCACGCGCGCGAGATCGCTGTCGCGCTCACCGGTGCCGGCGTTTGCCGCGCGGTCGCCAGGGCCAGCGGTCCTGCCCCTGGTGCGGCCGTGGTCCGCGACCGCCAGCCGTCGTGACGACCACAACCGTGCTGATGACCGGCAACCGGCGCCCGTCATGAACCTTGTGAACCTGGAGCTCGCGGCCAAGGCCTATCACGAGCGCGTCCTGCTCGATCGCGTCTCGCTGGGCGTCTCGGCCGGGCAGCGAATCGGCGTCGTCGGCCGCAACGGAGCTGGCAAGACAACCCTGCTCGCGGCACTCGCCGGGACCGCGAACCTCGACGCCGGCCGGGCCACCAGAACGCGCGATGCAACCATCGGCTACCTGCCGCAGGCAGAGCAGCTGACCGGCTCGGTGGGCGAGGTGGTACTGGGCGGGCTGGCCGAGCACGAATGGGCAGCGGACCCGCGCAGCCGCTCCGTCGTCGAGGCACTTCTCGGCGGTATCAGCCTGAGCGCCGACGTCCGCCAGCTGTCGGGCGGCGAGCGGCGCCGGACAGCTCTGGCCGCACTGCTGCGCCGCAGCTACGACTTGCTGCTCCTGGACGAACCGACGAACCACCTCGACATCGAGGCGATCAGCTGGCTGGCGGGTTACCTGCGGCAGTACGCGACCAGCTATGTGATCGTCACTCATGACCGCTGGTTCCTGGATGCGGTGACCGAGGAGACCTGGGAGCT
>DATMMA010000224.1:0-3464 GCA_035570295.1 Streptosporangiaceae bacterium
CCAGCGGCGCAGGGCACTTACGGTCGTGACGAGTCCATGGGCCCGTTCGTAGCCCCCTCCATGTTCCTTTAGCTGTCGGTCTTACGGAGGCGCGGCTCTCCGGGCCTGCGTGGGCTGGTCCCGCGATCCAGCCCGGGTACCGTCCGATTATGGAAGAGAGTGCCAGGAATGCTGGCGACCGGGTCCCTACATTCTTCTACGAAAACGATATTGATGCCTGACTACAGGAACGGCGATGCACCTGGGAAGCCAGGGCTAAAAGAGCTGGATGAGGCTGAGTGCCTGCGACTGATCTCGCCTGGCGGCATCGGCCGGATCGCTTATTCCGGCCAGTCCGGCGTGACGGTGCTACCAGTTAATTACAAGCTGCATCAGGGAGCCATCGTTTTCCGCACTGCGCATCCGAATATGGCCTGGGCGCGGGCATCTGGACCAGGGATATTTCCAAGGCGCACGCACTGGCCCAAGAAGCTCAGGGCGGGAACGGTCTGGATCAACTGCTACAACGTTTTCGACACAGCGCTGCCGTTCGGCGGGTACAAGCAGTCCGGCCGGGGCCGCGAGATGGGCCCCGAAGTCTTGAACAACTACACCGAAGTCAAGGCCGTCACGACGGTGCTGTAGATCGGCAGCCGTAGGCGGGGGCCGGACCGACAGGTTCGGCCCTTCGGCCTGCGTCTATCTGGCGAGCGACTGGATCGCGGTGAGTGCCACCGTGTAGACGATGTCGTCCACCAGGGCGCCGCGGCTGAGGTCGTTCACCGGCTTAGCCAGGCCCTGCAGCATCGGGCCGACGCTTACTACCTGGGCACTTCGCTGCACGGCTTTGTAGGTCGTGTTGCCGGTGTCGAGATTGGGGAAGACGAAGACGTTGGCCCGTCCGGCCACCGGGCTGCCGGGCCGTTTAGTGTGTCCTACCGAGGCGACAGTGGCCGCGTCATACTGCAGCGGGCCGTCGACGGCCAGGTCCGGTTCGCGCTCTCGCACGATCCGCGTAGCGTCGGCGACCTTGTCGACGTTGCTGCCAGTGCCCGAGGTACCGGTGCTGAAGCTGATCATCGCGACGCGGGGTTCGATGCCGAAGGCCCGCGCTGAGGCGGCGCTCTGGATGGCGATGTCGGCTAGGTCTTCGGCGTCTGGGTCGGGTTTGATGGCGCAGTCGCCGTAGACGACGACCTCGTCGGGCAGGCACATGAAGAACACCGACGAAACCAGGCGGCTGCCAGGCATGGTGCCCAGGATCTGCAGGGCGGGGCGGACCGTGGCCGAGGTGGTGTGGACAGCGCCGGCCACCATGCCGTCCACTTCGCCTTGCTGGAGCATCATGGTGCCGACCACGATCGGGTCGCCGAGGTGCTCGCGTGCGATGTCTTCGGTCCAGCCGCGGTGCTGCCGCAGCTGGGTCAGCGGGGCAACGTAACGCTCGGCGACGTCCTGGGGATCGACCACGGTGACGCCGTCGGGCAGCCGCAGCCCGAGGCTGCGGGTCAGCCGGGCTACCTCCTCGGGCGATGCCAGCAGCACGCTGCGGGCGATGCCGCGCTCCGCGCACGTGACTGCAGCCTGCACGATGCGAGGCTCGGTGCCTTCGGGCAGGACCACGCACGCATCGGCGGCGCGGGCCAGCTCGACCAGCCGGTAGCGGAAGGCAGCCGGGCTGAGCCGGCGGGACCGGGTGGAGCCGGGGAGCGACTCGAGCCAGGGCACGTCCAGCGCATCGGCGATGCTGTCGGTCACGCCCTCGATCCGTTCCTGGTCATCGACGGGCAGTCCCGGGTCGAGGTCACCGACCCGCGTCGCGGTCTGGTAGCTGTCGTCGTCGCCGACGAGGATGGGCAGGCCGGTGGCGAATGCGGCCCGGGTGAGTTCCCAGACTCGCGGATCCGGCATGATCCCGGCGCTGAGGAGCAGGGCCGCCAGATGCGTTCCGTTCAGCTCGGCGAGGCATGCGGCCATGATGACATCGTGGCGGTCGCCAGGGACCACCACGAGCCGGCCCTCGGTGAGCACGCGCAGGCCGCCCGGGACGCCCTGGGCAAAGACCGCCACATCTTTGATACGCCTGGATAGGTCGCCCTCGCTCAGGACCTTCGGGTCCAGTTCCCGGACGAGATCACCCACCCGCAGCCAGTTCAGCTCCGGACGATGCGGTACCGCAGCAATGAGGCGCAGCCCGCGCCGTCCCAGGATCTCGCGCAGCTGAGCCGCCACAGACGGATTCTCAGGCACGCCGTTGACCACGCAGCCAACCACGCGCGCGTGCTCGCCGGACCAGTACCCGCTCGCCGCGATGGCCAGTGTCTCCGCCAGGTTCCCGGCGGTGCCTGCGGTCGGGTCCAGCCCGGGCTCCGGCGTGCGGTGCGCCCACTCCTCGTCGCTCCCTGCGATCGGTGCCGGCCAGCTTGTGACCAGCAGGACGTCGGCGTCGAGCGCCTGGGCCAGCGCCTGGTTGATCTCGATGGCATACAGCCTGGCCGGGCCGGGCGTGAGGGCCTCGACGACGACAACGTCGGAGCGGTCATGGACCGGCTCCAGGGCGGCGATGATCTTCTCCAGCGCGGCGTGCAGCCCGCGCTCCGCAAGCTGCTGCTCAAGCTCAGCGGTGGACAGCGGATCTGGGGGACGGAGCGACGTTATGGCCGCGATGAGCGCCACCGAGCGGTCGGGGCCGCCGTCGGCTCGCGGCTGAGCCACCGGCTTGACGAAGGCGACGTTCACACCCCGGCGATCAAGGGCCCGTACCAGTCCGAGGCACGTCCTAGCCAGGCCGACACCGGCGCCGGTCGGCACAACGAGCAGGCTTCTGACCATGAGTTATCCTCCGATGCTGGCAAGAGCACGGCGACTGCCGGCAATTACGCGGGCGGTGTCGCGGGCGATTAGGAGTTCCTCGTCGGTCGGGACGACGAGGGCCAGGACCGGCCCGGCGAGGCTGATGCGACCCCCAGTGTGCCGGCCATGGTCGGCATTGGCCTGGACGTCCTCAGTCAGGCCGAGGAAGCCCAGCTGCCGGAGCACCATCCTGCGGACTACAGCACTGTTCTCGCCGATGCCGCCGGTGAAAATCAGCGCGTCGAGCCGCTGCAAGCCGACCACGAGCCCGGCTATCGCCTTGGCGAGCCGGTACACGAAAACCTCGACGGCGAGCTGGGCCCGGTCGTTTCCTGCTGCGGCCGCGGCTTCGACCGTGCGCATGTCGTTGCTCACGCCCGACAGGCCCTGAAGGCCGCTGCCGGTATTGAGCGTGGTGGTGAGCATGCCCAGGCTCATGCCGGTCTGGTCGGCCAGGTAGCCGAGCAGGCCGGGATCAACATCGCCGGAGCGGGTACCCATGACCAGCCCCTCCAGCGGGGTAAGCCCCATCGTGGTGTCCACCGACACGCCGTCGCGGACGGCGGCCGCACTGCACCCGTTGCCGAGGTGGGCGGTGACCAGCCGCAGCTCGCGGGCCGGCCGGCCGAGCA
>DATMMA010000225.1:0-40504 GCA_035570295.1 Streptosporangiaceae bacterium
GGCAGTTGCCGATCCGCGGTCGCCTTTCGCAACCCCGCCCGCCCGAAGGCAGCCGCCCGCCCGAACGCGACAGGCAGTTGCCGATCCGCGGTCGCCTTTCGCAACCCCGCCCGCCCGAAGGCAGCCGCCCATCGGAACGCGGCGGCCCGGCGCCGATGCGCGGCCAGGCGCCGGCGCCCCGTCCCCCCGAAGGCGGGCGCGCGCCACGACGCGGCCGCCCGCTTGAGCGCCCTCCGCCCGAACGCGGCCAGCCTCGCGATCGTAACCAGTTGCCCGGGCGACAGCCACCGGAGCGCCGACCCCCGCCCGAACGCGGCCAGGCGCCGGGACTCCGCCCATCAGAAACCGCGCCGTCGCCCGAACGCGGACAACCTCGCGGTCGCAATCAGTTGCCCGGACGACGGCCACCGGACCACGGCCTCTCGCCCGGACGACGGCCGCCGGACCGCGGCCTCTCGCCCGAACGCGGCGAGGCGCCGGGACTCCGCCCATCAGAACGACGGCCGTTGCCCGGACGCCGGTCACCTCAGCAACGCTCTCCCGAGCGCGACCGGTCGACTGATCGGCGCCCCCCGCCCGAATCCCGCCTGCCCCGGCGTGGCCGACCGCCCGATCGCCGTCTGCCCGAACGTCCCCGGTTGCCGCAACGCCGGTCACCGGGGCGCGGCCAGTTGCCGGTACGCGGCCAACTGCTACAACCCCGCCTGCCAGCTCGCCGGTTGCCCCAACGTCGCCCGCCTGGCCGCGGCGACTTGCCCGTGCGCATCCTCGCGGTCCTTGGGACGCTGGCGGACTCGCTCAGCCCCGTCCGGCAAGCCTTCAGAATCTGGCGACGTACGCGCCCGTTCTGGGGCGGGCTCCTGGTCATCGGCGGCGCTAGCGAGATCCTGATGTCAGAGCGGGGCCCGGTCGCGCTTGTCATTCACATCGGGATCCAGGGGCTGGCCGGCTACCTCATTCCGGTGATGATGCTGCTGTGCGGAGTCCTGCTCTGGTTCAGCCCCGCACAGCGGGCCTTCTATTCATTGCTCGCGATTGTGCTAGCGCTCGGTTCCTGGATTACCTCGAACCTTGGCGGGTTCTTCATCGGGATGCTGCTTGGCCTTGTCGGCGGTGCGCTGGCCTTCGCGTGGGCAATAGGGCCCGACGAGAAGCCGCTGAGGTGGTTCCGCGGAGACCCGCAGATTCTGCAGCCGTCCTGGGGGCTGGAACTGGTCTTGCGCCCGACAGCAATGTTGCCTCCGCCGCGTCATGCGGTGGGGAGCATCGAAAGCGCCGGCACCGCGTCCTCGGCCAGCGCATGCCCGTCCCCGGCCGTTATCCTCTTCGGCAGCAAGGACGCCAGCGACGGCGAGTCCGCCCAGTCAGGAAGTGCCTTCCACGGGCTGCATCAGCTTGCGGGCCGCCTCGGTGAGGCTGCCGGACAGCGACGGGTAGACGGCGAACGTGTGGGCGAGGTGATCGACACTCAGGCTCCGCTCGACCGCCAGCGACATGCCCAGAATCAGTTCGCTGGCCCGCGGCGCCACGACGACGCCGCCGAGCACGGTACCGCTGCTACGCCGGGCGATGATCTTGACGAAGCCATCACGGAAGCCCTGCATCTTCGCCCTGGGGTTGGTCGCCAGCGGTAGCTTCACGACCGTAGCGTCGGGGATCTCACCCGCGGCAACCGCCTTCTCTGGCACACCGACGGTGGCGATCTCCGGCTCGGTGAAGATAGTCGCCGCGACATTGGCGAGCCGCAGCGGCTTGACCGCCTCCCCGAGGGCGTGCCACATGGCGATCCGGCCCTGCATTGCCGCGACAGACGCCAGCATAAGTACGCCAGTGCAATCGCCGGCCGCGTAAACGCCGGGCGCAGTCGTCCTCGATACCTTGTCGACCTGGACGAATCCGCCGTCGTCCACGGCAATCCCGGCCTCGGCCAGGCCGAGGCGGCTGGTGTTCGGCACCATGCCCACGGTCAGCAAGCAGTGCGTGCCGCGGACCGTACGTCCGTCGCTGAGCGTGACGGCCACCCCGTCACCCGTCCTGACGACCTGCTGCGCCCGGGATCTGCCGAGAACTGTCATGCCGCGACGCCGGAAAACGTCCTCGACCACCATGGCCGCGTCAGCGTCTTCGTGCGGCAGCATCCGGTCTCTGGAGGACACCAGCGTCACCTGGGAGCCGAGTGCCTGGAAGGCGCAGGCAAACTCAGCGCCGGTAACGCCTGAGCCGACCACGATCAGTTCCTCGGGCAGCTTGTCAAGGTCGTAAAGCTGCCGCCAGGTGAGGATCCGCTCGCCGTCAGGTTCGGCACCGGGCAGGATCCGGGGTTCCGCCCCGGTCGCGATGAGCACGGCGTCGGCCTCGATCTCCGCTTCGCCAGCTATCACGCGGTGCGGCCCGGCGAGCCGGGCGGTGCCGGAGATCACCTTGATACCTTCGGCCGACAGCCGGGAGGCGACATCAGCCGATTGCGCGCGGGCGAGTGACCGGACTCTGGAGTACAGACGGGGAGCATCGAGCAAGGCGGCCCCGTTCCCGCCCTGGTTGATCTGGATGCCCAGACTCGGCGCGTCCTCCAGTGCTGCCATCATCCCGGAGGTGGCAATGAGTGTCTTCGACGGCACGCAGTCGGTGAGGACGCAGGCGCCGCCGAGACCGTCCCGTTCGATCACGGTGACGTCAGCACCAAGCTGGGCGCCGACCAAGGCGGCCTCATAGCCGCCAGGGCCGCCACCGATGATCGCGATCTTCGCGTGCGGCTGGCTCACGTTGTCCCATTCTCTCCCATCCTGGCTGCTGGACCCAACCGGCACCCGCGGCTCGCACCGCCCTGCCGACACATTGGCCAGCATCCGCGGCGCCTGCCTCGTACGCTTGTCATTCGTGGCGATATACGCGGCGTACGGGAGCAACATGGATCCCGCGCAGATGGCGCGTCGCTGCCCGCACTCGCCGCGGCAGGGCACTGGCTGGCTGGAGGGCTGGCGGCTGACCTTCGGCGGCGAGGATCTCGGCTGGAACGGCGCGCTGGCAACGGTTGTCGAGGATGGCGACGAGCGCGTCTTCGTGGTGTTGTACGAGGTTTCCGGGGCCGATGAAGCGGCCCTGGACCGGTGGGACGGAGCGGAGCTCGGCTACTACCGCAAGTTCAGAGTGCGTGTCAGCACGCTCGACGGCGAGGTTGTCGCCTGGCTGTACGTGCTGAACGACTACGAGGGCGGCTTGCCGTCTGCGCACTACCTCGGCATCATCGCTGACGCCGCCGAGGCAGCGGGCGCGCCGGCTGATTACGTGGCTGCGCTGCGGCACCGGCCGTGTAGCTCGGTGGGCGCATAAGGCCAGCGACGCGGGCCGTGCCCGGCTGCCTCGCCGGCCGGCCTGTCAGCTGGGCGGTGAGCCTGTCACTTGGCCAGCAGAAGCGCTAGCAGTGCTGCCGCCGGGATGCAGATGAACGCGATCGGCAGCCAGGCCCAGCGGCTTTCCAGCGTGGCCGCCACAGCGCCCGCTTCTCGAGCCTCCGTGGACCGGCGCCCCAGCTCGGCGGCCATGAGCTGCGCGGTGTCGCGGACTGGCGGTTCGGTCGCCGCCGCAGTTCTGGCGGACGCGCGGCTCCAGGACCTTACGCCGAGCTGCTGAGACTTCTGCCGGCTGCGCCGCCCGGAGTACAAGGCCCAGCAGTAGACGGTCTTCTGCTTGCGCGGCGCCGGCCTGGTGCAGCTCAGCTCGACTGCGTCGCCCAGGTAAACCCCGTTGAGCGCGCCCCAGCGGATGATGTGATCACGCAGGGGGTTCTGCACTTCAAGTCCATCGGAAGTGGCAATCACGCGCGGCCGCAGTGTGGTCGCGTAGGCGACACCCGTCGCGGTCAGCAACCCGGCCGCCAGTTCGATTGAGAAATAGCCGTGCTCTGTGATGACGATCTGGATCAGGTTAAAGAGGATAAATGCCACCCAGATCCACCACAGCACCATCGGGCCTACCCGGCGGAACACGGTCCGGCCGTCGGCCTCTTTCCACGGGTTGCTGCTACCCGGCAGCGGTCCGCCGAACGCCACCCGGCCGGGTGCTGGCTGGCCCAGTGCTGGCTGGCCCAGTGCTGGCATGCCCGCGGGCCGGTCCGCACCCGCTTTGGCCTCGTTCTGCTCCGATGACACGAGCTGCCACTCCAGTAGCTCAGCTTAGGTATTGGGGTCGCCGGGGCGCGGCGGCAGGCCGACTGCCCGCTGTCCGCACTTGACCAGGTCCTAGCAACTAACTGTATGCGCTTTGCCAGGCTCGGACGATTTCTGCAGATCCACGGCCGGGATCTGGCTAAATGCCCGAAGACGCGGAGAAGGGCCGCCGGTCACTGCCACGCTCAGGCGATCGTTGCGTCGGCGACCTGTGGCCGGCTTGCCCTTGCGCCCGGCATTGCGCCGGGCGTTACGCTGCCGCCGTCCAGCATCGCGGTCATCGCCGTCGCCGCCATCAGTCGCACGCCGTAGCTGATGGCCCGCTCATCGACGTCGAAGATGGCCTGATGAATGTCAAAGTCCGCGCCCGAACCTGGGGTGCGCGTGCCCAGCCTGGCCAGCGCGCCCGGAATGGAGTCCAGGTACCAGGCGAAATCCTCGCCGCCCAGGCTCTGCGGGGCCTCGGTGATTGATTCAGGCCCGAGCACCCGGTCTGCGGCCGCCTCGAACATGGCGGTGCTGATCGCCTCGTTGACGGTCGGCGGCACGTTTCGCTGGTAACTGATTTCCGGAACGACGCCGTACGCGCTGGCCACCGACTCCAGGAGCGCCTTCACCAGGTCCGGCGCCTCGTGCCACGCGGCATCGTCCAGGCACCGCACTGTGCCCTCGACCATCCCGTCGTCCGGAATGGCGTTAGCCGCCGAGCCCGCGCTCACCCGGCCCCAGACAAGGCTGAGGCTGGAGCGCGGGTCGATCCGGCGGGACAGTGCGGCCGGCAGCTCGGTGATGATTTTGCCAAGCGCGAATACCAGGTCGGCTGTCAGGTGGGGTCGTGCCGTGTGACCGCCAGGGCCGGTGACCTTAACGGTCAGCTTGTCGCAGGCGGCTGTGATCGGTCCGGTCCTGGTACCGATCTTGCCGACGTCTAGCCGGGGATCGCAGTGCAGCGCGAAGATGCGGTCTACCGAGGCGATGCCGCCCGCTGCCATGACGTCGACCGCACCGCCGGGCACTTCTTCGGCTGGCTGGAAGATCAGCCGCACTCTGCCCGGCAGCGCCTGCGCCGCTGCCGCGCGGGCGAGGAACAGCCCGGTGCCTAGCAGGATGGTCGTGTGCACGTCATGCCCGCAGGCATGGCACGCCCCCCGGGTCAGTGACCGGTACGGCACGTCCTTCTCGTCGTTGATCGGCAGCGCGTCAATATCGGCGCGCAATGCCACGACCGGCGCGTCCGAGGAGCCCGCGCCGATGTCGACGGTAAGCCCTGTGCCTTTAGGCAGGATGGCTGGCTTCAGGCCGGCTGCCTCAAGCCGGAGCGCGATGCGCCGCGTGGTCCGGTACTCGTGGTAGCCCGTCTCAGGGTGAGCGTGCAGGTCCCGCCGGAACTCGATGAGTTCCGGCTCGTGCCCTGAGAGGAACGCGTCAAGTTCCCCTTCGAGATCATGCTCGGCCATGCGTCGCCTCCCCGTTGAAATTGCCCTGGTCGACGCTCCGGGCTGCGGTAGTGCGCCGATCTCGTGCGGCGCTTAGCGGGTTGTCCATCTGAACCTCGAACTCACTCCGTCCGCTAGCAAGCGAGGCCTGTCCGGGATAAATCCATGCCGTCGGCTACGACACCAGATCCCGGGCCATGCCCGGTAATGTGCCCGCTCCAGAACTGCTCCGGCGTCCCTCGCACCGGAACTACATCGGGCGAATCACCGCAGCACCCGCGCTAAGTACCTGCTGCAACCGCCGTCAAACCCGCGCGCGTGCCCGGCAACCCGCGTCCCGCTCGCAAGCCGAACTCGCTGTCCCACAAGATCAACGAGACACCTGCAAGGCATCGAACGTTCTGGTCAATCGCTTACGAGATCGCTCTACTGGCGAGCATCGTACCGCCTGGGCTCGCTGGTCCGCTGATGTTGCGGGATTGTCGCGCAGTGGCTGGTAACGCCCGCTACCAGGCGCCGGGCCTAATACACCTCCGGCGGGCGGTAGACACCCCAGACATCCCGCAGCGCGTTGCTGACCTCGCCGATCGTCGCCAGCGCCCGCAGCGCCTCGCGTAGCGGGTAGAGCAAGTTCGCATTACCCGCAGCTGCAGTCCTGACGTCATCCAGGCGCCGGCTGACATCCGCTGAATCCCGCCTGGCACGCAGGTCAGCGAGCCGGGCTGCCTGCTCGTGCTCGATCGCGGGGTCGACCCGCAGCGGCTCGTAGGGCTCCTCCCGCTCGCTGACGTATGCATTGACGCCGACCACCTTGCGCTCCCCGGAGTCAACTTCGCGGGCGATCCGGTAAGCGGACCGCTCGATCTCGGCCTTCTGGAAGCCCTGCTCGATAGCAGCGACCGCACCGCCGAGGGCAGCAACCTGGTCCATCAGCTCGCGTGCCCTGGCTTCGATGTCGCCGGTCATCGACTCGATGACATACGAGCCGGCCAGCGGGTCGACAGTGGCGGTCAGGTCGGTCTCGAGAGCCAGCACCTGCTGCGTCCGTAGCGCGAGCGTCGCCGCCTTCTGCGTCGGCAGCGCTATCGCCTCGTCGTAGGAGTTCGTGTGCAGCGACTGGGTGCCGCCGAGCACCGCTGCGAGCGCCTGCAGCGTCACCCTGGTCAGGTTGACCTCGGGCTGCTGCGCGGTGAGCTGCACGCCGGCCGTCTGGGTGTGGAAACGCAGCATCTGCGAGCGCGGATCCTTCGCGTCAAACTCATCCCGCATGATGTGTGCCCAGAGCCGCCGCGCCGCCCGGAACTTGGCTACCTCTTCCAGCAGTGTCGTGCGGGCCACGAAGAAAAACGACAGCCTCGGCGCGAACTCGTCTACCGCCAGGCCTGATGCGATCGCGGCGCGCACGTATTCACGGGCGTTCGCCAGCGTGAAGGCGATCTCCTGAACCGGCGTCGCCCCTGCCTCGGCCATGTGATAGCCGGAGATGGAGATCGTGTTCCAGCGCGGGATCTCCGTGCGGCAGTAGGCAAAGGTATCGGCGACCAGCCGCAGTGACGGCCCGGGAGGATAGATATAAGTTCCGCGCGCGATGTATTCCTTCAAAATGTCGTTCTGAATCGTGCCTGAGATCTCCGCCGCGGACACGCCTTGCTCTTCGGCGACCAGCTGGTACAGCAGTAGCAGCAGGGCGGCCGGCGCGTTGATCGTCATGGACGTCGACACCTGGTCCAGGCGGATGCCGTCAAACAGCAGCCGCATGTCCTCCAGCGAGTCGATGGCAACGCCGACCTTGCCCACCTCGCCCCTGGCCTGTTCCGCATCGGAGTCGAAACCCATCTGCGTGGGCAGGTCGAATGCCACCGACAGGCCAGTCGTGCCGGCCGCGATCAGCTGGTGATACCGGCGGTTGGAGTCCGCTGCGGTGGAGAAGCCGGCGTACTGCCGCATCGTCCACGGCCGGGTCAGGTACATGGTCGGGTAGATGCCCCTGGTGAACGGGAACGCGCCCGGGTCGCCCAGGTCCGTGACGGGATCGAGATTCTGCACGTCTTTTGGCCCGTAAACGCCCTCGATCGGCGCGCCTGACTCCGATGTGCGACTCATTCCACCAGCGTACGGCGCACCAGTCGGGCGCATCGCTGTGACGTGTGCCACGGGAAGTGACTATCGGCCGTGATCCAAGCTGACATGGCCCACGAGGTCTAAAAGCTTTCGCAAAGCCGCATCGGTTCGTTGTCGCAGGCCTGATTCGGCCGGAATGTGCCACGCATCAATCACGGATAGCGTGGGGAAGGTCACACTCCGTGATTCAGCCACGCCAGGAACCGCGCAGACGCCGTTCCAGCCTGCCGCCAGGTCATCCCTGCACGCCAGGCGATGCGCGTAGGTCACGGCGGATATCGCGGCGCCTGCTGCGGCATGGCGCGCGGCCCGCGGCCGCCCTTGCCATCGGAGCAGCACTGATCGCCATCGCCTGCCCGACGGTCAGCGCACTGCCAGCCTCCCGCGTTGCCCCCGCTGCCAGCGTCACCGTCAGCGGAGCGGCAGCCCGGCGGGCTTCCAGTGCGCTGGGCACTGCGCCGGGGACGTCGCCTGCCAGCATCCCGCAGCCCGGCAGCCGGGCCGCTCGCAGGATCGGCGGGTCGTTGATGGCGAGCCGCGGACTTGTGGTGCATCAGCCACCAGGTGGCGGTATGCCGTTGCCGGATATCCCCGCATCAGCCTGGGTCATCGCCAACGCCAATACCGGCCAGGTACTGGCAGCCCAGGACCCGCACGGCGAGTTCGGCCCGGCAAGCACGCTCAAGGTGCTGACGGCGGTCACACTGATCCCGCTGCTCAACCCGGCCGCCATGGTTGTCGCGACCCCGCTGGCAACGTCGCAGCAGCCGACCAGCGCCTACCTGATCACCGGCCGTCAATACCAGGTCGCCGACCTGTTCCGCGCCCTGCTGCTGGTCTCCGCCAACGACGCCGCGGTCGCGCTCACCCAGGCCACCGGCTCATTCGCGAAGGGCATGGCGCTGATCAATGCCGAGGCCCGGCATCTGCAGGCTTATGACGTAGTCGCGAAACTCCCCAACGGGCTGCCCGCCGCCGGCCAGGTGACGTCCGCCTACGACGAAGCGCTGATCGCCAGGCAGGCGCTCACGATGCCGGCCTTCATGAAATACGACTCGACGCTCAAGGCCAGCCTCGAGCTCAAGCCCGGCGACACCGAGACGCTGCTTAACCAGAATTCCCTGCTCACGCAGTACCGCGGCGGCATCGGCGGCAAGATCGGCTGGACCGTGAAGTCCGAGGCCACCTACGTGGGCCTGGCCAGGCGCAACGGCGTCACGCTGATCGCGACCGTGCTGCACTGCACGTCACTGCAGGAGATCACCTCAGCCGAGAAGCTGCTGGACTGGGGATTCGCGATGAACGGTAAGGTCCAGCCGGTTGGCGACCTGGTGCCGCCGCTGCCCGCGCCGGCGCCCGCCGCGGCTACCGCGCACGGTGCCGCCAAGTCGAAGGTAGTCGGGCTTTCCACCGCGCAGCCAGCCAGCAACACGACGGGTTACGCACTCGCCGCGGCTGGCGTGACCGCGGCTGCGCTCGGCCTCGGCGGCGGCGTTCTCTGGATACGCCGCCGATCACTACCCGGACGGCACCGGCCGCAGTAGATTACGGCCGGCACCGGCCAGCAGGGCGGTGAGGCGGCAGGCGCCCGCCGGTTAGTCAGCGCGTGCTGTCGCGGCAGCCGCATCCGCGTCGGCCGGGTCAGCAGCACGAGACCGGCCGCGAATCACCGGCACCAGACTGGCCCTGGGCAGGGCACCGATCCGGGTCCTGGCGGCCGCGGGCTCGGTCCCCGCAGCCGCGCCCGTCTTCGCAGCCGCCGACCCGGCGCTACTGGCCGCCGCGTCGGCTACCCCCACTACCGTGAACCTGCCAAGAGCCAGCGCGGCCACGAACACGATCGCGACCCCGAGACCGGTGAAGAAACCGAGCTGCTCAAGGGCCGACCGGGCGGCACTGCCGACCGGGGTGCCAGGCGCCGGAAGGCCAGCCCAATGACCGGCGATCAGGTCGCCGACGGCGAACCAGGCGCCCGCGAGTGCGGCAATCCAGGATCCGAAGAGCACTGCTGGCCGGAAGCGGCTCAGCAGCACGACCAGGCCGCCCGCCAGCGTGACAACGCCTGGCAGGACGTCCAGCCACATCCGGCCGGACGTGGCCGTCCAGGCGCGGTCGGGGGTATACGCATAGTTGAAATACGGGCCGATGAACGGAATAAGCGCGCCCCAGACGCCAAGCAGCACCAGCAGCGAACCGCTGAGCGCACCTCGGCTCCGCCGGACGCGAAGCGTCCCAGCCATCATGATCACTCCCTGGGCAGGCGTGGGGGGATATCGGTGTGCCTGCCGGCCCCAACTACCCGGAGACCGCGCGCGTACTCCTTTTATGCCGGCAATGGCCGAGAACGGCGGGCAACGGCGGGAACGGCCGCGTACGGCATCATGCCATTGTCTCCCCGCAGTCCGGGGGCAATATCCTGGCCTTAATGTCGGATTGCCCGCACACAGGCCGATTCCCGGCGGCCAGCCCGGTCCTCCGGTGTCTGCCAAGGCCACGTGCGGCGAGCGGAACTCAGCCGGGCGGCAGGAATCCGATCCTGTCCCGCGCCCGGGCCATTGTGGTACTGGCAATCATGTGGGCCTTCGCCGCCCCGGCGGCCAGCAGCCGGTCGAGTTCGGACTCATTGGCCAGCAGTTTCTCGGTCCGCTCCCGGATCGGCGCGAACGCGTCGACGACTACCTCGGCCAGGTCTTTCTTGAAGGTTCCGTAGCCAGCGCCTGAGTAGCGCTGCTCGAGGCTGGCGACGGGCTCGCCGGCCAGGGCCGAGTAGATGCGCAGCAGGTTTGTCACACCGGGCTTCGCCGTCTCGTCGGCCCGCACCTCGCCATCGGTGTCGGTGACGGCTCGCATGATCTTGCGGCGGATCGAGCCGGGGTCCTCGAGCACGTCGATCAGGCCCTGCGGCGACGATGCCGACTTGCTCATCTTGATCGCCGGATCCTGCAGATCAGTGATCTTGGCGACCTCCGGCAGGATGTACGGGCCAGGCACCACGAACGTCGGGCCGAAGCGGTGGTTGAACCGCTGCGCCAGGTCTCTGGTGAGTTCCAGGTGCTGGCGCTGGTCCTCTCCAACGGGAACCTGGTCAGCGTCATAGAGCAGGATGTCGGCGGCCTGCAGGATCGGGTAGGTGAACAGGCCGACGCTGGAAGCATCGGCCCCGCCCTTCGCGGACTTGTCCTTGAACTGGACCATCCGGCTGGCCTCGCCGAAGCCGGTAATGCAGGCGAGCACCCACTCCAGCTCGGGATGCTCGGGCACGTGACTTTGCACGAATACCGTCGAGGAGTCCGGGTCCAGGCCTGCGGCAAATAGCTGGGCGGCGGCAACCCTAGTCCGGCGGCGAAGCTCGGCCGGCTCTTGCGGAATGGTGATCGCGTGCAGGTCGACTACGCAGTAGAAGGTGTCGTGGCTCTCCTGCAGGGCCACCCACTGGCGCAGCGCACCCAGGTAGTTGCCGATGTGGAAGGAGTCGGCTGTCGGCTGGATGCCGGAGAGCACGCGTGGTCGAGACATACGCCGCAGTCTAGTTGGACCGCCGGGCGAAGCCTGCGCCGCAGCCGCGCATACCGGACAACTGGCAGCATCCTGACCAGTGCCATCCTCGCTAACCGAGGACAGCTCCCGGCCAGCTCGCTGCGGCCGGCCCGCTCGTCAAGCAGCCCGTGCCGCACCGCGAAGGCCGCGGCTTCCAGCCTGGAGTGAGCGCCGAGCTTTGTGAGCAGCGCCTGGACGTGAGTCCGGACTGTCGCGGCCGAGACTCCGAGGCTGCTGACCATGGCGGCGGTGTCCTGGCCAGCTACGAGCAGTTCAAGGCACTCCCTCTCGCGTGCGGTGAGGCTCCGGGCCAGTCGCATCGCATCGCGCTGGCGAGCCAGCTGAGGACGGATCGCCGGCCCGGCGGGCACTTCGACGACGACGTCCCCGCCCGCAACGCGCTCGATGGTTCGCTTCAGCACTGTGACGCTACGGGTCTTGTGGACGTAGCCGGCGGCGCCGGCGCGCATCGCTTGCATGATGCTGTCACTGTCGCCGTCGGCGGAGAGGATCAGCACCTTCGTCAGCGGTGATGCGGCGGTGAGGTCGCGCAGCGCGCCCAGGCCATCGCGGCCGGCCGCGAAGTGCCGGTCCATGAGGCAGACGCCTGGCTGTCGCGCGCTGACAGCGGCGACGGTGTCCTCGATGGTCGTCGCCTTGGTCACCGTCCAGCCATCACGGCTTAGCACGGCTGACAGCGCATCGAGGAAGATGGCGTGATCGTCGCCTATCACCACCTCCGTCATGTGACCGTCGCCGTAGCCTTCGATTCCAGCGACGGGCCCAAGCCCTGGCCGACTGATTGAGCCCGGTCGGCGAGCACCGGCGGCTGCTCGTTGTCCTGAGGATCCGGACTGAAGGTAACCCGCACGCGGGCGCCGCCGGCTGGCTCGGTGGCGATATCTAGCCGACCGCCCGCGGCGTGGAGAAGCTCGCGGACGACGGTGAGGCCGAGTCCGGCCGCGCCGGACGGGGCACGGCCAAAACCGGGACCGGTGTCAGCGATCTCCACGACCGTCTCTGGCTTCTGCTCGATTCTGATCGAGACCTGGCCGCCGGGTCCGGCGGCGCGAACAGCGTTGTCGAGGAGGTTGCGGAGTACCCGCCGGAGAAGCGACGTGCTGATCGAGATCACGGCCGGACCGCCTGGCTCGACTGTCACCGAGGTGTCGTACGCCAGGCCGGCTAGCTGTGCTGCTTCAACAGCAATCTCGCGAATATCGACCATTTCCGCCCGTGCCGTTGCCGCGTCAGGCGACATGAATTCGGCGACCAGTTGCTCGATGCGGAACATCTCCTGCTTGACAATCTCCATTCGCTGGCGAGCGGCCGAGGACAGCGCGCCATCGTCCCGCACAGAGTCGGCAAGCAGCGACAGCGTCATCATCTGATGACCAAGGTCGTGCAGGAGACCGCGGATATTCAGGTCGCAGTCAGCCGCGAGCGCCGAAGTGCTTCGCCTGACCTGAAGGTCCGGAGAAGGTCCATTCACCTGTGAATCAACCCCCGTGGTAGGTATTGCCCGGTGCCGGAGCTAGCCCCGTGCGCCAATGCGAGCCCCGTGCGCCAACGGGACGACAGCGGCGTCGGCCGGGTCGTACGCTGCGTAGCCGGCCTAGCTAGCTAGTCAGCGTAGGTGGTACCCACCGGCCGGGCGGCGCAGTCGCAGCGCGCCTCACAGGCTGGAAGAGTGTGCGGCGATGCTGGTCACGAGCCGACGGCCCGGTCGCGTGGCTCCAGGCCTGCAGCTCTGGCAACGCTGACCGCCTCGAGGCGGCTGTGCACGTCGAGCTTGGCGTAGATGTTCTGGGTGTGTGTGCGCACAGTGTCGGCTGATATGTGCAGGTCAGCTGCGATCTGCCGGCCACGGCTGCCGGTCATCATGGCCCGCAGGACGTCAATCTCACGGGAGCTGAGGACATGCAGATCGCTGCCGCCGCGGCTGGCGCTGGTCCGCATGCTGCGCAGGATCTCACCGAGCATCTCGGGCGGATACCACGAGTAGCCACGGCAGACGCCGCGGACGACCGACTCGAACTCGTCGGCGTCCTGCTCCTTGGCGACCCATGCCGCTGCGCCCGCGCGGGCTGCGGCGACCGCGTGGGCAGCGTTCCGGTCGCCGCTCAGGATCACTACGTGCGCCTGCGGGCTGTGGGCGGTCAGCCGCTCGACTAGATCGCCAACCCCGGCTGCATACGATTCCGAATCGATCGCGATGACATCCGGGCGGACGCCCTTGACGATCGCGAGCAAGTTCGGGTCGCTCGCGGCGCATCGCGCCGCGACCCAGATGTCCGGTGCTGCCAGCCGCGACGCCAGCGCCTCGGTGATCATGAAGTGGTCGTCGGCAAGGATCAGCCGGATCGGGTTCATGGGATCAGCGTGCCGCGACTGCGCCCGGTCGTGCTCATCACGATGCATGATCCCGTTCCCGGGCATAGCCAGACGAGACCGATGATTCCGGGCCAGTCGCCGGCATTCTCGCCGTGGGTGCGCCGGCGGGCACAGGCAGGCGAGCCGGCTGGGTATCGATGGCACGTCGTGGCGGGCTCTTCCAGGTCCCGTTGGATCGGGCAAACCAGGCCATTGCAAACGCGGACAGCGCGATGGCGGAATCGATCACCCGCAAGAGCGGGAAGAACAGGCCGAGGAACAGCAGGCGTACCCGCCCGTGCAGGACCGCGACCAGGCACGTCAGCACGTAGTCCGGCAGCGCGACGCCGAACACGACAGCTGTCAAGTTCATGTGGGCCGCGACGGCTGCATGCACGTCTGCCATCGGCACCCAGTGCAGCGCGCTGGGAGCCAGGTCCGGAATCCACAGGATCCCGGCGATCAGCGGCAGAGTCAGGAAGACCAAGCTCCCGGTGATGAACTCCAGCAGCAGGACGGCCACCATCGCGGTGAACAGATTGGCCTTCGGCCGATGCCGCCTAACCGTCTGCCACAGGCCGATGGCCCATCGCCTGGTCTGCTTGACGTAGTCACGGACCCGGACTGGATCCTGGGTGACTGCGACCGCCGACAAGGTGAACGCGACCTTGCCCAGTCTCTTCTGGTAGACCTCGAACGTCATGTTGAAGTCCTCGATGACCAGGCCAGGAGGGTTGAGGTCGATCCGCGCCAGGACTTCGGTGCGGTACATACTCGCAAAGCCAGGGACGATATGCGTGGCATTGACGCGCGAGTAAGTCTGGCCGAACTTGAGTACCCGCTGGCCTATCGCGTAGATGCGCTCTCGGTAGCCAACCAGGATGTTGCCGATCAGGCTGAGCTGCCGGTCATGCGCCGTCTGGACGCACCCGGCCACCGCGACGACCTCTGGGTCGCCGAAGAGCGGCAGTGCCTCGGTGAAGTAGTCCGGCTGGATCCGGGTATCGGCGTCCAGCAGGAGAACTACCTGATACCGGTCAATGAGGCTGAATCGGTCGATGGCTTCTTTCAGCGCACCCGCCTTGCCGACGTTCCGTTCGGTCTCGTGCACATTCACGCCTGCCCGTCTGGCGATTTCCGGCGTGTCGTCCGTCGACCCGTCGGACACGACGTGGATATTGCGGAGCGGAACGAGCTTCATGATTGAGTCCAGGCTCGCGCCGAGCACCGCTGCCTCGTTGTGCGCGGGTATCAGGACGGCGACGTCATCGACGGCAAGCGAAATCCGCCTGACGACCTGGCGGGTGCTGGTCACGCCGGGGCGCATGGGCAGCGCGACCCAGCTGGCCGCCCGGGGCGCCAGCGTGTGCCTCCGGCGGCTGGCCAGACGAGCGCCACATGCTTCGGCCAGCCGTACCATGCCGACCGCGCCCCAGATTGCGAAGTTGAAGCCGAGCACGAAGATCGCGAAGAACCACCAGGGCATAACGGCACCGCCGACGATGTGCTGGTAGCGACCGGCAGTACCGTACGCAGCGACGACCAGGTGCCGGGATCCTCGTATCCGTACATCCACAGGTAGACCCCGGCAGCGCCACTTGCCTTGACGACCTGGAACTTCGCCGCAGAGCTCTCGGCATTCTCGAACCAGACAGTATGCGCGCGCCCGCCGCTGACATAGCTGAAATACGGGGCCTGAGCCACCTCGCTGTAGCTGGCTGAAGCGTGGTGATGACGCGATAGCCGCACTGCCTGGAGCCAGCTGACCGTCGCGGCCGGCACCGGCCCGTCCGGCCAGTCGAGTCCGTACAGCGGGACGCCGAGCATCACTTTGCTTGCTGGCATCTGGCTGGTGGCGTACCGCGTCACCGCCCGGACCCAGCTGATCGGGGCCGTCGCGCCCGGCGCTGAGTTGGCCCAGTGGTCGTTGTAGGCCATGACGCGGACCTGGTCGGCGACCCGGCCGAGCGCGACGTAGTCCTGCGCCGCGTTCGGCGATCCGTGCGAAGGCGCCCGTGTCTGCGGGAAGACCGCGACCGACAGTACTTTGCCGCGCTTGTGCAGCGCCGCCGCGAGGTCGCTGGCGAACTTCGTGAAGGCCTGCCGGTCGCCGGCGTGCAGTTCCTCGTAGTCGATGTCAACGCCGGCGTACTTTCCCCGCTGGACCAGCGCCACGATGGCGTCGACCTGCTTGCGCATCATGCCTGGGTCATGCAGCACGTGCGAGACTGCCGGGTAGTCCCAGGCACCGCCGGTGACGTTGGCAATGCTCGGCACAATGCGCAGATGCGCAGCCCGCAAGCGCGCGATGTCCGTCGCGACGGCCGAGGCCTGGCCGGGCGGATACTGGGGCACGATGTCCCCGGCGGCGCTCAGGCCGTATATCCATGGTGAGACCTCGTTCACGGCCGTGCGGTTGGCCAGCACGACAGCGGTGCCATGCTGGCTGTTCCAGTACGGGATGGACGCCACTACGAGCGTGCGCCGGTCCTGGCTCCCGATGTGCATGGCGAGGCTGAACGCCACCAGCGCGAATGCGACAAGAGCCAGTGCAGGCCAGGCGGCCCGGCGCAGCAGACGCCGCCGTCCCGAACCGCCAGGGCCATCTCGTGCGCTGACTTGCGGCTGCCCGGTGCTCACCGTAAGCCTCCGTTACGCCGCTGCCGTGGCAGCCAGGACCGACTGCTGGTCAGCGATGACGGAGCGGATTATCTCGTCAAGCGGCCGGGTGGCCCGGAACCCGACCAGTTCGTCCGCGAGCGCACAGTCCGGCACCCGTCGTTGCATGTCCTCATAACCCGGACCGTAGGCCTCCAGGTAGGAGGCGCGGGTGATGCCGCTGGAGGAACCGGCGGCCGCGATGACCCGGCCCGCTAGCTCACCGATCGACACCTGCTCGGAGCTGCCGAGGTTCACGGCGCGCCCGTTCGCCTTATCGCTAACGGCCAGCCGGACCAGCGCGGGTGTTACGTCAGCTATGTGGCAGAAGCACCGGATCTGCTCGCCGGTCCCGAAGACCGTCAGCGGCTCGCCAGTCAGTGCCTGGCGGACGAACCGCGGGATGACCATTCCGTAGCGTCCGGACTGCCGCGGGCCCACGGTGTTGAAGAGCCGGACTATCACGGCTCTCAGGCCACGCTCGCGCACGTACGCGTCGACAACGCTCTCGTCGATGGCCTTGGCCTCGGCGTAACTCCAGCGGCTGCGCAGCGGCGAGCCGATGATCCTGTCGTCGTCCTCGCGCAGTCCGATGGTCATGTTCTTGCCGTAGATCTCACTGGTGGACGCGAGCAGCAGCCGCGCGCCATGGCGGCTCGCCGCTGCGACAACGTTCTCGGTGCCGTGGATGTTTGTCTGCAGGCTTTCCAGGGTCTTGTCGCGGATGACGAACGCGCCGACGGCCGCTGCGAGGTGGAAGACACAGTCGGCCCCCGCAGTCAGTTCATCGACGGCCTGCCGGTCAAGCACCGACCCGCGCACCATCCGCAGGCCCGGGTGGCTGGCTACTGCCGCGAGATTCTGCTCCCGGCCGGTACTGAAATCATCGAGGCCGGCGACGACGTGCCCGGCGGCCAGCAGCTCCTCGACCAGATGCGAACCGATGAAGCCGGCCGCACCAGTGACGAGACATTTCATGACTGTTCCCTCTCTGCCCTCGCCGTTCCCGGCGGATGTGATCCAGCGCGCAGACGGGCCCGGCGGCGGCGCCGGCTAGCCGCGGTACGCAACGATCGTCGCGCCGCCAGGTACTCATACAGGTCGTCGATCCGGCCGGTGACGGCCGCGATGCCAAACTCGCGAGCGACCGCCGGCTCCGGGGCACGCGCGGCCTGCCCGGCGGTCGCCGCGCCCGCGATCGCCTTGCCCATGTCCTCGATGGGCACCTGCCGGGCTGAGGAGACCTCGAGGCCTTCCACGGCCGGGCACGTCGTGTAAAGCACCTGAAGGCCGTTGCCGAGTGCCTCGAGCACGCACAGCCCGAACGTCTCCTGTCGCGAGGACGCCACGAGCAGGTCCGCCGCCGACATGATTCCGGCGACATCATGCCGTTCACCAGCGAAGATCACGTAGTCCGCGACGCCACAGCGCCTGGCTGTCTCGGCTAGATGATCACGCTCGGCACCGCCCCCGACGACCATGACCTTGACGGTGGGCGACAGGCTTGGCGCGGCCGCCTCGATGGCCTCGTCGAAGCGCTTATTCTGGTCCAGGCGCCCGAGCAGGAGCACGACGTAGTCCGCCGGGCCAATGCCAAACTCGGCGCGCACTCGCTCCCGGCCCGCCGGGTCGAACGCCACCCGGTCCAGATCCACGCCGTTCGGGATGACTGTGATCTTGCGCGGCCGGATTCCCCACTTGATCATCCGCTCGCGCACAGCGGCTGAGACTGCGACTGTCATATCCGAGAACAGCTCTGTGCCGAGGTAAAGCGCCTGGACACCGCGCGTCATGCGCCGGCGTTCCAGGTGCGTCTCACCGATCGAGTGCTCGGTGCTAACGATGACCGGCGCGCCCGCGAGCCAGGCGGCCGGCCGGCCGTAGATCTGCGACCGGTACAGGTGCGTGTGCACGACGTCATAGCGGCCGGCTCTGATGATCCGCCGAAGCCAGAACAGGGTGGTCAGCTCGGTGTTCCGGCGCATGTCAAGGGTGCGGACGGCGGTTCCGTCGGTTCGGATCATGTCCGCTACCGGACCCGGGTTGTACAGCGTGACGACGTCGGCGTCGTGCCTGGTGTGCTCCAGAATGCCGCGTAGCTGCAGCTCCGCGCCGCCGACGCCCAGGCCGGTGATGACGTGCAGGACTTTCATCGTGCGCCTCCGGCGGTCAGTGCCCCGGACACTGCGCCCAGTCCGGTGCGGGCAAGGATGAGCAGGTCTAGCCAGATGGACCAGTACTCGATGTAGAAGTTGTCGAACCGGGTCCGGTCTTCGAGCGAGGTGTTACCGGTCAGGCCGTGTACCTGCGCCCAGCCAGTTAGGCCGCCGCGCACCCGCTCGCGCTCGGCGTAGCCCACGATGCTGCCGCTGAGCTGGCGGGCGAAATGCGGGCGCTCTGGCCGCGGGCCGACCAGCGCCATGTCACCCCGTACCACATTGACCAGCTGCGGCAGCTCGTCTGCATGTGTGCCACGCAATAGCTGGCCGAATCGCGTGGCCTGCCCCGGTTTCACCGCCCAGGTAGTGTCGGGGTCGCCGCCCGGCCGCAGCGTCCGAAGCTTGGCGATCTTAGCCAGCCTGCCGCAGCCGACGACCCGCACTTGCTGGAACAGCGGAGGCAGCCGCAGGTCCAGCCATACCGCGAGCGTCAGTGCCAGCGTGAGGGGCGCCGTGGCGAGCAGGAGAACAATCCCGACGCTGAGGTCGATGAGCCGGCCGGCGATACGGCGGCCCGGAGCCCGCGGACCGGGCCGGAGCGGAACGAACGGAATTCCCCAGACCTCGTCGAGGCAGGCTCTCGGCACCGCCAGGCCGAGCTCGGGCAGCTGCGGGAGCATGCTCACCCTGACACCGTGATCGCGGCAGGCCCGGAGCACCGCGGCGTGCTCCGCCCCAGTTGCGGCCGGCGCACACATCAGCACCTGGCTTACATCAAACCTGACAAACAGTTCGCCGACGGCGCGGGCGTCCCCGGCCAGGTTGTCAGGCAGCGGACCGCACGGACGGTGGCCGAGCTCGGGATGCTCGCGCAGCAGCCGCCATATCGTGCGGCTAGCTTCTCCGCTGCCGATGATCAGTGCCTGCTGCGTGAGCAGGCCGCGCCTGCGGGCCGACCGCTGGCTCGTGTCAACGGCCATTCGCATCCCGATCAGCAAGCAGGCCGTGGTCGCGGCCAGCCGGATCGCCGTGTCCTCGCCGGCCCACAGGAGCAATCCGAGCGCGGGAAGCGCGCCTGCCATCGCGAGCCGGCCCGCCTGATCGCCTGCACGGCCGCCGATCCGCGGCCGGTACAGGCCGCCGCCCGCGATGGCTACCAGCGCAAGCAGGCCGTAACACGCGGCAACGGCTGCCGCGGCACCCGCGACGACCACGGCCAGCGTCACCGCGATGACGTCGCCTCCGGCAAACATCCAGACCCCGCGTGCACACTCCCGCCGCCAGGCGGGTCCGGGACTCAGGCTCGCTTGCACCGGCCGGCCGGCCTGGCCGGCGTGACGTCCGCGAGTGGCCGCGCGCGCGCTGACCGGACCGCGCGCGATTCGCGTGATCGTCACTTGCTGGCCATCCCCGCCAGCGGGCGGGCCGGCGCCGCTGTCGTCGAGCCAGCGGTAGCCGCCAGGTGCCGCGACACGGTGCGAGCCGCGTGCGCGGTGCCGTAGACGAATCGCATGACTGGCCCGAACACCGGCGCCACCGCCGGGCCGATCACGTAGAGGCCGTCGACGGAGGTCTGGTAGGCCGCATCCACCGCCGCGGTGCCGGCGACTGTGCGAATGCGCGCTCGCAGCGCGTCATCCAGGAAGGCCAGGCGCTGCAGGCCCGGGCGGTAGCCGGTGGCCGCGATGACACAGTCGGCCCGCACCTCCGAGCGCTCGCCGTCGCGCGAGACGAGTGCGACAGTGACGCCGTCCGCACTGTCCCGCACCTGGTCGACGCGCTCGCTGGTGCGTACGGGCACCCGACCCTCTATCCGGGGCCGCAGCCAGGCAGCACCGGCAGGCCCGAGCGCGGTGCGTGCCCGGTGGATCCTCGTCTGCTCCGGCAGGTGGCGGAACAGATCAGGATGATTCGAGTAGAACCAGGTGCTCCAGCCCGAGCCGAGGCCGGCCTCCGGCTCCCGCAACCGCTTCCTGAGCGGCCGGTCCGGCAGCAACGGCGGCCCGTTCCAGGCGACCGCCGGGGATCTGGTGATGACTTCGACGGCGGCGCCGTTCTCGCTAAGCAGGGCAGCCGACTCCAGTGCCGACTGGCCCCTGCCGATGATCGCGACGCGCATGTCGGCGAACGCTGCCGGGTCGGTGATCGTCGAGCTGTGCCTCACCAACTCATGAGCCGACAAAATGGGCGGTACGTGCGCGAAGTGCTCCACTCCGGTGGCAAGCACGACGCGCCTTGCCGCAGCCGTCCGTCCGTCGGCGAGTCGGAGCTCGAACTGCCCGGCGCCGCTGGTCAGTCCGGTGACCAGCGTCGTCTCCAGGCCGTTCGCCAGCTCCCCGGCGAACCAGTCCCCGTAGGCGACGAAATCGTCGAGCCGCACCGGCTGCCCGTAGTCGGCATAGGACCGGCCAGTCGCGCGGCAGAAGACGGCAAGCGTGTGGGTGCCATGCGGGTCGCACAGGTTCGATGCGAACCCCTGTGACTTCAGGAACATGCCGCGCGGCATCTGCGCCCGCCACAGGTGCATGGGCTGCCCGAACTGGCGCACCTCCGCTCCGGCTGACCGCAGGTGCGCGGCAAGCGAAAGTCCATACGGTCCTGCGCCCACGATCGCCACGTCGACGGCGTCGCTCACTACAAATCCCCCCTTGTGCTGGTCGCCCAGCGTCACGTCAGCAGACTTCATGTCATTTGGCCGCGCCGGCCACGGCGTAGCCGCGGCCGGACCGCACTCTGCGCAAACCCCCCGCCGCTGTCGTCGCACTGCGCGGCGCGGGCGCGCTCGAGCGGCCTGGTCAGCGCCCGCCAGCTCATTCGCAGGCACATGAGCTCGAACGGGAGCAGGTCGTCACGTGCGAACCACGCGGTCTCGTCCACAGCGGCTGTTGCGGAGAGCCAGGAGCGCAGGCCGAGCTCACCGCGGCGCCAGTAGCTGATCGCGCTGAGCGGGTCGTAGCTCTCGACCATGAAGGTCCGGCCGGCCGCCGGCTCGGACTGCGGAACCGGCTGCCCGGTCAGGTCCAGGTAGGCCGCGCGCACGACGTCGAGACCGTCTGGCGCGGTAAAGAGCCGGAACTGCGCGCCCAGCCGCGGGTTGAAGTCCAGCAGCTTGTACTGCCCGTCCCGGTCATCGAGCCGGAGGTCCAGGTCGGCGATACCGCGGTAGCTCAGCCGGGTCAGCAGATCGGTCACCCTGGCGCGCAGTGCTGGGTTGGGCTCGCAGCGGCCGAAGCTGGTCAGCCCGGCGCGCACCGGGTAAGACCTGTCCTTGACCCCGGTACCGGCCGGGCGGCAGTCGCCGCTGGCAGCCACGTATCCATGGAAGAACCAGTCATGGCCAGACGGCGCCGGGATGTATTCCTGCAACATGAGGCCAGCCCGGCCGTCCTGGACGGCCCGCCACGCGCCCTCCAGGTCGCCCCGGTCGCGCAGGATCTGAGTGCTCAGCTGCCTCGATCCGGACTGCCAGGGCATCGCCAGCTTTCCCACGACCGGGTAGCCGTAGCCTGCTGCTGCCCGGGCTGCCTGGTCGAGTGAGGACGCCAGGCACGATCGCGGGCTCGGGAAACCAAGGTCGGCGCACAGCGCGTGCAACGACTGCTTCGCCGCCAGCTGTCGCGGCAGGCTGGCGGGCGGCGCAGCGAACAGGAACCGGCCACGCAAGGCCTCGCCGTGCTCGGCGAGGAAGATAGCCCCGGCGTCGTCGGTGGGGATCAGCACCGCAGGCCTGCCGATGAGCTCGGCGAGCCGCAGCAGCCCGGCCTGAACCTGGCTGGCCGGAAGTCCGCCCGGCCGCCACAGCACCTTCCCGTGCAGGTAGCGCGAGTGAGCGGCCGGCGCCCAGGCGGACTCTTGCACCGCATAAACCGGGACGCCCATCCGGCCCAGGCTCCGGATCGCGCCCAGACCGCCGTGGTGCATGACATTCGGATCAAACTTCAGCACCACAGCAGGCGTGGTCACATCCGCGCGCTCCGGCACGGCAGCGCCAATCGATTGCGGGACGGTGACTGTTGTGGCAGCGGCTGGGCTCACAAGCTCACACCACAACCCGCTCGGGTGCGTCGTCGAACTGGTAGGTAGCGTCCAGCACGCGACACTTGCGCGCCCAGGCGTAGTCGACGTCGGGATGCGTGGTATGCACGATGACCAGGTCCCAGTCCGTGCCGGGGTCTGGCTCGCTGCGCAGTGTGTGCCCGCCCGGCAGGGTCAGTACCGGCACGAGCGGGTCGTAGTAGCCCACCTCCGCTGCCTCCCGCAGCAAGCCGGAGATCAACGGAACGGCCGACGATTCCCGCAGGTCCGAAACGCCCGCCTTGTAGCTGGCGCCGACGACGATCAGCCGGGCTCCGGCCAGCGGCTGTCCCTGCGCCGCCAGTACCTCGCGGGCCCGCTCGATGACGCGCTCCGGGCGCTGCTGAATTGACCTCATGGCCTGCTCGATCAGCGGGGCGCTGCGGCCCTGCTCGGTCAGCTGCCAGAGCAGGTAGTGCGGATCGCAGGGGATGCAGTGGCCGCCGACACCGGGACCGGGGAACGCCGCCAGAAAGCCGTACGGCTTGGTCGCCGCCGCCAGCGTCACCTCGATCGGGTCCAGCCGCAGGGAGCTGCACGCATCTGCGAACTCATTCGCCAGCGCAAGGCTCACGGCACGGAAAATGTTCTCGTACAGCTTCGTCGCCTCGGCCGCTTCGGTCGAGCTGACGAGGTACACCTCGCTGGTCAGCAGGCTGATGATCCGGCCTGCCCGGATCGCGCATTCCCTCGTGACGCCGCCGACCACGCGCGGCGTCTGGTCCTGCTGATGGTCTGGATTGCCAGGATCGATGCGCTCCGGGCTGAATGCCACGAAGACGTCCCTGCCAAGCTCGAGGCCGCGACGGCTCAGCGGCGCTGCCAGCAGTTCGGTGGTCGTTCCCACGTAGGTGGTCGAGGACAGGATGATCGTCTGGCCGGCCCTGGCATGCTTGACCACCTCAGCGCACGCACCGCGGAGCGCGGAAAGCTCCGGCACGTGCCGGGAGTCCACCGGGGTGGGAACGCACACTATGACGGCGTCAGCCGACGCCAGGGCCGCGGGGTCGTCGGAAAGCCGGAGCGTTCCGGCAGCAAGCGCTGCGAGCAGGCGCGGCCTGGCGCTTCCGGCGAGATCGGCCTGGCCGGCCGCCACGACCTGAAGGCGCTCCCGGCTGATGTCGATGCCGATGACCTCACGGCAGCGCGGGGCGAGCCCGATGGCCGTCGGCAACCCGACGTAGCCCAGACCGATGATCGCCACTCGCAGCTGCCCGGCAGCCTGACCGTTGCCGTCGACGTGCCCGTTAGCGCCTGCACGCTCAGGTAGCGGGAACGACACGAGGTGCCGGCGCAACTGATGCTCGCGGCCGTTGACCGCGAGGCCAAGCTGATGCTCACCCATGCGACTTGTTCTCCCGTTGCGATGCCCTTACTGAAGCCTGCGCGAGATGCGGCGCCCGCTGCTCCGCTAGACGCCGTAATCTGCTTACGCAGTACGACGTAGCCCTGCCTGCCCCGGTCCGGCAGCAGGAGGGTTTGCGCTGGTCAGCCGGTGCCGGAGCAACTTAGCTCGCAGTCGCGCCGGGCCGTCGGCGTCGCCCACGTAAAGGCGGGGCATGGTATATCGCCCGGTCAGCCCGCTGGCAGTGGTGGCGCATGCGTAGTCGTAGCCTGCCGCCTGAGCGCCGTTCACAACCCGGCTGCAGAAGTGCCCGTACGGATAGCACAAGCCGCTGACAGCCGAGCTCGTTATGTCCTGGAGTATCTTCCGGCTGAGCTCCAGCTCTCTGCTCAGCGCGAGGCCGGTTGTCTGGCTCAGGCTGACATGCCGCAGACCGTGCGAGCCGATTTCGATGCCGGCCGCCGCTGCTGTCCGCACCTGGCTAGCAGTCATCAGCGGTTTGCGCGGCCCGAGCCGATCCCAGTCGTTGCAGCCGCCGAGCCGTCCGGCGATCACGAATGCAGTCGCGCTGAATCCGTGCCGTTGCAGGACGGGCAGTGCGTAGCGGATAAAGTCGTCGTAGCCGTCATCGAAGCTGAGCCCGATAAGTCCGGCATCACACTGCCTGCTGCTCGCGTCGAGCAGTTCAGCGATCGAGACGCCGCGCAGGCCGCGCCGGTCCAGCCAGCGCATCTGCAGCCCGAACCGGTGCGGGCTGACCGTCACCCGATACGGGTCCTCCTCATCCGGCGCCACCGAGTGGTACATGAGCACGATCGGCTGCCGCTGGCGCGCAGGCTCCATGCTCGGCTGAGGTAGCATCCGGTCCCCCCGACTCGGCTACCGGTGCACTTTAACTATCGCGCCGCGCTCAGCTGATCAGCCGAACAGACGATTCCGGCTACGACGTCCGGCCGAGCCTCATGCTGTCTACAGCCGCTCTCGGTCAGGAGGGTCCTCGCAGTCGGCTTCGTAATCCGGCAGATCAGCTGACGCTGCCGAGTGCCGGGCATGCCCGGGTGACCCCGTTGTCCATGGCTCAGCAGAACGCCGTAGTCGCCTCGCTCCATGGCCGGGGCGCTCTTGGTCTCCGGCTCGGTCCTCGAGCAGGCCATCGAGGGCCCGCTCCTGCAGCCAGCCGGTAACCCAGTCCGGCTCCTCGCCCGGGGCAGCTGGCATGTGTGGCAAGTGTCCCGCCTGCCACCCGCCGTGCTCGCTGCCACTGGGCCGCTTCGGCATGCCTTAATCGTAGGCTTTGCTCCCCCGACGAAGGGTGGTTAGCCGACATTCGCCTCCAGGTCGGTGTAGCCGGCCGGGAGTTGCCCGACGAGGTGCCGGTAGTCCTCCGCGCTCAGTGCCTCCCGAAGCGCGGCCAGGACGGCCCCGGCGCCCGCCCGCGCGTCGTCCTCGGTCAGCCCGGCATGCTCGCTGAGCTGCCGGACGAAGTCGTCGACCCCGACCGGGTGGGCCCCCCTTCTGCGCCGGCGCGGTAGCTGCACCTGCTCCGCCAGCTCTTCGGGGAGATCCGCGGCGAGGCGCCTGGCCTCGCCGTCGCTCAGCTGGTCTGCCAGCCCTTCCAGCACCGCCCTGGTGACATCCGCTGATTCCTCACGAGACAACGTGGTTCGCTCCGCTACCGCCCGGACGAGCACCTTCTGCTCCATAACCCCCCCTTCGCCGGGCTACCCGCAAGTGTCGTCAGGCCGTGACGCCGTCACCTTGCAGCACCGGCACGATGTCGGGTGCGCCGAGCCGGATGGCATCGGCGTCCTGGTCGGTGTCAGCTTCCTGGGAGGCCCGTTCGGCCGCCACCCTGGCCCGGTAGTTCTCCAGCTCCCTGGCGATCTGCCGGGATTTCCACTTCATCGGCCCGGCCATCAGGCTGGCCGCTTCCTCGGCCGCGGACAGACCGCGGTCCCAGGTCTCGATCGATACGTGCGTGCGCCGGGACAGCACGTCGTCCAGGTGGCGGGCGCCTTCGTGCGACGCCGCGTAGACGATCTCGGCACGCAGGTAGTCGTCCGTCCCGGCTAGCGGTTTGCCGAGGCCCGGATCGGCCGCAATGAGCGCCAGCACCTCGCCGACCATGGAGCCATACCGCTGCAGCAAGTGCTCGATCCTGGCGACATGCAGGCCAGACGCCCGGGCCATGGCGTGCCGGGAATTCCACAGCGCGATGTAACCGTCGGCACCAGCCAGCGGGACGCTGTCAGTGCACGATGGGGCGACCTTGCCGTCAAGCCCGTGCGCCACCGCGTCCACGGCGTCTTTAGCCATGATCCGGTACGTCGTGTACTTGCCGCCGGCGATCATGACCAGGCCGGGAACCGGGTGCACGACAGTGTGCTCGCGCGACAGCTTGGAGGTGGACTCGGACTCGCCGGCCAGTAGCGGCCGCAGGCCCGCGTACACGCCCTCGACGTCGTCCTGGCTGAGCGGCACAGCAAGGATCTTGTTGAGCTGTCCCAGCACATAGTTGATGTCGGCCCGGCTCGCTGCCGGGTGCGCTTTATCCAGCGACCAGTCAGTGTCGGTCGTGCCGATGATCCAGTGCCGGCCCCACGGGATCACGAACAGCACGCTCACCGGCGTTCGCAGGATGATCCCGGTCGTGGAGTGGATGCGGTCGCGCGGCACGACCAGGTGGACGCCTTTGGACGCCCTGACGTTGATGGTGCCGCGGCCACCGACCATCTCCTGGATCTCATCTGTCCAGACGCCCGTGGCGTTGACGACTTGCTGCGCACGGATCTCAAGCTCGTTCCCGGTCTCAAGGTCGGTCGCCCGCACGCCGGTAACACGTTCGCCTTCTCGCAGGAAACCAGTGACCTGGGTCCTGGAGGCCACGTGCGCGCCGAAGCTGGCGGCCGTGCGCACCAACGTCATGACGTAGCGGGCGTCGTCAACCTGAGCGTCCCAGTAGACAAGCCCCCCGGTCAGCGCCTTGCGGTTCAAGGCCGGCGCCAGGCGGAGCGCACCGCGCCTGGTCAGCTGACGGTGGCTGGGCAGACCCCGGGCCTGGCCGAGGGAGAAGCCGAGCGAGTCGTAGGCTGTGACGCCCGCGCCCACATAGGCCCGTTCCCAGCCGTGGTGGGTGAACGGGAACAGGAACGACACCGGTCGGACCAGGTGCGGCGCGAGCCGCTGCAGCAGCAGCGAGCGCTCGCTGAGTGCCTCGCGCACCAGGCCCACGTTGAGCTGCTCGAGGTAGCGCAGGCCGCCGTGGATGAGCTTGCTCGACCGCGACGAGGTACCCGAGCCGAAGTCCCTGGCCTCCACCAGACCGGTAGTCAGCCCGCGGGTGACCGCGTCCAGGGCCACTCCGGCGCCGACCACGCCGCCGCCGACCACCAGCATCTGCAGTTCCTTGCTCGACAGGGCATCCAGGGCGGCGGCCCGTTCTGCCGGGCCGAGCCGTGTCGTGGCCAGCGCGGGGTCGCCGTCAGCCAGGTGCCCGTTCGCAGCCTGCTGGCCCGCAGCGCGGGCGCCTGGCCAGACCCGGATGTCAGCGCGGCGTGGCACTCGGCGTCACCACGACTTCGACCCGCTGGAACTCTTTGAGGTCGGAGTAGCCTGATGTGGCCATGGTCCGGCGCAGCGCGCCCATCAGGTTCATGGAGCCGTCGGGAACCGTGGACGGCCCGTGCAGGATCTGCTCCAGCGTGCCGATCGTGCCAACCTTCAGGCGGGCGCCGCGAGGCAGGTCCGGGTGGTGGGCCTCACTGCCCCAGTGGTAGCCGTGGCCGGGGGCTTGACTGGCGCGGGCGAGCGGGGATCCCACCATGACCGCGTCAGCGCCGAGCGCCAGTGCCTTGGCGATATCACCACTTCGGGTCATCCCGCCGTCGGCGATGACGTGCACGTACCGTCCGCCGGACTCATCGAGGTAGTCGCGGCGGGCGGCCGCGACGTCCGCAATCGCGGTGGCCATCGGTACCGCAACACCCAGCACTGCCGCCGTCGTGTGCCCGGATCCGCCGCCGAATCCGGCCAGCACGCCCGCCGCGCCGGTGCGCATCAGGTGCAACGCCGCGGTGTAGGTCGCGCAACCACCGACGATGACTGGCACGTCCAGCTCGTAGATGAACTGCTTGAGGTTCAGCGGCTCAGCCTGACCGGAGACGTGCTCAGCAGATACCGTCGTGCCGCGGATCACGAAAATGTCCACCCCGGCGTCAATCACGGCCTTGTACAGGCGCACTGTTCGCTGCGGCGACAGCCGGGCGGCCGTGATGACGCCCGCGGCCCGCATCTCCTCAATGCGCCTGCCGATCAGCTCTTCCTTGATCGGCTCGGCGTAGATCTGCTGCAACCGCCTCGTGGCCGCCTCGTCGCCCAGTTCGGCGGCCTCGGCTAGCAGTGGCTCCGGGTCATCGAACCGGGTCCACAGCCCTTCCAGGTCCAGCGCGGCCAGGCCGCCTAGCTTCCCGATCGCGATTGCCGTGGCTGGCGACACGACGCTGTCCATTGGTGCCACGACCACCGGTATCTCGAACCGGTAGGCGTCAATCTGCCAGGCGATCGAGACCTCTTCCGGGTGCCGGGTCCGGCGGGAGGGAACGATGCCAATCTCGTCGAGCGCGTACGCCCGCCGACCACTCTTGCCTCGCCCGATCTCTACCACGCTCACGTTGCTCTCCCGCCCCCGCAGGTTCTCTCCCGCTCCTGCGTGCGCGCACAGGCCTGGCAGCCAGGATTAGCGTGCCAGGCGTTAGCTTCGCCGGCCGCCGTAGTTGGGCGCCTCGGCGACCATCTGGATGTCATGCGGGTGGCTCTCCACCAATCCGGCACCGGTGATCTGGGTGAACTGCGCATGCTGCAGTTCGGCGATCGTCCGGGCGCCGCAGAACCCCATCGCCGCCCGCAGGCCGCCGGTCAGTTGATGCGCCACCGCTTCCAGCGGGCCGCGGTAGGGCACCTGCGCCTCCACGCCCTGCGGCACCAGCTTGTCCTCGCGGAGCACGTCGTCCTGGAAGTAGCGGTCCTTGGAGTAGGAGCCGCCCCGGTTCGCGTTACGCATAGCGCCGAGCGATCCCATGCCGCGGAAGAGCTTGAACTGCTTGCCGTTGACAAAGACCATCTCGCCCGGGCCTTCCTCGCAGCCTGCAAGCAGCTTGCCGAGCATGACCGTGTCGGCGCCGGCGGCGATGGCCTTGGCGATATCACCGGAATACTGGACACCGCCATCGCCGATTACCGGCACGCCAGCCGGCCTGGCGGCGAGCGAGGCCTGGTATATCGCGGTGATCTGCGGAACGCCTACCCCGGTGACCACCCGCGTGGTGCAGATCGCACCGGGACCGACACCGACCTTGACCGCGTCAGCGCCGGCGTCGACTAGCGCCTGCGCCCCCGCTCTTGTGGCAACGTTCCCGCCGATGACCTCGACCCGCGAGTTGGCCTTGACCTGGGCCACCATGTCGATGACGCCCTGCGCGTGGCCGTGCGAGCTATCCACGACCAGGAAGTCCACGCCGGCCTCGATCAGCGCATGCGCCCGGCGCTTGGCGTCCTCGCCCACGCCAACGGCCGCTCCCACGACGAGCCGGCCCTCACCGTCCTTCGTCGCGTTCGGGAACTGCTCGCTCTTGGTGAAGTCCTTGACCGTGATCAGGCCGCGAAGCCGCCCGGCCTGGTCCACCAGCGGCAGCTTTTCCACCTTGTTGGTGCTCAGCAGCCGCAAGGCCTCGGCTCTGTCGACACCGACCGGCGCGGTTATCAGTGGCATCGGCGTCATGATCTCGGCGACCCGGCGGCGATGATCCGATTCAAACCTGATGTCGCGGTTAGTCACGATGCCGACAAGAATGCCGTCGGCGTCAGTGACCGGCACTCCGGAGATCCGGAAGCGTGCGCACAGTTCGTCGACATCGGCGAGCGTGGCGTCAGGCCCGCACGTCACCGGGTTGGTGATCATGCCAGCCTCGGACCGCTTGACCATATCGACTTGCTGGGCTTGCTCCTCAATTGACATGTTCCGGTGCAATACCCCGGCACCACCCTGCCTGGCCATGGCGATCGCCATCCTGGCTTCGGTGACGGTATCCATGGCGGCGGAAACGACCGGGACCTGCAGCATCAGGCGCCGCGTGAGCCGAGCCGTTGTGTCTGCTTCGCCCGGCATTATGGTGGAATGTGCCGGCAGCAGCAGAACGTCGTCGAAGGTCAGGGCGGGCGGGCCGAACTTCTCGTCGCTCATCTCACGTTCCGTGTCCGGGTGCTGGGATTGCCCTTCATCCTAGTGACCGGTCCGGGTGGCGTGGCCCGCTGCCGGCCGTAGTCGTGGCCAGAGATCGCGCCCGGCCAGAGCTATCGGCCGCCCAGGGCAGCGCTGCGGCGCAGCACCGGCGCCATCTTCTGGCTGACCCGGCCGGACACGAGCATCAGGTCCGCCTGGCGCGGGGTGTTGGACATCTTCTCCATGCCGAACCTGGCCAGGTCATGGCGCGGGCCACCAGTCGCCATCAGCTCGTGGCGCCCCCCGGGTCTGCGTCGCCGCAGGTAGACGGGGTGGCTGCGCTGGCTACGCGACGGACCCCTCGACGGCTGACTCCGCGATGGCAATGGCGCGGAGCCTGGCCAGCGCCCGGTGTTGGGCGACCCGGACCGCGCCGGCCGACATCCCGAGCGCGTGGCCGGTCTCCTCGGCAGACAGGCCCGACCACAGCCTCAGCACAAGAAGCTGGCGCTGATTCACCGGCAGCCTGGCGAGCAGCGCGCGAGCACGATCAGCTTCCAGGTAAGCGAACGCGATCTCCTCCGGTCCCGGCCGCTGGTCGGGGCCGTCCGGCAGGTCTGACGTCGGGATCGCCAGCCTGGCCGCGCTGCGCATGGCATCGGCCACCTTGTGCGACGCGATGCCGAATACGAATGACACGAACGGCCGTCCCATCTCCCGATAGCGCGGAAGGGCCGTCAGAACGGCGATGCAAACCTCCTGCGCGACATCGTCGGCAGCCTGGTAATGCCCGGAAATGTGGCTGAGCCGAGCGCGGCAATAGCGCACGACCATTGGCCTTATCTGGCGTAGCAACGTGTCAATCGCGGCCGGCTGCCCGCGCGCGGCGAGCTCGGTCAAGGTGCCCATGTTGCATTGACTGGATCCATCTAGCTGCGATTCCACCTGATCCCCCTGGCTCAGCGGCGGTCTCACGATTAGCTCTGCCCTCTACCGTGATTCCCCGCACCGGGAGTAAAGGCAACATCAAAATAGGCAACGGAATGGTTACGTTGACGTAGCGCAGCGGTCGCGAAGTAAAGCAATTACCAAGCGTAGCCATTGAGCTACGCCCTGTATTTGTGAGTGCGTTTAAATTAATTCAGCCAGAAGATAAATTATATTTGCCTAAGCCATGATAGAGCATTTGTCAACAAGGTAAGCAATATCGTGATGAGTACGCCGCCTATAATGCGGGCAGAAACGACCGGGCCCCGTCGTCAGTGCCGGCCGGCACTGACGACGGGGCCCGGTTCAGCTGGCGGCTAGCGCCGCGCAGCCGGTTAGTGCTGGTGGCCGTGACCGTGGCCGTTCGCCGGAGCGGCCTCGGGTTCCGGCTTCTCGCTGACGAGCACCTCGGTTGTCAGCAGCATGCCGGCGATCGACGCGGCATTCTGAACCGCCGACCGGGTGACCTTGACCGGGTCAATGACACCCTGCGCGATCAGGTCGCCGAACTCGCCGGTCGCGGCGTTGTAGCCGTGTCCGGCCGGCAGCTCGGCGATGCGGGCGATCACCACGCCGCCTTCGACGCCTGCGTTCTCCGCGATCCACCGGGCCGGCGCGGACAGCGCCCGCCGGACTATCTGGACGCCAGTGGCCTCGTCGCCGGTCTTGCCGAGGTCGCCAAGCTGCCCGGCGACGTGCACGAGCGCGGCGCCCCCGCCAGCGATAATGCCTTCCTCGATGGCAGCCCTGGTGGCGGAGATGGCGTCCTCGAGCCGGTGCTTCTTCTCCTTCAGCTCGACTTCCGTCGCCGCGCCGGCCCGCAGCACGGCCACGCCGCCTGCGAGCTTCGCCACGCGCTCCTGGAGCTTCTCCCGGTCCCAGTCCGAGTCGGTGTTCTCGATCTCGGTCCGCAGCTGCCGGATCCTGTCCTCCACCTGGGACTGGTCGCCGACGCCGTCAATGATGGTCGTATTGTCCTTGGTGACGACCACCCGGCGGGCCTGGCCCAGCACATCGAGGCCGACCTGGTCTAGCTTGAGGCCGACTTCCTCGCTCACGACCTGCCCGCCAGCGAGGACCGCCATGTCCTCGAGCATCGCCTTGCGCCGGTCCCCGAACCCTGGCGCCTTGACCGCGACGACGTTGAGCAGGCCGCGGATCTTATTGACGACAAGCGTGGACAGCGCCTCGCCGTCCACGTCCTCGGCGATGATCAGCAGCGGCTTCTTGGTCTGCGCGATCTTCTCAAGCACCGGCAGGAACTCGGCCATCGAGGAGATCTTGCCGGAGGTGAGCAGGATGTAGGCGTCCTCCAGGACGGCCTCCATCCGCTCCGGGTCGGTAACGAAGTACGCCGAGATGTAGCCCTTGTCGAACTGCATGCCCTCGGTGAACTCGAGCTCGATGCCCATCGTCGGGGCTTCCTCGACGGTGATGACGCCATCCTTGCCGACCTTGTCGAAGGCCTCGGCGATGACCTCGCCGATCTTGGCGTCCTGCGCTGAGATCGTCGCCACGTTGGCGACCTCGCTGCGCTCTTCCACGTCACGGGCCGACTTGATCAGCGCCTCGGCCACCGCAGCCGACGCGGCGTCGACACCGCGCTTGAGCGCTATCGGGTTAGCACCCGCGGCCACGCTGCGCAGGCCCTCGGCGACCATCGCCTGGGCGAGCACAGTGGCGGTAGTAGTGCCGTCACCGGCCACGTCATTGGTCTTGGTAGCGACCTCCTTGGCTAGTTGCGCGCCAAGGTTCTCGGTCGGGTCCTCTAGCTCGATCTCGCGCGCGACGGTCACCCCGTCATTGGTAATCGTGGGCGCGCCCCACTTCTTGTCGATTACGACGTTGCGGCCCTTCGGGCCGAGCGTCACCTTCACGGCGTCCGCGAGGCGGTTGACACCGCGCTCGAGGGCACGCCGTGCGTCCTCGTTGAATTCCAGGCTCTTGGCCATCTGGTACCTCAGTGTCCTTGATAAGCGGGTCTGTGTGGTCGGCGTGCCGGGCGCCTTGGCGGCCTGCGCGAGCGGCTTTCACGCCACCGCCCCGGACCGGGCCGCGGGCCGCGGGAGCTTAACTCCGCGAGCCGCGAGCCGAGCCGGGGCGGTGCCGGGCGGGCATGACCCCAGCCCGGCGCGGGCCAGGCCCGCGCGCATCACTACTCGTTACTTCTCGATGATGGCGAGCACGTCGCGAGCGGAGAGCACCAGGTACTCCTCGCCGTGGTACTTCACCTCGGTGCCGCCGTACTTGCTGTACAGCACGACGTCGCCGACCTTGACGTCCATCGGGACACGCTTGCTGCCAGCGTCATCGAACCGGCCAGGGCCGACAGCCAGGACCTCGCCCTCCTGGGGCTTCTCCTTGGCAGTGTCAGGAATCACCAGGCCGGACGCGGTGGTCTGCTCAGCCTCGAGCGGGCGTACCACGATCCTGTCTTCGAGCGGCTTCAGTACAACCTTGGTGGCGGTCGTCACGATCTGACCTCCCCCTCCGGAAAGGGCTAGCTGAATTAGAGAGTCGACCATGTCGGCCTGCCGTCGCGGGTGCCAGACCAACGTTGTCGCGTTAGCACTCTACCGCAGTGAGTGCCAGTTCCGTAGGCTAACCCCCCTGCACTGGCCCGTCAAACAGGACCACGGCTGATCCTGGCGTCAGCCTGCGACTATGAGCTAAGCCGCGGACACCGTCGTCACCGGGAGGGAGGAATCTGCCGCGAAGTCCAGCCCGGATGGAGCAGCACCCCGGGCAACCAGCTCGGCGCCCAGTGCCGCGACCATCGCGCCGTTGTCGGTGCACAAGCCCGGCCGCGGTACCCGCAGCCGCAGCCCGGCCGCCTCGCACCGCTCCAGTGCCAGCGCCCGCAATCGTGAGTTGGCGGCAACGCCACCGCCGATAACCAGGTGGTCGACGCCATGCGCCTGGCATGCCGCCACGGCCTTCCTGGTGAGCACATCCGCGACGGCCTCCTGGAATGAGGCCGCCACGTCAGCGACCGGCACCGGCTCGCCCGCAGCCTCGCGTGCCTCCACCCAGCGCGCGACAGCGGTCTTCAGGCCAGAGAAGGAGAAGTCGTGGCTGCCGTCCCGGTACTTGCCGCGCGGGAACGCGATCATGTCGCGATCGCCGGCCGCGGCAGCCCGGTCGATGTGCGGACCGCCGGGAAACGGCAGCCCGAGCACTCTGGCCACTTTGTCGAAGGCTTCGCCTGCCGCGTCGTCAATGGTGGCGCCAAGCGGCACTACCTCCGCTGCCACGTCCGGCACGAGCAGCAGCGACGAATGACCGCCGGACACCAGCAAGGCGATCGCCGGCGCCGGGAGCGCGCCGTGCTCAAGCTGGTCTACCGCCACGTGCGCGGCAAGGTGGTTGACGCCGTAGATCGGCTTGCCGGTAGCGATCGCGTAAGCCTTCGCGGCACTGACGCCGACCAGCAGCGCCCCGGCCAGGCCGGGACCGGCCGTAACCGCGATCGCGTCCACGTCGGACAGTCGGATGCCAGCAGCGTCCAGCGCGCGGTCGACAGTCGGCACCATGGCCTCCAGGTGGGCCCGGCTGGCAACCTCAGGCACCACCCCGCCGAACCTTGCGTGCTCCGCGACGCTGGACGCCACCGCGTCGGCCAGGAGCTCATGACCGCGAACCAGGCCGACACCGGTCTCGTCGCAGGACGTCTCGATTCCCAGAACCAGTGGCGTGGTCATGTTGCTTCACCTGTCTGGCGGGCGGCCGAACTGCCAAACGGTTCTGGCTGCTCGCCTGACTCACCGTCTGTCAGTTCCCCGGCCGAACCCGGCTTCGCTGCACCGGCCAGGTCACGCCGCATGACGATCGCGTCCATTCCGGACGGCTGGTAGTAACCGCGCCGGATGCCGATCTCGTTGAAACCCCACCAGCGATAGAGCCGTTGCGCGCGAGTGTTGTCGGCCCTGACTTCCAGGAAGGCCTCGGTGCAACCGCGCCTCGCGGCCTCCTCGAGCAGGCCGGCCAGTAGCTGGGAGCCGATCCCCTGGCCCCAGCACGGGGCGGACACAGCGATTGTCAGCACGTCCGCCTGGCCGCCCGCGGCCAGCAGGCCTGCGTAGCCGACAATCGTGCCGGCCTCCTCGGCGACGAGATAGTACCGGCTCGCCGGCTGCTGGCCGAGCTCGCCGATCAGCATCTGCCGGGACCAAGCTTCCTCACCGAAGAGGGCAAGTTCCAATCCGAGCACGCTATCGAGGTCAGCACTGGTCATCGGGCGCAGCCGGGCGCTCACGGCGTCACCCGCTTCGGCTTGCCTGGCTCCCTGGCGTCTGGCCTGCGCAGATAGAGCGGCACGGCCGGCTGCGGCGGTTCGCGCCGCGCCAGCCGGCCCGCCGCGATGGCTGCGAGCTGGGCGGCGGACGGGAACGGCGGATTCAGCGGCCGGTCGCTTAGGTCCGGGTAGATCAGGGCACCCTCGCCAGCGACTGCCAGGCCGGACGGCACATCGGCCGGCCAGCTCACCTGCGGCCCGTAACTTCGCTGACCCGCGGCCGAGTAACGGGCCCAGTACACTTCCCGGCGGCGAGCGTCGGTGGCGACCAGGAACTCGGCCCCGGCCGCCTCAGCCCGTGCGGCCGCGGCGATTACGTCGAGCGAGCACACGCCATCGATCCTGATCCGGAGGGCGCTGGCCAGCACCCGGGCCGTGACCAGCCCGGCACGCAGCCCGGTGTAGGGGCCCGGCCCGGTGCCGACGGCGACTGCTGTCAGGTCCTTGCGCCCGGCGCCGATACTGCGCAGCGCCTTGTCGATGAATACGGCAAGGAGCTCGCCATGCCTGCGCCGGTCGACGGCAGACTCCTCGGCGATCACGGCGTCACCATCATGCAGGGCCACCGTCACCGCAGGCGTCGCAGTGTCCAAGGCGAGCAGCAGCACGGTTGACCAGCCTAACGACGCCGGGCTGATGCTTTGACCGCAGTCCGGCTGACGCAGGTCAGGCGCGGGGCTCGGTAACCGACTTCGCCAGCATGTCCTTCGCCGCGGCCTCCGCGCCAGCCTGCAGCGTGCTGACGGACACCGGACCGAACCCGGCCCCGGACTCCTGGCCGGACTCCGACACAGTGATGAGCACGTTGTACTCGCGGATCACGACCGTTACCACCTCGGTGAGGATCTTTCCGGCATGCTCGGCCTGCACTGCGACAAACGCCTGCTGGCCGGTCTTGGCCAGCGGGCGGATCACGGCTGGCGACAGCAGCGGCCTAGCCGTCGCCGTCCTCGGCGGCTTCGCGAGGTTCGTGCGGGTCAGCGCGTAGCTGTCCTGCGCATTGGCTGATGCGCTGCCAGCCGCGCTGCCGGCCGCGCTCGCAGCCGCGAACGGCTGATACGCGTGCGCCGACACCTCCATCACGAGGAAATCCGGCTTGCGGTCCAGGGTGAAGCTGCACTGGCTCAGTGTGCTGTCAGAGACCTCATCGGCCGACGTCCGGCCCGGACCCGGCAGGTACTGATTCAGCACGGTGCCGCTCACGCTGTCGCAGGCATTGGGCACAGTCTTGAACTCTCCTGGCAGCAGAGTTGTCACGTACAGCGACGGCTTGGGGGTGTGGTGGGTCAGCAGCGCGGTGAGCCCGGCGGCGACAACGCACACCACGATGGCGATCCCGCACCAGCGGTAGACGCGGCGGCGGGACTTGCGCAGGCGGGTCGCGGCCGCCCGGCCCCGCCTGCCCGACCGGCGCGGCGACCTGGTGCTGGCCGGCGTGTCACCCACGCCGGCATCCGGCTGCCAGTCGAGCCCCGCGGGGTCGTCATAGTCTTCCCCGACGGCCTTAGCACCGAGGATGCGGTCGCGTCCGTCAGCGGTCCGCCGCAGCGTCCTTGTCGATCTCGCTGGCTGATCAACTGGCCCTGCCCAGGGCGGCAGGTCATCATCCGAATCGGGCCCGAACGGATCCAACTGCGGCCAGTCCGCCCGGCGGGGCCGGTCTGCGGAACGGTCGTGTCGCCCTCTGTGGTCAGGCTCTGGAGGCCGGGCAGAGCGACGGGGCGGGGAGCCCTGCTGGGCCACGGCACGCCTCCTGATGGCTGATCAACGCCGCGAGCGCCCACGGCAAGGACTGGCTGGACTCACCGGCAGTGTAGTAGCGCGAACTGTGCCGCGGAGGACAATTCGGATCGCGCGCGGAACCGTGCACTGCCGTGGCGGCTGGCCAGATCAGCATCAGGCCAGCCGCGCAACACGTGAGTTGGCTAGTTCGCCTCTGCCAGTGCAAGCCTGGTCGCATCCGCCGCCGCCGGCTCCCGCCACCGCTCGCCCCAGCCGCGCACCCGTACGGTGCGCCGGACGTCGGCCTCTGCGGCAGCATCGGTGTCCGCGTCGGCTGTCGGATCGTCGGCCCAGATCCTGACCGACAGAAAACTCGGTGCCAGGTCTTCGACTAGCCCTTCGCCCCACTCGACGACAGTGATTGCCGTCGCCAGGTCGGTATCCAAGTCCAGATCATCCACCTCGGCGCGACTGCCGAGGCGGTAAGCGTCGGCGTGCACGAGGTCTGGCCCTGCCGACAGGCTCGGGTGCACCCTCGCGATGACAAAGGTCGGCGAGGTAACCGAGCCGCGAACGCCCAGGCCTGTTCCGATGCCCTGGGTCAGGGTGGTCTTGCCCGCACCGAGCGGCCCGGACAGCAGCACGAGATCGCCGGCCCGAAGTACGCCCGCCAGTCGGCGGCCGAGTTCGCGCATCTGCTCGGCCGTGGGCACGCGGACAAGTTCGTCGACGCCCGGCTCCTCCGGCCTGTCGTCCCCGGCCGTGCCCGGCATCGGGCGGCTCGGCGGCTGCCCCGGCTGTTCTGGCAGTGCTGGCTGCTGCGAGCCGGTCATGCGGGCCGCTTGGTGGTCGATTCGTCGAGCGCCAGAGCCACGAGATCAGATATCTCCTCCGTCACTACCTCGGGCCGTTCCAGGATGACCATGTGCCCGGCCTTGGGTATCCGGACCAGGCTGGCACCTGGAATCGCAGCTGCCAGCTCGGCAGTTTGCCCGGTCGCGACCAGCCGGTCGTCCACCCCAGTCAGCACGACCGTCGGGACGGCTCCGATTGTTGCCAGCGCCTTCCGCTCGTCGTGCTCGGTGAGGGCGAGATAGAAGTCGGCCACGACATCGATAGGCGTGGCCCTGATCAAGCGCTCCAGGAAATCCACGATCGTCGGGCTGACATCCGGGTCGCCGAACGCGATGAACCTGGCGGACAGGAAAGCCAGATCACCGGCCGCGCCCCGGATCCGCTCGGTCAGCTCAGCCTGGCGGCCGCGCGACGACCCGCGCAGCAGCGCGGGCGCGGCCCAGCGGCCAACGGGGCGCAGCGGTCCGGGTAGCCAGCCAGTCGGGTCGACCAGGGCGGTGGTGGAGATGAGGACGACGCCGATGATCTTGCTGCCGAACAACTCCGGCCGCTGGTCGGCAAGCGCCATGACCGTCATCCCGCCCATGGAGTGCCCGACGAGCACCACGGGGCCGTCAGGTGCCGCGGCGGCCAGGACCGCGGCCAGGTCACGGCCAAGCTGGCCGATGCTGATATGGGCCGGATCACTGCGTCCGGATCTGCCGTGACTGCGCTGGTCCCACAGCACCAGCCGGTTGTCCGCCTGCAGATCCCGGCGCTGGTAATGCCAGGAGTCCTGGCTGAGTGTGTAGCCGTGGCACAACACAATGGTCACCGGCGCGTCATCGGGCCCGCAGACCTCGGCGTGAAGACGCACGCCGTCATCGGCGATTACCTCCAGCGGGCGGCCGCGTAGCTGGCCGAATGGCTCGTTCGCTGCCGGATCGGGCCGTAGCCGGATCCGGCCCACCGCAACCTTTTCCGCGGCGATTACCGCCCCTGCCGAGGCCGCCGCGATCCCGGTAGCCAGCCCTGCGACGCTAGAAAGCCGCCGCCACCTGACCATCGGTTCTCCTGTCTGCGGCCCGTGCCGCCACACATCCGGAACCGGTCCCGGTCCCGGCTGCAGCAGTGCCTGGCGCCAGCGCGCCTTCCCCAGCCGCAGTTACCCCAGAGTAAGTTCTCGGCACCTTACCGGTAAACCTCGTGACAATCTCGTAAGAAAGCGTCCCCAGGGCCTCCGCCCACTCCTGGGCGGTCGGCTCGCCATGATCGCCGGGCCCGAAGATGATGACGTCATCGCCGGCCTCCGACGGGCCGTCGCCGAGGTCAAGGACGATGTGGTTCAGGTTGACGGTCCCGGCGATCGACACGCGCCTGCCGCGGGTGGAGAGCAGTCCGGCCGAGTTCGTCGCATGCCTGGGTATCCCCTCGTTGTAGCCGAGGGGCAGCACGCCCAGCAAGGTGTCGGTGCCGGTGGTGTACCGGTGCGCATACGAGACCGGGGTCCTGGCTGGCACCCGCTTGACCTGTATCAGCCGCGCCCGCAGCGTCATGGCAGGCCGGAGCCAGTCCGGCGCGCCGCCGGGCAGCGTGCACAGGCCGAAGACTGCGCCACCCGGACGCACCAGGTCGAAGTAGGAGTCGGGCAGGGTGAGCGTTGCCGGGCCGTTGGCCATGTGCCGTACCTCGGGCCTCGCGCCCGCTCGCTCCGCCACCGCGACGGCGGCGCGGAAGGCCGCTAGTTGCTGCCCGATCGTCGGGTGGTCCGGGATATCAGCACAGGCGAAGTGTGACCACAAGCCGACAATCTTTGCCCGTCCGGCCGATTGCGCCGCCAGCGCCGCGTCAATCAGGGCAGGCCAGTCGGCCGAGGTAGCGCCGCCACGGCTCATGCCGGTATCGGCCTCCAGGTGCAGCCGGGCCGGCTTGCCAGCGCCTTCGGCGGCCAGCGTGATCTGCTCAACCATCGAGGCGGAGCCAGCCGTCAGGTCGACCTCATGCCGGATGGCCTCGGCGTGCGGCGAGTCGGGGCTGTCGTGCAAGCTCAGCACCGGCGCCGAGATCCCGGCCTCGCGCAGCGCGATCGCGTCCGCGACATGGACAACGCCGAGCCAGGTCGCGCCGCCAGCCAGTGCTGCCCGTGCCGATGCCAGCATGCCGTGGCCGTACGCGTCGGACTTGACTACTGCCATGACCTGGGCAGCACCGACGTGCCGGTTCAGCGCAGCCACGTTCGCCTGGATCGCGTCCAGGTCGACAACGGCTTCCGGGTGACCGTCCATGACACCACAGTGTGCCAGCCGGACAGGGGAGGTTAGGCCAGCCGCCGCTTCGTCCGCAGGAGGCCTAAGCCCAGACGGCGGCGTCCGGGGCAGGCTGCTGCCTGCCCGGGAATAGCGCGTTCCCGGTTTAAGTGGTGTTGCTTGTCACCGCGCGGATCGCGGCCGGGATCGCTCCGATCAGGTCACTGGCGCCGATCGGGGCGTCGCGCGCGGCGAGCCGTCCGGCCATGCCATGCAGGTACGCCGCCGCGGCTGCAGCCGTCGCGACAGGCATGCCCTGCGCGAGCAGCGAGCCG
>DATMMA010000226.1:0-7048 GCA_035570295.1 Streptosporangiaceae bacterium
CCTCGATCTGGCTGCGTTCCCGGCGGGAGACCGAGCCATGGTGCGCGCGCGCGACGATGCCGGGCGCCCCGGCGCTTAGCCCGGCCTGACCGATTAGCTCCGCGGGCGGCCGGGTGTCGTTGTCACCGAAACCGGGGGAGAACTGGTCCGAATTCTCCGCGACCCGCTCCGCCGCCAGGTCGTTCAGGCGCGCGCAGAGCCGCTCGGCCAGCCGCCTGGAGTTGGCGAACACGATCGTCGACCGGTGACTCTGGATGAGGTCAAGCACCCGCTCCTCGACGTGCGGCCAGATCGAGTGCTGCCGGGCCGGATCGTCACCGGGCGGGCCAGCCGCGCCGCCCGGCCCGGCCGCGCGGACGACCCGCCCGTCGGCCATCGGAACCGCAGTGCTGGCGCGCTCGGAACCCTGAAGGTCGGCCATGTCCTCGACCGGGACGACGATCTGCAGGTCAAGCCGCTTCTGGCTGGGCGGCGCCACGATAGTGACTGGCAGCGCCCCGCCCAGGAACGCTGCTACCTCTTCGGGCGGCCGCACCGTGGCCGACAACCCGATGCGCTGGGCAGGCCGTGTTGTGCTTGCCTGCCCGGTGCTTGCCAGCGCGGTGTTTGCCAGCGCTAGGCCCGCTTGGTCGCTAGTGCGGAGCGCGTCGAGTCGCTCCAGCGACAGCGCGAGGTGCGCGCCGCGCTTGCCACCGGCTAGCGCGTGCACCTCGTCGACGATGACAGTCTCGACGCTGCGCAGGCCCTCCCGCGCCTGAGATGTGAGCATCAGGAACAGCGACTCGGGGGTGGTGATCAGGATGTCGGGCGGTTTGCTGGCCAGCTTCCTGCGCTCGTCAGCGGCGGTGTCGCCGGTCCTGACTGCGACCGTTATGTCTGGCTCCGGCCGGCCAAGCCGTCGGGCCGCATGCGTTACCCCGGTCAGCGGCGAGCGCAGGTTCCGCTGGACGTCAGTAGCGAGCGCCTTGAGCGGCGAGATGTACAGCACCCGGCAGCGCCGTTTGGGGTCAGCCGGCACCGGCTCGCTAGCCAGCTTGTCGATGGCCCAGAGGAACGCGGCCAGGGTCTTGCCTGAGCCGGTCGGGGCGATGACGAGAGTGTGATCGCCATTGCCGATCGCGCTCCAGGCCTGTGCCTGGGAAGGCGTTGGCTCGGCGAACGCTGAGGTAAACCACGACCTCGTCGCCTCGCTGAAACCAGCAAGCCCAGAGCCTATGACCGCCACCACCCCTCCATACTGCCCGCTGCGGCCGACAGTCCGGAGCCCGATCGGCGCGGAGCCGTACTGTCCGGCCAGCGCGGGCAGGCGCGGGTTCGGGGGTGCCGACAATACCGGCATTCGCCTCTATCGTCGCGAACGGGCAGTTCGACGCGAGCGCGTTCGCCCTGGTCAGAGCGTTGAAAAGCGCGCGCTTACTGATCGATTGCCCGTCCCTTGGCTTCCGGCGCTGTCAGGTCGGGAGGGCACGGTGACGCTCAGTTAAGGACAGGGGGCGACCGCAGGAAATTCTTCCGCGCTTGCTACCGGTCGTCGCTGAGGGGGGAAAGCCCGTCCCGCAACCGCGTGCCTGCCACGGATTGCCCCCCGTCGGGGGCTGCGGGCCTCGCTGCCCGCTGCACACGTGGTCCACGGCCGGGCGGAGCCGGCTGGGCGTCACCCATGCGGGCGACCAGCCGGTCGCCGCATGCGTCCGGAGCGACAGCCCGCGCAGCTTGCCGCTCAGCTCCGCCCTGCAGGAACGAGCCTGGACTGGTGGCCGTCGGAAGCGCGCTGATCATCCCGGTGGCCGAAACCCTGCTGCCCGGCCTGCCATGTCGCCGGAGCCCGCGTCGGCCGTGTCACCGAGTCCGGACGCAGGCCGCAGCAACCTAAGTTGCCCTAGGTCATCGCGTCCAGCAGCTGCCTGCAGGCCTGTTCGCAGCGCCGGCAGGCCTGCTCGCAGACCTGACAGTGGGCATGCATCATCGCGTGACGCTGGCACTCGTCGCCGCAGCTTTTGCAGCTGGCGATGCAGGCTTGAAGCAGCGGCCGGGTGACGTTGGCGTCGTAGTCTGTCTGCCGGCTTGTCACCTCTGCCGTGGTGGCGCAGATGTCAGCGCAGTCCAGGCACGACCGGATGCACTTGACCAGGTCGGCAACGTTTGGCTCGCTCAGGTCGTCGTCGGCGTCGGCGGTGCAGGCCTGGGCGCAGTCGGTGAGTGCGTCGATGGTGGCTGCGAGTATCCTCGCGTCCACGTTGAAGGTGCGCGGGTAGCTGTCTAGCAGTTGGCTGGCGTAGCTCATAACTCCCCCTGTTTTGCATGCGATGCAGCGCTAGTTACCCAGGCGCGCTAGCCGGATAACCGGCTCGTTTGCAGTGTTCGGGCCCTGCCGGGCAGATCGAGGGTCATCTTGGCGACCAAGGCCGTCCACTAACCGAAAACTGGCTTCTGACCAGGCAAAATTTGGACGCGGATAGACTTTGGAAGATGGCGGCCTTGCCTAGGCGAGCTGGCAATGACCGGATCGCGGGGGAGCAGGCGGCGCTGCGGCGGGTGGCGACGCTGGTGGCCGGTGCCGCGGCGCCGGAGGAAGTGTTCGCCGCGGTCGCGGAGGAGGCCGGGCGGCTGCTGGGCGCCCACCACGCGACGATGAGCCGGTATGACCCCGACGGCACGGGGCGGGTGGTCGCTTCGTGGAGCGGCACCGGTGCCGCCTTCCCCGTCGGTACCTGCCTGCCCCTGGGCGGGCGGAACGCGCACACCCTGGTGTTCCAGACCCAACGGCCGGCGCGGATCAGCGACTACGCCGACGCTTCGGGCCCGACCGGCGAGGCCGCTCGTGAGTTCGGCTTCCGCGCGTCGGTGAGCGTGCCGGTCGTAGTCGAGGGCGGCCTCTGGGGCGTCATGGTCGTTGAACACACGCGGGAAGAGCCGCTGCCCCCCGGCGCCGAGGCGCGGCTGACCGCGTTCACCGAACTGGCCGCGACGGCCATCGCGAACGCCCAGGCGCGAGTAGAACTGCGCGGGTTCGCCGAGGAGCAGGCCGCGCTGCGACGGGTGGCGACGCTGGTGGCCCGCGCCGCACCGCCGGCGCAGGTGCTCACCGCGGTCACCGAGGAAGCCGGGCGGCTGCTGCACGCCACCTACGCAGCGATGGGCCGGTATGACCCCGACGACATGGTAAGCGTGGTTGCCGCGCGGAGCAGCACGGGCGCTGCCTTCCTCTCTGTCGACGATCGGCTAAGGCTCGGCGGGCGGAACGTGCCGACGATGGTGTTCCAGACCGGACGGCCGGCGCGGATCGACGACTTCGCCGAGCTATCGGGCCCGATCGGCGACGACGCCCGCGCGTTGGGCCTGCGCGCCGGGGTTGGCGTGCCGGTCAGCGTCGAGGGCCGGCTGTGGGGCGTCATGGCCGTGCTATCCCGCGAAGAGCCGCTGCCAGCCGGAACTGAGCCCCGGCTGGCCGGGTTCACCGAACTGGCCGCCACCGCGATCGCCAACGCCCAGGCGCGCGTGGAACTGCGCGGGTCCGCCGAGGAGCAGGCCGCACTGAGGCGGGTGGCGACGCTGGTCGCCCAGGGAGCCTCTCCGGGGAATGTGTTCGCCGCGGTCACCGAGGAGGCCGGGCGGCTGCTGCATGCCGATTACGCGGCCATGAAGCGGTATGACCCCGACGACACGATCACGATAGTTGCCGCCTGGAGCAGCGCCAGCGCTGCATTCCCTCTCGGCACCCATGCAAGGCTCGGCGGGCATAACGTGCCGACAATAATCTTCCAGACCCGCCAGCCGGCGCGGATCGACGACTACACAACCGCCTCAGGCCCGCTCGCCGAGCTCGCTTTCAAGTTTGGCATGCGCGCGTCGGTCGGCGTGCCGGTCAGTGTCGAGGGACGACTGTGGGGCGTCATGCTCGTGGGGTCCAGCGGGGAGCCGCCGCCAGCCGGCACCGAGGCCCGGCTGGCCGGATTCACCGAACTGGCCGCTACCGCGATCGCCAACGCCGAAGCCCAGGCCGCGCTCACCGCCTCGCGCGCGCGGATCGTGGCCACAGCCGATGCCACCCGCCGCCGCATCGAACGCAACCTGCACGACGGCGCCCAGCAGCGCCTTGTCTCTCTCGCCCTGGACCTGCGCGCGGCCCAGGCCACCGCGCCGCCGGGGGCCGGTCAGCTGGTGCAGGAGCTGGATGGAGTAGCCGCGGGGCTGGACGACGTACTAGGAGAACTGCGCGAGATCGCCCGCGGCCTGCACCCGGCCGTCCTGGCCGAAAGCGGCCTGCTCCCGGCCCTGAAGACGCTGGCGCGCCGGTCGCCCATCCCGGTCCGCCTCGACATCCAGGTAGACCGGAGGCTACCCGAGCCGGTCGAGACTGCCGTGTACTACACCGTCGCCGAGGCCCTCACCAACGCCGCCAAGCACGCCCGCGCCACCACCGCCGACATCGAGGTAGCCGACAGCGACGGCGTCCTGCACATACACATCCGAGACGACGGGCGCGGCGGCGCTGACTTCACCCACGGCACTGGCCTGATCGGGCTCAAAGATCGCGCTGAAGCGCTCGGTGGCCACCTCCAGGTCCACAGCCCGCCCAGGGAAGGCACGACCCTGGACATCACACTCCCCGTCGACGAACCCGCCAGGCCGCAGCTGCCGCCCGTAGTCGCCGGGCAATCCAACGACGCTGGTACTCAGCGGCGCCGGCGCTTGTAGGCCGGCATCGCCGGGCCATTGCCGGTGAGATGGAATGCCAGCAGCGCGAGGCCCACAAGCATCAGGCTCAATGGTGCGAACACAGCATCGGTGGCGATGCCCGCGGCGTTAATGATGAACGCGATCGCGAACAGTACTGCGGCAATAAGCGCAAGCACGACTCTCAGCTCCTTGGTTACTCCGAATCTCAGGCGCCCGAAGTACCCGGAATCTCGGCATGCACTCCCAGTCGCGCCACCGCTCGCGGACGCTAGTGAATGCGCAGTTCGCCGATGTCGTCAGGTCGGTGCCCAAGCGCCACCTGCCGGCCAGGTAGCTGACGGTGGGACCGTGCCAAGATGTAGCGATGAGCAGCCCCCGCGATATCGCGCTAGACCTGATCGCGTTCCTCGACGCGTCACCGTCGCCTTACCACGCCGCCGTCGAGGCGCTCCGGCGGCTGACCGCGGCAGGCTTCGCTGAGCTCCCGCAGGCCGGCGTCTGGCCGTCAGGTCCGGGGCGTTACGTCGTGGTAGACGGCGGATCGCTGTTCGCCTGGATAGTGCCAGAAGGCACCGCTCCCGACGCGCCGTTCCGGCTGCTGGGCGCGCACACCGACAGCCCGACGCTCCGGGTGAAACCACGGCCCGACACTGGCCAAGCCGGCTTCCGCCAGCTTGGCGTCGAGATCTACGGCGGCGCGCTGCTCAATTCGTGGCTGGACCGCGACCTGGGTCTCGCCGGACGAGTGGTCGTGCGTGCGGAAGGCGGCCCGCAAGTGCGGCTGATCCGGGTGCACCGGCCGGTGCTGCGGGTGCCGCAACTTGCCATCCACCTGGATCCCGAGATCCGCACCTCGGGGCTCAAGCTGGATGCCCAGCAGCACGTAGTACCCATCTGGGCGCTCGGCGACCCGGAGCCGGGCGAGTTCAGCCGGTTCCTGGCCCGCGAACTGGGCGTCGGCTCCGACGACGTGCTGAGTTACGACATCGTCACCTACGACCTCGCTGGCGGCACGCTGGCCGGACTCAACGAGGAGTTCGTCAGCTCAGGCCGGCAGGATGACCTGGCCTGCTCACATTCATGCGTGTCGGCGCTGTGCGCGGTCGCTGCGCAGCCGGCTCCGCAGCATGTCACCGCGATTGTGCTGTTTGACAACGAGGAGATCGGCAGCCGATCCGCCACCGGGGCGGACGGCGCCTGGCTGGGCAGGCAGCTTGAGCGCACCGTGCTCGCCCGCGGCGGCAGCCGCGATGACTTCCTGCGTGCGGTGACCTCGTCACTTCACGTGTCCGCGGACATGACGCACGCCACGCATCCGAACTATCCCGACCGGCACGAGCCGCAGCACTGGGTGGCCCTCGGCGGCGGCCCGGTGATAAAGGTCAGCGCGAACGTTTTCTACAGCACGACTGCGCCGACTCAGGCGGCCTTCTTGCTCGCAGCCGAGCAGGCCGGCGTCCCGGTGCAGTACTTCGTCAACAAGAGCGGCGTCCGCAGCGGATCGACGATCGGCCCGATTGTCGCTGGTGGCCTGGCCATGCCGACTGTGGACATAGGCAACCCGGCCCTGGCCATGCACTCCGCGCGTGAGCTGACCGGAACTGCCGATGCCGCGATGCTCGTCGCGGCGCTGACCGCGTTCCTCAGGCCGGCCTAGCCCAAGCTGGGCGTCCTGGCTGGGCGCACCCGGTCAGTGCGGGCTCGATGCACGCGAGACCGGTCCGCGGGCAAAGTCGAGCGCCTCGGTGGCAAGCGACAGCCAGCTCAAGCTGGAATCAGGATCCAGGCTGAGCCACTCCCGCATCGGCGTGCCCTTGTTCGCGTCGAAGGCGATGCCGTTACCGGATCGGATCAGCGCGGTCACCCGGCTCGCTGGCAGCTTGAGCACAAGCCTGCCGCGAACCAGCATCGCGAAAATCCTTCCCTCGTACCGCAAGGCGCCACGGCCAAACCCGCTACCGCCGCGCGGTGGCATCACGCCGTTGATGCCCGTCAACTCGTCGACCATGTCCTCGTACCGATCCCGGATCGGGTCCGTGGCTGTCACGCCCACCAGGCTAGACCGGGATGCCGACAGTGTTCTGAGCACTTACCTGACAGATGACCGCGACGAGGCGATGTCGTTGAGCGCGTCGCCGATCTGCCGGAAGGCCAGCACGGTGATGACCAGGACGATCAGCGCCGGGTACACCTCCCACGGGTAGCTGTCGAACAGGTCGTTCACCCCGTTGGTCAGCATCGTGCCCCAGTCGGCGAACGGCGGCGGCGGCCCGAGGCCGAGGAAACTGAGTGCCGAGAGAGCGTAGATCGAATCGGCGACCGCGAACGTGGCGGTGACGATGAAGATGTTGAACGTGTTCGGCACCAT
>DATMMA010000227.1:0-20574 GCA_035570295.1 Streptosporangiaceae bacterium
GCCGGCACCGCTTGCACAGTGCTGGGCACCCGGTGCGAGGAACAGCCTGGCAAAGGAGTCGGTCGGCCCAGGGCCGCCCATCTTCTGCCGCACTTGCTTGTAGTACCTGACCGTCCCTTGCGGGAAGATGAGCTGGTCGGACAGGCCGTGCCAGATGATGATCTTCCCGCCGTCAGCCTTGAAAGCGGACAGGTCGGCGTCGTTGGCGGCGAAGGTATTCGAGAACTGCCTGACCGACTGCTGGAAGAGCTCGTCGAACTGCGCGTACGTGAGCGTCCGCCAGTCCCATGACGCGTCCCGCTGCAGAAACGTCCCCAGCCAGCTGACCGTGACGGGGAAGGGCTGACCGGTTCCCACCCCGTTGACAGTCGTGGTTGCAGCCAGGCCGGCCAGGCTGGCCCCGCGTTCGAGCCCGTACCAGAGCGGTTTGCCCTGCGAATTCTCTGGCCCTTGCCAGATCTTGGTCATCACGGCGGCGTCTTGCTGCGTGATGACCCCGCATGGCGTCACCACACCGACAAGCTTGTCCGGGTTCCAGCGACACGCCGACGGATTCGTGATCACTCCGCCGGAGCCGCATGCCTTTACGGCAGCCTCGGTAAAGGCCGCCTCCTTGCAGGCTGGCAGGAAGTCGCCAGAAGAGTTCATCACCAGCTGGGGCCAGATCTCGGCAGGGATGAACTGTGTCCAGTTGATCGCCGGCGATCCGGAGACGATGCCGTTGTAGTCGGCGGGGTACCGCTGGGCTTCCATCAGCCCTTCCCGGCCACCGGTCGAACACCCGTTGAAGTATGAGTACCGCAGCGGTGACGGATAGTAAGACCTGGTCACCGCCTTGCCGACTACCGTCATGTCGTGGATGCCCGTGTAGGTGAAGTCGTGAATCAGCGGCCAGTCGAGCTGCCCGTCCTTCAGCGCCCATCTCGCGGTGTCCAGATCGGCCAGCGGGACACCGCAATCGGTGGTTGCGGCGTATCCGGCCTGGATTGCAGGCGCCATTTCGTAGTAATAGGGACCGCAGGAGTAGACCGCCCCTCCGACACCCTGGAAGCGCCCGTTCCAGGATGCGGGCATCCAGATGTCGGTGTGGATCGGGTTACCTGCCGGGTCAGTCTGGGTGATGGCGACGTCGCAGAAGGACGGCAATCCGGTAAGCGGTCCGGTAGCCGGCTGAGGACGCGCTGGCGTGACGGTCCCGCGCGTGTTCATGAACGCAGAATCGACCCTCACGTCGGCGAGGTGCAGCCTGGTCCGCAGGTAGTGCACAGTGCATCGCGCTGCTGACGACCTGACGGCGCCGGGTTCCGTCACGGCCGTCCGCTGCCCAGACGATTGGTGAACGGCAGCATGCCTTGGCCCTGCATGCCCTCCGGCGCCGGCGGTGAGCTGCCCGGTGCACCCAGTCAAGCCGAGCGCTGCCAGGCAGACCAGCACAAGCACAATCCGAATGACTGCCTGAATGGGATGTTTCCGGCGGTTGACCAAGATCAGGGTTTGCCCTCCGACGGCATTTCCTCCGGGAACGCCCACATGCAAACCAATGCGGGGGTTGCTCCGCCGCGTTGCGCGGGAACCGGGTCAGCCACCAGCGCTTAAGGACCTATGCCCCTTGCCGCACTCCTACTCCCACGTTTCATGAATTTGCGTAACGCAAAGCTCTATAAATCGGTTGATCGAGTCGACCAAATCCATGAAAGGTCACCTCGATCACCGGGCGGGGACTCAGGCTGGCATCTCGGGCCGGGATATCGCCGCGCGGAACGGCGGAGTCGAGACGCCGGCCACCCGGTAGCGCTCCCAGGGGTCGGGGTCATACAACTCGCACTCGGCCGCTCCTTCCGGTGTGCTGAGCAGGCCTATTGCCCGGCCCTGCCGCATGCTGGCGGTCAGCGCGTCGCTGCGCCCCAGCCGGCCGTACCAGCGATACCTGCCGTCGATCGGCTCGAACTGGCCACGCAGGTCGGCCTGGACAGCGAAGGTATCCTCGCCGATCCGAAGAGTGGCCGGCCCGTTGTACCGGTCTGCCTGATCCGAGCCGGTCATTTGTCCTGCATCATGGCGGTCGGCACGGTGTCATCGGCACTTCGCCGGGGGTGTGCTTGGTGCAGGGTCAACTGCGGCCTGATCGGCGGGAGGGGGCGCGCCGGGTCGATGACAACGCCCGAATCTCGCAGCACGCCTGACAACGCCGCCCAGATCAGCTCAGTGACATACCCGACGACGTGGACCCGGCTCATGGAGCGCCGGGTGAGCCACCATTCGCCGGTGCTCTGGACCAGCCCGGTGAGGCCGTAGGCCCACGGCTCGGCGCCGCCCGAGTCAAGCCCGAACACGCGCAGGTAGTCGCCCAGTATCGCGGTCAGAGCCGTGGCGATCAGGTCTTTGTCCCGCTGCACGGACTCGGAACCGGGCCAGCGCGCCAGCAGCCAGTACAGGTTGGGCTGCTCGTCGATGAGCGCGAAGTAGGCGCCCACGGTATCCCGCACGCGCTCAAGCGGCGGCCGGTCCGATTGCATGGCCGGCAGCATCCGGTCTAGCAGAGCCGCTGAGCCTGCCTCGCCTAGTGCCTCCACCAGAGCGGCCTTATCGTTGAAGTACCGGTAGAGCACGGGCTTGCTCACGCCAGCCTCGGCGGCCACTGCCTCTATCGGCAGGTCAGGCCCGAACTTCGCAAGCACGCGCAGGGCGGCCTGGATGAACTCTTCACGTCGCTGCTGACGGTGTCCGGTCCACCGGCTCCGGCGGCCGTCACCCGCCATATCACCACCTGGCCCATCACCACGGGGCACAGTCGCATCTCGCGGATTGGCGGCCGTGCCCTTCTCGACACCACTGTCCTTCTTGACAACATCGCCCACTCGATAGACGCTACCAGAAGTAACTGTTACTTCTAGTCATATCTTCATCCAGCGCACACGGTCACCGTGATCAGCCGCATTGCCATTAGCCGATGCCGCCTGAGGAGGAGGATCAGTGACGGATACCCGAATGTCGGCAGCCATTAGCCGGGAGACGGTCGCCGGCCGTCTGCTGCGCTCGACCGCCGCCCGCAGCTACGACCCGGACCTGGACATCGACTGGTCGGCACCGCTCGTGCCTGGTAAGGGCTTCATCCTTGAGCACCGCTGTTCCCTGTACGGGACCGCGCTGTGGCAGCGGCTCAGCCCCGAGCAGCGCCTGGAACTCGGCAAGCACGAGGCGGCGAGCGTTGCCAGCACCGGGATCTGGCTTGAGCTGATGCTCATGCGGATACTCGCCAAGCTTGCCTATCGCGGCGACCCGGTCAGCGCTCACGTCCAGTACGCGCTGACCGAGCTGGGGGAGGAGTGTCGGCATACCATCATGTTCGGCCGGATGATCGAGCAACTGGGCACGCCGGTATACGGCCCGCCGGCCAGGATCCGTGCGCTTGGCAATCGGTTGCCGGCGCTTGCGTACGGGCCGTCCATGTGGGCAGCCATCCTTCTCGGCGAGGAGATCCCGGACCGGTTCCAGCGAGAGCAGGCCGCCGATGAATCCATCCAGCCGCTGATGCGGATGGTGAACAGGATCCACATCCTCGAGGAAGCCAGGCACATCTCATTTGCCCGCGCGGAACTGCCGCGCAGTGTCGCGGCGACCAGCCGTGCTGGACTGGCCTACCACCAGGCAGTAACGGCCAGGTTCGCCTTCATCGTCGCTAGCAACCTGATCAACCCGCAGGTATACCGCTCGGTCGGGCTGGATCCCCGCGCGGCCCGCGCGGCCGCTCTGGCGAACCCGCAGTACCGGCAGACCCTCAGGTTCGGCGGGCAGAAAATCGTGCCGTTCCTCGCCGACAACGGGCTGATCGGCGGGCCCGGCCGCTACTGGTGGCGGCGTTCGTTCCTGACCGACTGAGCTCCCGCCGGGCTGGCCAGAGAACGACGCAGCGGCCACCGCTACGCGCGGTGGCCGCTGACGTTTGCTTCGGCGGCCGTGCTCACGGCAGCGGCGCACCTTATGAAGGCGGCACGACCTGGTGGAAGCTGGCCGGGACGGGCATGTTCAGCATCGCTAGGTTGGCCGGGGTGGGGGGCAACCACTGGAAGTTGATCTGGATGAGCCCTCCTGCCTGCAGTCGCATGGGCAGGTATGTCACCGGATTTACCCACAGCGTGAATTGCCCAGAGCTCCCCGTTATCCGGAGGGCGTCGACTCCGCCGAGTGCCTGCTTGCCCGCCGCGGTGTATGCACCGCAGGCCAGCTGGGAGTGAATGAAGGCCGGCCAGGCGTTGGCACCACCAGTCAGCCGGATTTGACCCGCCGGCAGGCAACCTGCTGACGCCGACCCGGTGACTGCCAGGCGGGGGGACTGTGCCGTCCACCACGTGTGGCTCGGGTATGTCACCACGGTGGTTTCCAGTGACCCCCTCCCGACGGTGAGCCGCTCATCGAAGACGTGCTGCCCGGTGGCGGTGAAGGCGGACATCTTCGTCGTGTGGTGGTAGGCCCAGAGAAGCTCGTAGTCGCCCCACCGAGGAGACCTTGAGCCGCCGCCGGAGCCGTTCACGCCCATGGCCACGATCCGGTCGAGAACTCGGCGGATGGTCATCTCGGCAGTCCCGCCGCCGGGCACGGGCTGAAGCGTGATCCCAGCTGGGTACACGGTCCGTGTATAGCCGACCATGTTGCTCATGTCCGAAGCGGACAGGGCGCGCTCGACGCGGGAGATCACATATGCGGTGGTCCGGACCTGCGACCCGCCCGCTGGCTGGCCGAAGGCCCCCGTAACCTCGGCCAGGGTCAGTGTCCCCGCGACGAGCACGGCCGCTGTTCCCGCGGCGGCCACCGCTCGGGTTGTTATCGTGCGCTTGTGAGAGTGCCGGTGGGCCTTCAGCGCTAGCCCTGGCGGAATGCGGATGTCCCGCGTGGCCTGTTCCATGTCGGCACGCAGCCGCTGCTCGAGTTCCGTGTTCATGATCTTCTTCCCCTTGCTGATCCCTGTGTCGCCAGTTCCATGGGGCCAGATGATTCGCTGAGTTCGCGCAGCCTGCGCAGCCCGCGAGAGGTCGCTGACTTGACTGTCCCCACCGAGCACCCCAGGGCCTGCGCCGACTCGGCCTCGCTCAGCTGCTCCCAGTACCGCGCCACGATCACTGCCCGCTGGCGAGGCGGCAGCTGCCTCAGCAGCCGCACCAGCGAATCACGCAGGTCCACCTCGGCGGTGCCGTCGACGACGGCAGCACCGGCGCCGGACTGCAGCAACCGCAGTCGCGTGCGCCGGACCTGATGCTGCCGCCAGTTATCGGCTGCCAGGTGATACAGAGTGCGCCGCAGGTACCCTTCCGGGTCGCCCTCGATCGTCCGCCAGCGCCGCAGCAGCCGCTCCAGCGCCGCCTGCAGCAGATCCTCGCCCGCTTCGCTGCTTCCCGCGAGCAGGACAGCCGTGCGCAGCAATGGCTCGCCGCGCTCGGCTAGGAACAACTCCAAGTCCGCGGCAGCCCGGTCAGATCCCATGCCATCAGCTCCGTCCTGTCACCAACCAAGTACGGGCCAAGTCACCAGAAGGTTGCCTCGCGGAGCGCGCTTCCTGACCAGGCTTGCCGGCTGCGCTCCAGGTGCGGGACACCATCCCGGGGTCGTGGGTGGCTGGCTAGCTGCGGGGCACCGGCGTCGTGCAGATGGCCACCCAACTCCTGAGTTCGGTGTGGGTAAGCGAGTCGTAGGTCACGTGCACATCGAGTACCGCACCGCGGGCTAGCTCGCGTAAGTGACCTTGCCGCCGGCCATGGTCCAGGTAACCGCCGTGTCGCCAATGGCTTCTGGGGTGTCGAGGATGTTCGCCGATAGGCATGTCAGGTCGGCGGCCATGCCGGGCGCGATGGCGCCGGCCTGGTGTTCCTCGAAGGCGCACCAGGCGCTGGCCGCCGTATACATCCGCAGTGCCTCGTCGGTGCTGATTGCCCACTCGGGACCGACGATCCCGGCGGCACGGGTCGACCGGGTGACGGAACTGCGGATGCCGAGCAGCGGTTCGTATGGCGCGACCGGGCTGTCGGAGCCGCCGCCGACTGGCAGCCTCATCTCGGTAAGGTACCCGCGGAGCGGTTCGATATCGCGGGCTCGTTCGGCGCCGATGTAGTGCTGGAATCCTGCGGCAAGGGCGAACTGCAGTGGCTGCTGCGCGGTGACGGTGAGCCGGAGGCGTCTGGCGCGCGGCCAGTGATCGGCGCGCGGATACATCATGTGGATCAGGGTCCAGCGGCGGTCGGCGATGGACGACACGCGGTCAGCTGCCTCGAACGCGTCGAGCACAGCGTCGATGGCAGCGTCCCCGACGCAGTGCACCCCGACGTGCCAGTTGGTCGTCGCGGCGGCCTGACAGATGGCGCGGAGCCCGTCCGCGCTGATCAGCGGCTTGCCGTGCGGGTGCTCAAGGTCATCGGGGCGGACATAGGGGTCCCGGTAGTAGCCAGTCTCCACTCCGCCATCAGCACCCAGCTTGAGCCCGAACAGGCTGGTCCACTCACCGCGGAACGTCTGCGGCCCGGCTCCGGTGGCGAGCGCCTTGACCGCCTCGTCAATATCCCGGTCGCTGCTCGCGATCCGCCACATCATCCGGACCCGCTGCCGCAGCACGCCTTCGTCGCCGAGCCGGCGCAGCAGGTCGATGTCCTCCGGCGCCAGGCCAGGCTCCACAACGCTGGTGATGCCGGCCCTGGCGTAGGCGTCGCCGACGTGCGCCAGCGCCTGCCGCTTGCGCGCCTCGGGCACCGCCGGCAGCTGCGCGGCCAGTCGCCCGACGTAGGCGGTCCCCACGATGTGGCCGATGGGTGAACCGTCGCCGCGCCTGATGACCGTGGTGCCGGGTTCGGTGTGACTGGTCGTGTCCACGTCCAGGAGCCGGAAAGCAATGGTGCTCAGCACCAGGTTGTGACCGCCGCGACGCATGAAGACCGGATGGCCGGCGGCAGCGGAGTCCAGTTCCTCCGCGGTCGGCATGCGCTGTTCTGCCAGGCTCGACTCGTGCCAGGCCGGCGAGGTGACAATCCACTGGCCCTGGGCCGCGCGGTCCGCGGCAGTGCGAACCACGTCGAGGATGTCGGCGATACTCCGGCAGCCGCCGAGACTCGGCGAGAGCATGCCCATGCCGGTCATCAGCATGTGGTTGTGCGAGTCAAAAAATCCGGGCAGCAGCAGCCCGGCCCGGTGTTCCACCACGGTGTCCGGGCCGGTAACCGCACCGAGTTCGGCTGCTGGCGCGACCGCCAGAACGCGACCGGCCCGGATCGCGACACCGAAGCCTGGCTTCGCCTCGGCAGCTGATGGAGCGACGGCATCGGCGGTGACGACCATGTCAGCGTGCGTCAAGGGGTTGCCACCCCGCTGGCAGCTGTGCTTCCCGGGCGCCAGCGACTGTGCCTGGTGCCAGTGTCCGGCTCCCTGATCAGCGTCAGGCGCGGTCGCGGACCGTCGGTGCGGCCAGTCGGCGGCTTGCGGCGGCCCGCGAGGTATTGCGCAGGCCAGTGGGCGCCGGCCCCGTCGTAATCCTGTTCAGCGGCCGCATGCAGCGTCCAGTTCGGGTCGTACAGGTGCGGGCGGCCTAGCGACACCAGGTCTGCCCGCCCGGCGAGCAGCAGCGAGTTCACGTCGTCATAAGAGGAAATAGCGCCGACTGCGATGACAGCTACGCCGTAACGCTCGCCCAGCTCGTTGCGGATGCGGTCGGCGTACGGCGTCTGGTAACTGCGTCCGAACCTCGGCTGCTCGTCCTTGACAACCTGACCAGTCGAGACGTGAATCGCATCGGCGCCGTGCTCCGCGAACGCCGCGGCAATCTGCACCGCGTCGTCGACGTCGTTCCCGCCCTGGTACCAGTCGGTCGCGGAGATGCGCACGCTGATCGGTTGATCGGCTGGCCAGACAGCGCGGACGGCATCGAAGACTTCAAGCGGATACCGCAGCCTGTTGCCGAGCGTGCCGCCATAGTGATCCCGCCGCCGGTTCGATAGCGGCGACAGGAAAGAAGACAGCAGGTAACCATGCGCGCAGTGCAGTTCGAGCAGGTCGAAGCCCGTCCGAGCTGCGGCTCGCGCTGCGTCGGCGAACTGCGCCGTAATCAGCTCCATCTCGGCGCGGTCAAGCTCACGAGGCGCCTGATTGTTTGCCCCGTACGGCAGCGCTGACGGTCCGACAATGTCCCAGTTGCCCTCGTCCAGGGGTTCGTCCATGCCCTGCCACATCAGTTTGGTGGACCCCTTGCGGCCGGAGTGGCCGAGCTGGATCCCGATCTTCGCGCTGCTGCCGGTGTGGGCGAAATCGACCACGCGCTTCCATGCCTGCTCCTGCTGCGGCGTGTAAAGGCCCGCACACCCCGGTGTGATCCGCCCCTCCGGCGACACGCACACCATCTCGGTCATGACCAGGCCTGCGCCGCCAAGCGCGCGCGCGCCCAGGTGCACTAGGTGGAAGTCACCAGGGACCCCGTCGACTGACGAGTACATGTCCATCGGGGAGACCACGACGCGGTTGATCAGGTCCAGATTCTTCAGGCGGAACGGGTGAAACATCGGCGGACGGCTGTCATGGACTGGCGGCATCACACCGCGCTCGGCCTCGTGCCTGCGATACCAGGCGTCCATGGCCGCGACGAACTCCGGGTCGCGCAGCCGGAGATTGTCGTAGGTGATGCGGCGGCTGCGAGTAACGATGTTGAACGCGAACTGCTCAGCACTCTGACCGACGTAGCGGCCGATGTCCTCGAACCACTCCAGGCTGGCCCGCGCCGCCCGCTGTGTTGACAGCACCACCGGACGTCGCTCCGCCTCGTATGCCTTCAGTGCCGCGTCAAACGCGTCCTGCTCGTGCATGCAGGCCACCAGTGCCAGCGCGTCTTCCATCGCGAGTTTGGTGCCGGAGCCGATCGAGAAATGCGCGGTATGAGCGGCGTCACCGAGCAGCACGACGTTGTCATGGCGCCACGTCGAGTTCGATAGCGTGCCGAAGCTCTGCCACTTCGAGTTGTTGACGAAGATCTGGTGACCGGCCAGCACGTCACCGAGCAGCTCGGCAATACGGGCGACTGACTGCTCGTCGCTAACGCCCGGCGGCAATGCGGTCGAAGCTGAGACATCGAAACCGGCGCGGCGCCAGACGTCCTCGTGCATCTCGACGATGAAAGTGCTGCCGGTGGTGTCGTACGGGTAGCCGTGCACCTGCATTACGCCGTACGGCGTCTGGCGGATGTAAAACTTGAAGGCCTCGAACACCAAGTCGGTGCCGAGCCAGATGTACTTATTGCGGTGCAGGTCGACCGACGGCGAGAAAGCGCCTGCGTACCTCGCCCGGACGGCAGAGTTAGCGCCGTCCGCGGCGACGACCAGATCGTGCTCGCGACTGAGCGACTCGACGTCCGGCGCCTCCGTCCGGAACTGAAGCCGGACTCCTAGCCCGGCGCATCGCTGCTGGAGTAGCTGGAGCAACGTCTTGCGGCTCATGGCAGCGAAACCTTGTCCGCCTACCGTTGTGACCGTGCCTGCGAAGTGGATGTCAATATCGTCCCAGCGAGCGAAATGCTCGGCCATCTGCGCATAGAAGACGGGGTCTGCATGCTCGATGCCGCCAAGCGTTTCGTCGCTGAAAACGACGCCGAACCCGAAGGTGTCGTCCGGAGCGTTGCGCTCCCACACGCTGATATCCAGCGCCGGGTCCAGGGCTTTCGCCAGCGACGAGAAGTACAGGCCGCCGGGGCCGCCGCCGACGACTGCAATGCGCATCGGTAAGTCCTCCAGCTAGCTGAACCAGTTCAAGTATGCTCTATTCATGACGACAGTCAAGTAGACGATATATGGAATGCTCAGCGATCGGCCGGAGTCATGTGCCCTGTGGCTAGAGATGCGGCGTTCGTCCAGGACGCCTACCCTGACCTCCAACCTAGGCAGCTGATCGTGACTCTGTACGGGCTCTACGCGCGGGAGGAGCACAACTGGCTGTCGGTCGCAGCGCTCGTGCGGCTGATGGGCGAACTCGGTGTCGACGGCCAGGCCGTACGGTCATCGGTGTCCCGCTTGAAACGGCGTGGCATGCTCCGCAGCCTCGCCGTGGCACGGGCGGCGGGCTATTCGCTGTCACCCGCAGCGCTGGAAGTGCTGCGGGAAGGCGACGCTCGTATCTTCCACAGCCGGCGGGCTGTCCTGGCCGACGGCTGGGTCGTGGTCGTCTTCTCGGTACCCGAGAGTGAGCGCGAGAGGCGTCATGAGCTGCGCACGCGGCTGTCCCGGCTTGGTTTCGGGACTGTGGCTCCGGGTGTCTGGGTTGCCCCGGCTCATCTGGCGGAGGAGACGGCTGAGGTGCTTGCGCGGAGTGAATTGGAGCGGTACGTCGAAATGTTCCGCGGCGATCACCTTGGTTTCACTGACCTGACCGTTAAGGTCCGCGAGTGGTGGGACCTGGATGAGCTGGGGGCCCAGTCAGCCGAGTTCACCGCGCGATTCCGCCCCGTCGCGGATCGGCTCGCGGTTCGCCCCGCGAGCGATGCCGAAGCGTTCAGGCAGTATGTGCCGATGCTGACAACCTGGCGCCGGCTGCCCTACCTCGACCCTGGCCTGCCCCTCGAGCTGCTGCCAGGTGGCTGGAGCGGTGAAGCGGCGACCGCGCTGTTCGCCGAGCTGAACGGAGCGCTGCGTGAGCCGGCCCGCCGGCACGCGATGGCTGTCCTACATGCCTGACCGGCCAGTCAGGTCGCCGCTCCAGGCCTCCGGGTCTGACAGGGTCCGGAGTTCCGCCGACACTGTAGTTGTTTGGTGGCCTTCGCGGGGTGATTTGTCGGTTATATTCCCAGCAAACAGCTACGGTGTAAGCCGGCCACCGCGATCGGTCCGTGCCGGTATCACGGGGAGGGTGTCAGGACCGTGTCGCAATAGGTGGAATCGGGACCGAATGGTCCGCCACACAGTGGTGTGGTGGCGAACTGGGCTCCCTGCGAACCGCCATAGTCGTGCGTAGTGCCCGGGTAGTCGGCGCCGAACGTAATGGTGTGGCTGGTGTTGGCGGCGAACCAGGGGTAGGTGCAGTACGGCCCGCCGTAGGCTCCGCAAGCTGCGGTCACTTCGGCGGCGCCGCCTAGGTCGCTGACTGCAGCCCACTGGCGGGCGGCTGACCCGTCGGCGAAGGTGACAGAGAGGACCTTCAGCGGGCTGATGCCGAGCCAGTGCGCGGTGTCGTACGAGCCGCAGTCGGTCTGGCCGGGATTGCAGAGCTTGCCTGCCGGGGTGCTGAAGTCCGAGGTGTGCCCGATCTCCCAGACGAACGCGTTGGGCGTGTCGTTGACGAGGCCCCAGCCGAGCGCGTTCCCGATCTGCTGGGTGCTGAAGAGCGGGAGCAGCGGACCGTATTTGCTGTTGAGGACGATCGTGCCGGAGTGACCGGTGGTCAAGTCGGTGACAGTAATGTTCCAGCCTTGCGACGGCGCGCCAAGATGGAAATGGATCCGGATTGTGTCACCGGCGTTCATGACGAGCGGCGACTTGCTCGTGCCGTCATAGAGCTCAGCGTTGAACGCAGCGTCTTCGGCGCCGCTTTGCGTGCTGACCTGCCAGACCGGCGCGCACACCGAGAACTTGTCTGGCGCGTTGGTGACGTTGAAGCCACCGTCTGCCGAGCACGTGTTCACGATCGAGTCCGGGTAGAACTGCAGCTCCAGGAAGGCCTGGCCGAACAGGGAATGCGGGTTGGGATCGGACACCGCGCCGCCCCACCAGAACGTCGGGCCGACCGACGAGACGGGCACTGTTCCGTCGGCGGGCAGGACGACGGTCCAGGTCAAGTCCTGCGCCGAGCCGGGCAGCGACGATACCGGGTCGAGCTCAGGCTCGTCGTGCCCTGAGCACGCGCCGGTGTACCAGACGGCTGTCTCGTTGGGGTGCCTGCCGATGCAGACACCGCCGCTTTGATTGGCCGAGTTGGAGCCGGAGGCGGTAGCGCTGCTCGCACCGGCGGGCAGCGAAGCCGCCAGCGCCGCAAAGCACGCGGCGAAGATGACGACCGCTGCCGATCCCAGGAGATGCCGTCCGCGCCGTCTCATACCGAGCCTCCACCGATTCGCCAGGCAACTGCGGAAATGCAGAGGGAGCGGTAAAGAGCATAGAAACAGCGCCGGCCATTTTGCAATGAGCCGGCGCTGCTCGGTTGATGGGCCTAGAGGTTGAACGCGGATGTCATGGTGGGGTACGCAGACGCTTCGCCTAGCGGCGGCAGTCCGAGCAGCTGTTCGGTGGTGCCGAGCAGTGAGTAATGGTTGAACAGCGTGGCCGACGTTGCGCCCGCTGGCGTGCTGGGGCTAATGACGATCGTGGCTACCTGGCAGCTGGGGTCAGTTGTATTGGCGGCACAGGCCTCGCCGTTCTTGCCGCCAGTTCCCTCGTCCCAGGTGATGAACACGGCGGTGCTGCCGCCGGAGTACTCGGGGCTGTTGAGTATGACCGGCAGGTTGCTGGCTAGCCAGCTGTCGCCGTCGGCGATCGTGCCGTCGTGCATGTCATCGATGAGGTTGGGGGTGATGAAGGAGAACGCGGGCAGCGTGTTGTCAGCCAGATCGGTCGCCAGCTGCGTGTAGGGGACATCGAGGGTGGCACAGCCCGACAGCGTCGTGTAGTAGGGCGGCGGGTTGTGCCGCACGGCATACTCGCCGGAGTTCGCCGGGGCGCAGTTAGCAGGCATCGATTCGTCGTATGCCTTCCACTTCTCGCCTTGCCCGAAGATGCTCGGCGCAGACGTGCTGCACTTCTTGGAGGGGCTGCAGTCGGGGTCGAAGGGCTTGATCTGCCTGCCACCAAGCCCGGAGGTGGCGGCGATGTAGTTGGGCAGGCTCGGGTGAGAGATGTTGTGGTAGTTGGTTGCCAGGCCGCATTCTGTGGCCAGGGAATTGATGTACGGCGCCTGCGACGTGTTGCCGATGATGTCGCCGAAGCTGTGGTTCTCCATGAATATCCAGATGACATGGCTGTACACGGGCGGCGCGGCCAGAGTGCCGCAAGGCCCGGTAGCTGCCATCGCAGCTGGGGATGGCGTAGCAGCAGCGATCGCCGCCGGCCCGCCGCACAGGGCGAGGGCAAGGGCTGCTGTTAATAGGACAGTCCTGCGCATTGGCACCTCCGTGGTCGAGAAGCAGGTGGAGAGGCGGCTTGGCATCGGCAGCCGCCGTCGAGAATCGTCCGCTGCGCGGTTGAATGCCGGAGACCGACTGGCTGAACACCAAAGGTCCGGCTAGCAGCCAGATACCGACATGACCAATTCAGTCCGCGCCAGAGAATGAGTAAACGTACTCAGGTGCCGGGCTGGGGCCGTGCGGAGGATAGGCGCATGAGCACTCCACTTCGTCCCAGGACAACCGTTGCGTTCTTTGTCCAGGCAGTGATTTCGTTCGCTGTCTCACTCTCGGTCACCATCATCGGCATCGGCTACCTGCACGACTCCCGATGGGTCCGCGCCTTCCTCGCGCTCGGCCTGCTCTACGTCGTTACCTCGTCGTTCACGCTGGCCAAGTGCATCCGTGATCGGCACGAGGAAGAGGCCATCGTCAGCCGGGTCGACCAGGCCAGGCTGGACAAACTGCTGTCGGAACAAGACCTCCTCCGAATCGCAGACCAGTAACAGCTGTCCGCAGCCCCGAAGAGAGTTGCCCGCCGGGCAAAGCACTCGCCATTGTGACCAGGCACCGGTAGCGTCTGCGCCATGGCCGGTCAGATGTGGCGGGTCGTCACCCTGTTCCGTGTCATCACCCTGTGCTACGCGGCAGTGCTGATCATCCGCGACCACGGCTCCTATGCGCATCCAGCCGGAGGGCTGGCGGCACTGGCCGTCATGGCGGGCTGGACTGGCATCACCGCTGCCAGCTACCGGCGGCCGGCGGGCCGGGCAGCGTGGCTGATCGCCACGGACCTGTGCGTCGCGGCGGCGCTGATCATCAGCACGCGCTGGATCGACGGGGCAGCCAGAGTCGATGCGGGCGTGCCGACCATCCCCTCTGCCTGGGCCGCCGCGCCCGTCCTGGCATGCGCGGTGGCCGGCGGTCCGTGGGCGGGGATCGCGAGCGGCCTGCTGATATCCGCCGCCGACTACGCCGAGCACCCGGTCCTGCCAGCTGGCGGGACCTTCAACGGCACCGTTCTGCTGCTGATCGCCGGCGGCGTCAGCGGCTACCTCGTCCGCCTCGGCCTGCGGGCCGAGGCGGAGATCGACCGGGCCGCCAGGCGGGACGCGGCGGCCAGCGAGCGCGAGCGCATCGCCCGCGGCATACACGACTCCGTCTTGCAGATCCTGGCACTGGTGAGCAGCAGGGGGAGCGCCCTCGGCGGCGAGGCGGCCGAGCTGGGCAGGCTCGCCGGCGAGCAGGAAGCCGCGCTCCGCGCTCTGCTGGTCGCTGACAGTCAGCCAAGCTTCCGGCCAGGGCTGCTCGACGTGCGCAGCCTGGTCGAGCCGTTCGCCGATAGCCGGATCACGGTGTCCTGCCCGGCGACTCCCGTGCTGCTTCCGGCAGTGGTGGCGACTGCGCTCAGCGGCGCCGTCACCGCCGCGCTCGACAACGTCGTGCGGCACGCGGGTCCGGACGCTCGTGCCTGGGTGCTGGTGGAGGACGAGGCCCGGCAGGTGCGGGTCAGCGTGCGCGATGACGGGGCGGGGTTCGGGGACGGGCGGCTGGCCGAGGCCGCCGCTGAAGGACGCCTCGGCGTCTCACACTCCATCGTCGGCCGGCTTCGCGAGGTGGGCGGCACGGCTTGCCTGACCTCATCCCCGCGACTGGGAACGGAGGTAGAGCTTCGTGTCGCGAGAACTTGATCCGCCGCCGGCAGCGGCGGATACACCAGTGCGCGTGCTGATCGTGGACGATCACCCGATCTGGCGGGAAGGCACCGCGCGGTACCTGGCCGAGGCGGGCTACACGGTAGCCGGGACGGCGGCCGACGGGGCGCAAGCGCTGCGGATCACCGCGGCGGCGCGGCCCGACGTCGTGCTGCTCGACCTTAACCTTCCTGACCTCGACGGCGCCGAGGTGACGCGGCGGCTCCTGGCGACGAATCCTTCAGTCCGCGTGCTGATGCTGTCCGCGAGCGGCGGGCGGCAGGACGTCCTGGACGCAGTGACCGCGGGCGCAGTGGGGTACGTGCTGAAGTCCGCGCAGCTCACCGAACTAGTCGCTGCGGTTCGGTCGGCTGCGGTCGGCCAGCCGGTATTCACCTCGGAGCTGGCCGGATTGGTCCTCGGCGAGTACCGGCGGCTGGCAGGTGCGGGCGGCGCAAGTGCCGCCCAGGTGAGCGGGGACAGGACCGCGACCAACCGGCCGCCGGTGCCGCAGCTGACCGACCGGGAAACCGAAGTCCTCCGGCTGGTCGCCAAGGGCCTGACCTATCCGCAGATCGCCGAGCGTCTCACGCTATCCACACGTACCGTGCAAAACCACGTCGGCAACACGCTGACGAAGCTGCAGTTGCATAACAAGGCGCAGCTGGTGCGGTACGCCCTCGAGCACGGCGTGGACTGAGAGAGCCGACGACAGCGCCCGCGGGCCGCCGGGAATAAGACCGTCGCTCCAGCGTTAAGTACATGCAAACGCATATAACTTGCGAAGCGGCGGAACGCAGGAGGCACGTCATGCAGTTCGGGATCTTCTCGGTCAGCGACATCACCAGGGATCCGGTGTCGGGGGAGACCCCCAGCGAGGCGGAGCGGATCGACGCGATCGTGCAGATCGCGCAGAAGGCCGAGGAGGTAGGGCTGGACGTGTTCGCGATCGGCGAGCACCACAACCCGCCGTTCTTCTCGTCCGCGCCGACGACACTCCTTGCCTATATCGCCGCCACCACCAAGAGGCTGATCCTCAGTACGGCGACGACGCTCATCACCACGAACGACCCGGTGCGCATCGCGGAGGAGTACGCGATGCTGCAGCACCTGTCGAACGGCCGGATGGACCTGATGCTGGGGCGAGGTAACACGGCCCCGGTGTACCCGTGGTTCGGCCAGGACATCGCGCAGGGGCTGCCGCTGGCGCTGGAGAATTACAACCTGCTGCACCAGCTGTGGCGCGAGGACGTCGTGGACTGGCAGGGCAAGTACCGCACGCCGCTGCAGGGCTTCACCTCGATCCCGCGCCCGCTGGACGACGTTCCGCCGTTCGTGTGGCACGGCTCGATCCGCACTCCCGAGATAGCCGAGCAGGCCGCTTACTACGGCGACGGTTACTTCGCCAACAACATCTTCTGGCCCAAGGAGCACTACGTCCGGCTGATCCGGTTCTACCGGCAGCGGTACGCCAAGTACGGCCACGGCACGCAGAAGCAGGCGATCATCGGCCTCGGCGGCCAGGCTTACATCGCCAGGAACAGCCAGGACGCGAGGCGGGAATTCCGGCCGTACTTTGACGAGGCACCGGTGTACGGGCACGGCCCGTCACTGGAGGACTTCGCCGAGCTGACTCCCCTGTCGGTGGGCAGCCCGGCCGAGGTCATCGACAAGACCCTGACATTCCGCGAGCACTTCGGTGACTACCAGCGCCAGCTGTTCCTGATGGACCACGCCGGCCTGCCGCTAAAGACGGTGCTCGACCAGCTTGACCTGCTTGGCGGTGAGGTCGTGCCGGTGCTGCGCAAGGAGATCGAGGCCAGGCGCGACCCCGAGGCTGCAGACGCGCCGACCCATGCGAGCCTGGTCCGGGCCAAGTACGGTGACAAACCTCCGCGCCAGCCGCGGCCGAACGCCAACCGCGGCGACAACGTCACCGGCGGCTCCCCCTACAAGGACACTGCACCGCAGGCCCAGTGATGACCGGCCCAGTGATGACCGGCCCAGTGATGACCGGCACCGGGGCGTCCAGCAGCAGGCATCCGGCGAACGACGCATGGGAAGCGCTGCTGTCTGCCCACGCGGCGCTGATGAAGCAGTTCGCGGCCGAGGAGATCTGGGCGGAGGTTTCGATGCGGGAGTACGACGTGCTTTACACGCTGGCCAAGTGTCGCGAGCCCATTCGCATCAGCGAGCTGCACCGTCACGTCTTGCTGAGCCAGCCCGCCCTGTCGCGGATGGTGGACCGCCTCGTCAGGCGGGGCTTGATCGAGCGCGAGCCCGATCCGGCTGACGGGCGTGGCGTCCGCTTGTCGCTCACCAGCGCCGGGCGTGCCATCCAGCGCCAGGTCGGGCGCCAGCATGCCCGCAGCGTCGCCCGCGACATGACCGCCAGGCTGAGCCGCAGCGAGCTGGGCCAGCTGGAAGCCATCTGCCTGAAGCTAGCCAGCACGACAGCTAACGACGAGAGCGAGGGATCGCGGCAGTGAACGCGCCCGTGGAACAGCAGTCATTCAGGATCGCCGTGGTCAGCGCGGGAACCAGCGATCCGTCTTCGACCCGGCTGCTCGCCGACCGCTCCGCCGATCGTGCCGCGGCAATATTGACAGGGAACGGGCACGTGGTGGCCAGTGATGTCATCGAGCTACGCGAGATTTCAGCCGACGTCTCTACCGCGCTGGTCACTCAGCTTGTCAAGCCGAGATTGCAGCAAGCGATAAAGATTCTGGGCGATGCCGACGGCATCATCGCCAGCACTCCGGTCTACAAGGCCGGCGCTAGCGGACTGTTTACCTCGTTCTTCGACGTCCTCGACAACGATCTGCTGATCGCCAAGCCAGTCATACTTGCCGCGACCGCCGGAACACCCCGGCACGCACTGGTCGCCGACGATCAGATGCGCTCGATGTTCGCCTACCTGCGCGCGATGACCGTGCCGACGTCGCTGTTCGCCGCGCCGGAAGACTGGAGTGACCCGGCCCTGAATGACCGCATCACACGGGCCGCCTTCGAGCTCGCGCTGCTCATGGAAGGCGGCTTCGCCCGCAAGATCAGGAACCAGTCCTGGCAGAGCTACCAGCACGAGTACGGCAGCGCGGGTGGAACGGAGACCGCCATCGACCTCGACACCGATCTCATGCGCCTGGCCACCGGAGGGTCCGCCGCCTAGGCCGGCGCGCGGCGGCAGCGCGCTGCACCGGATGCGGTTATGCGGCTCAGTGCCGGGAATGGCGATAACCACGATTGCTCCCCAGCCGCATGCCGAACAGGACCACCGATGTCTGACGACCCGGCCGGCGCGACACGCGGCCCGGCAGATTCGAAGTACCTAGGCCCGCCAACGATCTGGGATGCCCAGGTGGAGCAGATGGATGAGGCCGAGTGCCTGGGGCTGGTCTCTGGAGGTGGCGTCGGCCGGATCGCCTACTCCGGCCAATTCGGGGTGGCGGTACTTCCGGTCAGCTACAAGGTGCTTGAAGGCAGCATCGTGGTACGCACCCCGCTTGGCAGCACCACTGATGAGGATCTTCGCACCGGAATACGGGGCGCTGACTACAGGGTGACCTTCGAAATCGACCAAGTCGACCGCGATGCCCAAGAAGGCTGGTTTGTTGTTATTCGGGGTCCCGCGCGTCATGTGGAGGCCGACGACGATTGCCTGTCAGCCTGGCTGCGAGCCACGCGACCATCCGATTGGCGCACGCCAGAACATTTCGTTCGGATCACCCCCACCGAGATCGTCGGCCACCGTCTTCGCCCTGGGGGGTTACTGCGCGATCCTGTCAGCGGCGTGCAACGCCGCGCCGCGTTCGCCAGGGACGCCAACCGCCTTAAGGAATTGCTGGCCGCGGTCGGCTGACTTTGGGCGCCGTGCAGCAGCGCTCATAGCATGGGCATCATGGCGATTGCGACAGTGAACCCGGCTACCGGCGAGACCTTGCAGACCTATGCGGAAATGAGCGAGGCAGACGTTGACCGCTGCCTGGCGGCGGCTGCCGAAGCGCACGCCAGCTACCGGCTGACTAGCTTTGACGACCGCGCCCGATGGCTACGGCGGGCAGCTGACATCCTTGACGACCGGCAGGACTCAGTAGCCGCGATGATGACGACCGAGATGGGCAAGACGCTGACCGCCGCGCGTCAGGAGGTCGCCAAATGCGCTCTCGCATGCCGGTACTTCGCCGAGCAAGCCGCCGGGTTCCTGGCCGATGAGCCAGCCGACGCCGCCGCGGTCGGGGCCGGTCAGGCTTACGTCAGGTATCAGCCGCTCGGACCGGTGCTCGCGATCATGCCGTGGAACTTCCCGCTCTGGCAGGCCATGAGATTTGCGGCGCCAGCCCTGATGGCCGGCAATACCGGGCTGCTCAAGCACGCTTCGAACGTGCCGCAGACCGCGCTGTTCATGCAGGACCTGTTTGCCGAGGCCGGTTTCCCTTCGGGTGCGTTCCAGACGCTGCTCGTGGGCTCTGCCCGAGTCGAGCGCATCCTGCGTGACGACCGCGTGGTGGCGGCGACGCTGACCGGATCGGGCCCTGCTGGGCAGTCGGTAGCGGCCATCGCCGGCAGCGAGATCAAGAAGGTGGTGCTCGAACTTGGCGGCAGCGATCCGTTCGTCGTCATGCCGTCAGCCGACCTTCAGACGGCAGCCCAGGTGGCCGCTACCGCCAGGCTGATCAACAATGGCCAGTCCTGCATTGCAGCCAAGAGGTTCATCGTCCACGAGGCCGTTTACGACGAGTTCGAGCGCCTGTTCGTCAAGGAGATGTCAGGCAAGACCGTCGGGGACCCGATGCTCGACAGCACCGACGTCGGTCCGCTGGCTACAGAGCAGCAGAGGGATGACGTCGAGGATCTCGTCGCCGACGCGGCAGCCAAGGGCGCCCGGGTGCTCTGCGGCGGCGCGGCACCCGATCGCCCGGGCTTCTATTACCTGCCGACCGTGCTCGCGGCCATCACGCAGGACATGCGGGTCTACAGCGAGGAGGTCTTCGGTCCGGTGGCGTCGCTGTACCGGGTCGCGGGCATCGACGAAGCGATCAGCCTGGCCAACGACACCGAATTCGGCCTCGGGGCGAACGCGTGGACCAACGACGAGGCTGAGCGGGCCCGGTTCATCTCCGACCTTGCCGCTGGCCTGGTCTTCATCAACGGGAACGTGACGTCCTACCCTCAGCTGCCGTTCGGCGGCGTCAAGAACTCCGGGTTCGGCCGGGAGCTATCAAGCCACGGCATCCGTGAGTTCTGCAACATCAAGACCGTCTGGATCAGCGCCTGACGGCACCCGGCCTGCGGGTTTCCGCACGTCGTAGCAGTGATTTGGGTTCAGTGTGACCAAATCGCGGCTGTGACCGTGTACCTTGCGAATCGCTAAACACGCCGTCCTGAGTGATTCAGGCACGGCACGCTCAGCGCTCGGCTTTACTGGAAGCACGCCGGCGAGCGCTGGGTTGCCGAGCTGAAAAAGGAGCACGATGAGGTCGCAGACGAGCCAGACGCGCCAGGCGCTGGCCACCGCAGTAGTCTTGCAACTCGCCCGCCGGACACATTATGTCGAGCCGGAGATGCTTGGCCTGCGCGATCTCATCCAGCCAGGCAGCGTCTGCTTCGACATCGGAGCTGCCGCCGGGCTCTACACCCTGGCACTGTCCAGGCTGGCCGGGCCGAAGGGCCAGGTGCACAGCTTCGAGCCGGTGCCGTTCGCCCATCCGTTCCTGACCCGGTTGCTCGGCACCCGTTCCACTGCCAATGTCCGCCATCACACGGTGGCGCTGGGCG
>DATMMA010000228.1:0-16002 GCA_035570295.1 Streptosporangiaceae bacterium
CATCTTCTTCGAAGACCACGGGCTCTACGACGGATACGGCGGCGTGGCCAACGACGTTGAAGAAGGCAAGCGGATCGCCGCAGCGCTCGGCGGATCCAAGGCCGCGATCCTGGCGAACCACGGACTGATCACCGTCGGCCAGTCGGTCGACGAGGCCGTCTTCTGGTTCGTCAGCATGGAACGCACCTGCCAGGCCGAGCTGCTGGCCATGGCAGCCGGCGAGCCGCTGGCAATCGACGACGACACCGCCCGCCTGACCTACGCGCAGATCGGCACCGCCCTGGCAGGCTGGTTCAGCGCCCAGCCGCTGTTCGACTGGATCATCGCCGAGCAGCCCGACTGCCTTGAGGACCGCTAATCCCGGGGGGCTCTTGATCGTTGTTGATTTAGGGGGCCTATAACACCCCAAAACTCACAACGATCAAGGAAGTGCTGCAGGTCGCGGGCTCAGAGGCGGGCTGCCTGGGAGTGCTCGCGCATCCTGGACAGCTCGTCCGGCGTGATCTCACCCAGCACCCGCAGGCGGGCCAGGCCACCGTCGGGGAGCACCTCCAGCCGCACATGCGTCACCGGTTCGGCCGGCTCGACGAGGAACCGGTGCCGGGTGTCCGGCAGCAACCCGACGCGCGGGAGCAGTTCGGTCCAGCGGACCGCCGTGTGCGCCTCGGGCGACCGCTCCGCAGCTGCGAGCAGCCGCGCCGAGCCCGGGGCGTTCCCGATGAAATACGAGGTGTCGAGCTCGATCTGACTCACGACGCCGGCCGCAGCCAAGCCGAACGTCGCATAGTCGAGCCCGCCGTCGCGGCGCCGCGCGTTCTCCCAGCCGTCGGCCATGCTGGCCGCGCGGCCGGGCATGATCAGGTTCCACGCCGAAGAGTAGAACGCGTCCGAGCATTCGACGAGCCGGCCGCCGTTCTCGAGTGCCGCCAGATCGATTGTTCCGGTCAGGAACCGCGGGTCCGGGACGGCGTCGCCGTGGACCCGCAACCGCGCCACTCCGCCGTCCGGGTAAATCGACAGCCGCACGTGCGTGCAGTGCCGCGGCGCCAGGACCGGGTACCAGTTGACAGCGTCGCCCGCGGCCGGCGCGCGATCGACCAGCGGCTGCCAGTCCAGCTGGCTGAGCTCCGCGTCCGACGGGTATCCATCGACGCTGACCGCCTCGAGGGACACGTGCGGCGGGTAGTTGCCGCGGAAGAACGACGTGTCCACCGCGACGCCGTGCACGACGCCCGGCACGCCGAGCCGGATGATCGCGTGGTCGTTTCCCGGCGCACGGCGCCGCCGGCTTTCCCAGCCGTCGTAGATCTTGCCCCTTGCCCCGAACTCCCCGGCTGCGAACACCGGTGGCTCAGGCTTGATCAGGTTCTCTTTGGCGGCGAACAGCTCGTCGGTGGCGTACCTGACGCTCCCGCCGAGCCGTCGTGAGGCGAGATCGGGCAAGGCCGCGAAGTCCGGGCCGCTGGCCGGAGGCGCACCGCTTCCGGGCGGGAACGCCCTCATAGCAGTTCCCCGGTTGGGCCGGCCGCCGCTGCTTCGTCAGTGCCGAAGATCTCGCGCCCGCGCAGCCATGTCCGACGCACCACGCCGGTCAGCCGCTGGCCGGCATACGGCGTCAGCTTGTGCCGGTGCGCCAGCAGTCCCGGCTCCACCACGAAGCTGGCATCGGGAGCGAACGCCACCAGATCAGCATCACACCCGACCGCGATCCGGCCCTTGTCATCCAGGCCTGCCAGTTGCGCCGGGGCGGCCGCCATCCAGCGGGCTAGATCAGCCAGCCCGAACCCCCGTTGCCGCCCGTAGCTCCAGACGACGGCAAGGCTGAGCTGTAGCGACGCGATGCCTCCCCACGCCCTGGCGAAGTCGCCGGCGCCGGGCAGCTTCAGTTCCGGCGGGCAGGGCGAGTGATCCGAAACGATGCAGTCGATGAGACCCGCCTTCAGGCCAGCCCAGAGCCGCTCGGAGTTAGCGCGCTCCCGGATCGGCGGACAGCACTTGAACTCCGTCGCCCCGGCAGGCACCTCCTCGGCGGCCAGCGTGAGGTAGTGCGGGCATGTCTCGCTGGTGACCGCGAGCCCTTCGGCGCGCGCGGCGGCGAGCAGGTCGATCGCGTCCGCGCTGGAGACGTGCAGGATGTGGGCCCTGACCCCGGTCTGCCGGGCGGCGTCGATCACCGCGGCGATGGCGGAGGTCTCCGCTTCAGGCGGCCGCGATCGCAGGAACGCCGGATAGTCTGCGCGGCCCGGCCCATGGACCTCGCCAAGTTGGGCCGGGTCCTCTGCATGGACGAGCAGCACGCTGCCGAGTTCCGCGATCTGGGTCGCGGCGCGAAGCAGGCCGGCGCGATCCAGCGGCAGGAACTCCGGCACCCCCGAATCGGCAAGGAAGCACTTGAAGCCGCGCACGCCGGCTCGCTGCAATCCGGCACGGTCGGGTACGTTTCCCGGCACTGCGCCTGCCCAGAAAGCAATGTCAACCCAGCACTGGGCGGAGGCCGCTGCCCGCTTCATCTCGAGCGCGTGCACGTAGGTCGTCGGCGGCAGGTTGTTCAGCGGCATGTCCACGATCGTGGTCACGCCGCCAGCAGCAGCCGCCTTTGTCGCGGTCGCGAACCCTTCCCAGTGCGTCCGCCCCGGCTCGTTGACGTGCACGTGCGTGTCCACGAGGCCGGGCATCAGCACCTCGTCGCCGGCCAGCCGCCACACCGGCAGGCCGGGGAGGGCGGGAAGTGCATTCAGATCGCCCAGGTCGTGCACACCGCTGACCTTGCCGCCGGTAACCGCGATCAAGGCGGGAACGACGCCGTCCGTGGTCACAGCTGGACCGGCCAGCAACAGGTCCGGGTGCTGGCCCGTTGCCACGCTTGTCACGCGGTGCCCGTCAGGTGCTCGGGCTTGATCGGGATGCGGCCAAGTTCCAGTCCAGTAGCCGCACGGATGGCGGCCGCGATGGCCGGACCTGACGAAATGGTCGGTGGTTCGCCAACGCCCCGCACGCCGTAGGGCGCATGGGGATCGGCGTACTCCAGCACTTCGACGTGCATCGGCGGCATGTCCAGGATCGTGGGGATCAGGTAATCGGTGAACGACGGATTGCGGATTCGCCCGTCAAGCACCTGGATCTCTTCCATTACCGCCAGGCCGAGTCCCTGGGCGCTGCCGCCGTGGATCTGACCGAGTACCGCGTCCGGGTTGAGCGCCTTGCCCACGTCCTGTGCGCAGGCCAGTTCGACGACCTTGACGAGGCCCAGCTCGGTATCCACGTCGACGACCGCGCGATGCGCGGCGAAGGCGTACTGGACGTGCGCGAAGCCCTGGCCTGTCTCCGGGTCAACGGGGTAGGTCGGCCGGTGCCGCCATTGAACGGTCTCCTCGACTACCTGGTTGCCGAGCACATCGGCTAGTGATGCCACCGTGCCAAGGCTCGTAGAGACCACGTGCCCGTCAGCCAGCCGCAGATCAGCGATGGTGCGGCCGAGCCGCTGGCAGGCCAGCGCAAAGACCCGTTCGCGTACCTTCTGACAGGCGGCCTGGATCGCCCCGCCGGTGACGTAGGTCTGCCGGGACGCGGAGGTCGATCCGCCGGAACCGACTGAGGTGTCCTTCGGATGCGTCACGACCTGTCGCACGCCCAGTTCGGTGCGGCAGATCTGCTGCTCGATGGTGACCAGGCCTTGCCCCACTTCAGCCGCCGCGGTGTGCACCGTCACTGCGGGCTCGCCAGCGGAGACTTCCAGCCGCACCCTGGCGACTGAATAGTCGTCGAATCCCTCGGAGAAACCGACGTTCTTGTAGGCCACCGCGTAGCCGACACCGCGTCTGACTCCTTCACCATGCGTCGTGTTGGCCGCGCCGCCGGGCAGGTCGAGCAGTCCGGGCTCGCCGGCGGAGCTCGTCTGCTGTATCTGCCGCGACCCGGGCATCGGCCGGCCCTGCACCCGTCGCAGCAGCTCGGCCACCGGCGCGGGGCTGTCGATGACCTGGCCCGTTGGCGCCTGCGCGCCCAGGCTCATGCCGTTGAGGGAGCGCAACTCGACGGGGTCCATGCGCAGTGCTGCCGCCAGCTTGTCCATCTGCGCTTCGTGTGCGAACGCGGCTTGCACCGAGCCGAAGCCGCGCATCGCGCCGCACGGCGGATTGTTGGTGTACACGCCGTACGCGTCGACGTGCACGTTGGGCACGACGTACGGGCCGATGCCCATCGTGCCGGCGTTCCCCACGACGGCCGGCGTGCTGGAAGCGTAGGCGCCGCCGTCCAGAATGATGGTTGCCTTGACGTAGACCAGCCGGCCGTCGGCTGCCGCGCCGTGCTCGTAGTGCATCGTCGCGGGATGGCGGTGGACGTGGCCGAAGAACGACTCTGCGCGGTTGTAGCTCATCTTCACCGGCTTGCCGGTATGCAGCGCCAGGAGGCAGGCATGCACGTGCATGGACAGGTCCTCGCGGCCGCCGAATGCGCCGCCGACGCCGGCCAGGGTCAGCCGGACTCGCTCTGGGGGAAGGCCGAGTGCCGCGCACACCTGGCGCTGATCAACGTGCAGCCACTGAGTGGCGACGTAGAGGTCGACGCCGCCAACGCCGTCGGGAACCGCTAGCCCGGCCTCTGGCCCGAGGAAGGCCTGGTCCTGCATCCCGACCCGGTAGTCTCCGGCAACGACCACCGCGGCGACGGGCTCGGGCTCGCCCTTGCGTAGTTTGAGATGGCGGACCAGGTTGCCGTCAGGATGGACGCGCGGCGCGTCCGGCGCCAGCGCAGCGGCCGGGTCGGTCACCGGCTCCAGTACGTCGTACTCGACCCGGATCTTCCCGGCGGCCAGCCGCGCGATCTCGGGATGATCGGCCGCGACGAGGGCCACCGGCTCGCCCTGGTAGCGGACGACATCCTCGGCGAGCACCGACTGGTCGGTGTGCTCGAGCCCGCACCGGTTGGTGCCGGGGACATCGTCGTGGGTGAGGACGGCGTGCACGCCGGGAGTGGCCAGCGCCTCGCCGATGCTGACCGACGTGATCCGCGCGGACGGATGCGGGCTGCGCAGCGTCGCGCCCCACAGCATGCCGTCCATCCACAGGTCGCTGCCGTAGGCGAACTGGCCGGTGACCTTGAGTATGCCGTCTGGCCTGGGCGCGCTGTCGCCGATGCCCCAGGGCGGCGCCGAGATCTGGTCAGGAGCGCTGACCGGCGCCGGCCCGGTGTTCGCTGACACCGTGTTCGCCGCAGCGGTATTGGCCTGAATGGTCACAAGCATCCTCCCCGGTTAGCCGCGCTCGGCGAGTTCGGCGCTCGCGCGGCGCGCCTGCGCAGCCACGCCTGGCTCGTCGACGGTGACTAGCTGGTCTCGCTCGACGACCGTCTCCCCATTGACCAGCAGCAACTCCAGAGGCGGGCGAGCGCCGAGCACGAGCGCAGCCACCGGGTCGGCGATGCCCGCGTGCGGCAGGGTGTCGAGTCGCCACAGCGCGATGTCCGCGAGCTTGCCAGCTTCCAGCGAGCCGATCTCCTGGTCGCGGCCGAGCAGTTGCGCACTGCCCATGGTGGCCAGTCTCAGCGCCTGGCGGACCGACATAGCCCGCGGTCCGCCGGCTGACCTGGCGATCAGCGCGGCTTGCCGGACTTCCCCGATCAGCGAGTTTTCCTCGCTGGACGCGGCGCCGTCCACCCCGAGGCCGACGCGAACTCCGCCGGCAAGCAGGTCATGCGTCCGGCAGATGCCTGCACCCAGCCGGCCGTTGGAAGACGGGCAATGGGCGACTCCGGTGCCAGTGACGGCGAGCCTGGTGATGGCCGCGTCGTCCAGGTGCACCCCGTGCGCCAGCCAGACGTCTTCACCCAGCCAGCCAAGTGAATCCAGGTACTCCACTGGCGTGCAGCCGAAGTGTTCCGCGCAGTACTCGTCCTCGTCGGCCGTCTCAGCCAGGTGCGTATGCAAGCGCACGCCAGCTTGGCGCGCCAGCTCGGCCGCGTCGGTGAGCAGCTCGCTGGTCACCGAGAATGGCGAGCAAGGCGCCAGCCCGACGCGCAGCATCGAGTGCGGCGAGGCGTCGTGGAATTCCTCGATGGCGGCCTTGCTGGCGAGCAGGATGGTGTCGCGGTCCTCTACTACCTCGTCGGGCGGCAGCCCGCCAGCGCTCGCGCCGAGATCCATTGAGCCGCGTGTCGGGTGAAACCGCAGGCCGACCTGCCGTGCGGCGGCAACGGTCGCCCTGAGAAGGTCGCCGCCCGATCTCGGGAAAACGTAGTGGTGATCCATCGTGGTCGAGCAGCCGGTTTTCGCCAGCCAGGCAAGCGCGGCGGTGGACAGATCCTGGACGATGCCGGCGTCCATCCGGGCCCAGACCGGGTAGAGCTGCGTCAGCCACTCGAAGAGCGTCGCGTCGGCCGCCATCCCCCTAGTGCCCCACTGGTAGAGGTGATGGTGGGTGTTGATGAGGCCGGGGGTGGCAAGGCAGCCGCTGGCGTCGATCCGCCTGATGGTGCCACTGCTGTTTGCGGCACTGCTGTTTGCGGCACTGCTGTTTGCGGCACCGTCGGGCAGGCTCGCTGGCGGCGGCGCGCCTGGACCGACCGCGGTGATCACGTTGCCGGTGACGACGACGTGTCCGCTGGCGTACTCGCTGCCCTGGCCATCCATGGTGACGACCGCGCAGCCGTCGAGCACCAGCGTGCTCATTCCGCGTCTCCGCTCATCTGCCGTGCCGCCAGGCGTACTGCGTCCAGGATCTTCTCATAGCCAGTGCACCGGCACAGGTTGCCAGCGAGCGCCTCGCGGATCTGCGGGTCAGTCGGACGCGGCGTCCGGGTGAGCAGATCATGGGCTGCGACGATCAGCCCAGGCGTGCAGAAGCCGCACTGCACCGCACCGGTACGCAGAAATGCTTGTTGTACCGGATGCAGGTCGGTCCCGGATGCCAGGCCCTCGACGGTGACTATGCTCCGTCCGCTGGCCTGCCCTGCTGCCACCAGGCAGGCGCAGACCGGCACGTTATCGAGGTAGACCGTGCAGGACCCGCATTCGCCCTGCTCACAGGCATTCTTCGAGCCAGGCAGGCCAAGCCGCTCGCGCAGCACGAACAGCAGGCTCTCGCCCTCCCAGACATCGTCGGCCTCCCTGGTCTGGCCATTGACTTTCGCGGTCACTCGCACGGTTCGTCACGCTCCCCTTCGTAACCAGCAACGTCGTAGCCAGCACCGTCGTAGCCGTGCTGATAGTCCTGCCAGGCCCAGGCGAGTGTCCGGCGCGCCATCACTGCCAGGCCATGCCGCCGGTACGCCGCGGTGCCCCGCACGTCATCGATTGGCTCGGCGGCGGCAGCGACCAGATCGCCGAATTCGGCCCCGATCGCGTCGGGCAGGCGGGCACGGGACTCCCACAGACCCGCTTCGGCGAGAGCGGCAGCCAGGAACTTCTCCGCTTGACGGGCGCGCCGCGGCGTCGGTCCGGCAGAGCCGATGCCGGTGCCCACCTCCTGGCAGTCGGGACGGAGCGCCAGGCTGAACGCGGCGACGGCGATCACCATCGCGTTCCGCGTGCCGATTTTGCTGAATTGCTCCGGTCCGGATGGCAGCGGGATGCGGACTGCTGCGATCAGCTCACCGGGTTCCAGCGCGTTGTGCTTCGGGCCGGTGAAGAACTGATCGACAGGCAGCGAGCGCGTTCCAGTGACGGAAGCTATCTCGACCTCGGCGCGTGCGGCCAGCAGCGGTGGATGCGCGTCGCCGGCTGGTGACGCGGTGCCCAGGTTGCCGCCGACCGTGCCGCGGTTGCGGATCTGCGGTGATCCGACTGTCCGTGCGGCCAGGGCGAGCCCGGGCAGCTTGCCGCGCAGCTCGGTGATCACCTGGCTGTAGGTGACGCCGGCGCCGAGCCGTACCTGATTGCCGTCGATGTCCCAGTGCCGGAGCTCAGTGATTCTGGTGAGATCGAGCAGCGCCCCCGGCCGGCGAGCGCCGAAGTTGAGCTCGACCATCAGGTCGGTGCCCCCGGCCAGCGGTACGGCGGCAGGCAGTTCCGCCTGGATGGCCAGTGCCTCGGCCCAGCTTCCGGGCTGAATGAACTCCACGCTCGCGGCCTCCCTGGCGCGACGCTGCGCCGTGCTGCATCGTTCGATTATCTGGTTAGCCTGCGAACGAACTAGGCGAATCCCAGGCCGGGCCGGCGGGCGGCGCATCCTCTCGCTGCACTGCGCACTGGATCAGGCCGTAGGGCCGGTCGTCCGCGCGGAATACCTCCCCGCGGTTGTCCAGCCCGAACGGACTCAGGTCGACCAGGAAGTGATGCTTGTTCGGGGCGGACAGCCTGATCTCCGCGATGTCCTCATGGGCCGCCAGCACCGCCTTGCCCATCTGGAAGAGGCTCTGCTGGAGCGCGCGGCTGTGTACCGTGGCGAACTTCTCGATCAGCAGCTGGCGGATGCTCGCGTTCAGGGCAGCCCGGTCGTCGCGTTCGGGACGCATGTGGCGCCAGCGAGCGATCAGCGACGTCGCCAGCACCCGGTCGTCCGTCTCGGCCAGGGTGGTGTACCGGTCGTGCAGGAATCCGGCGAACTCCGATCCTGTCGACTTCAGCAGCACGAGATCCCGCAGCCCGGACAGGACCCAGGCACGCTGCTCGCGCCCGCGGCCCTCGACAGTCACTGTCGTGGTTCTTACTTCCTGGCTGGCCCGGACGAAGGCGTGCGGATGCTCACCGCCCGGCACTCGTGCCCGCTCCCAGAGGTACTCGTCGACCTCGACGCGCGCGGCGTGCACCGGCTCGATGTCGTTGGTGAAATGCCTGGCCAGCGCCAGTGCGTAGGTCTCGATCTCGGTCACGCCAGGCTCGAGGGCGAACGCGTACGCGGTGTTCTTCTGACTGTCGGTGGGCAGCACGTTCGCCTGGTCGCCGTCGAGGTAGGCGGCTGCGAAATCGCCGCGCAGCGAGGTCGAGACGTTGAGGTCGCGGATCTGGTGCCGGGCCGTGTCCCGGTAGATACGGACCAGCCTGGTCTCGGCTTTCCCGTATTGGTGAGCGTCCAGCGCGTAATCCACGTCAGCTCCCTCGGTAGGTCGAGTAGCCGAACGGGCTCATCAGGAGGGGAACATGGTAGTGCTCGCGATCCTCGGCGACCGTGAAAGTGACAATAACCTCGGGGAAGAAGGCCGGTTTGTCCGTGCCGCTCGCGTTGCTCGCGCTCCCGCCGCTGCCGGTCTGCCGTCCGAGGTAGCCGCCGGTGTCGAACACCAGCCGGTAGGTGCCGGGGCTGATTCGCTCTGGCCCGAGGCTGGTGATCCGGCCGCCGGAGTCTGTCGTGGCTCTGGCTATCTCCTCCGGCCCGGCGGGTGCGACGTGCTCCAGTCGGACGCCCAGGCCAGCTGCCGGGCAGCCGGCGGCTGTGTCCAGCACGTGGGTGGAGATCGCGCTCACGCCACGCCGGCCAGGAGCCGGTGCAGCCTGAGGGCGTTGATCTTCTGCAATTCAGTCCGCACGACCTGCCACTCGTCCTCCGGTTCGTTCTGCAGCCTGCCGCGCAGCAGAGCTAGGAGCTCTGTGCCGGTCCGTCCAGATGCGCACACTAGGTAAATATGCCCGAAACGCTGCTCATACTCCAGGTTTGCCTCGGCCAGCGCCCGCTTGGTCGCGGTGTCGCCGGCGTCGACGCCTGACTGTTCCTGCCTGGACCAGTCGGCTGCTCCGGCCCCTTCTTGGCTGGCCCCTTCTTGGCTGGCGCTGCCGTGGTTGGCGCTGCCGTGGTTGGTGTCCGGGCGCTCGCCGATCCGCGGATGGCCAGCCAGCGCCTCGGCTAGGTCCGCGACGGACAGCTCGGCGACGATCGCGCCGGACCGCCGGATCGCATCCTCGGCGGAGGCGTAAGGCCGCCCGGCTGCCATCGGCTCCGCCCACGCCCGCGCGGAGCAGCAATCCAACAGCGTCTGCTGCGCGGCCCGGGCGGTTAGTTGGTTAAACCAGGTCAGCTGGTTGGTGCCCATTCCGACAGACTCTCCTGCCGACCGGAGTGGGGCAAGCATGCCAGCCGGCTTGCGGCAAACTGCGGCACCATGACGGACCAGGGCCGCCGACGTAAACTCGGGACAACCTAGGGCCTGCAGACGGGCCGGAACCGGAGGTGGCCATGCCGCCACGCCGAGGAACACCGCATCTCCTTGCCGTGGCGCGCGGCGACGAGCCAGCTGACGTGCTGCTGGCCGGCGGGAACATCTTCGTGCCCGGTACCAGGGAGTGGCTGCGCGAAGACCTGGCTATCGCCGACGGCATGATTGCCGGCTGGGGCCCGCGGGAGGCCCGCGAAGTCGTGGACGTGTCCGGTGCGGCGCTCACCCCCGGCTTCATCGACGCGCATATGCACCTGGAGTCCACCAGCCTGTGGGTGGACGAGTTCGTCCGTGCGGTGCTGCCGGCAGGCACGACCGCTGTTGCCGCCGATCCGCACGAGCTAGCTAATGTCTTCGGCGTCCGCGGGGTGGCGGCGCTTGCCCGGGCGGCGTCGGTGCTGCCGTTCACGTTCGGCATCTGCGCGTCTAGCTGCGTTCCGGCCTCGCCGTTCGAGAGCCCGGGGGCGCAGGTTGACGCCGCTGAGGTGCGCGAGTTGCTGCTGGATTACGGGGCAATCGGCGTCGCCGAAGTAATGAACTATCCCGGCGTTGTCGCTGGTGACAGTGAGTTGCTCGCTAAGATCGCCGCCGCCGGCGACCGGCGCGTCGACGGACACGCGCCGGGCCTGTCTGGTCCGTTGCTCGACGCCTACCTGGCTGCCGGGATCGAGTCCGACCACGAGTGCACCCGGCTCGATGAGGCTGAGGAAAAGCGCCGCAAAGGCATGTGGATCTTTATCAGGCAGGGCTCGGCGAGCAAGAACCTGGCGGACCTGATCCCGACCGTGCTGCGCCATGGCACCGAGCGAATCGCGCTGTGCACCGACGACCGGGAGCCGGACACCATCGTCGCCGAGGGCCACGTGAATGACTGCATCCGGCTCGCGGTGGCTTGCGGCGCTCGGCTAGAAGACGCACTCGTGCTGGCCACGGCCAACCCTGCGCAGTACCACAACTTCCAGCACCTGGGCTGGCTGGCGCCGGGCTATCAAGCGGATGTGCTCTGCTTCGATTCCCTGGATCAGCTGCGGCCGGTTCGCGTTTATCAATCGGGCCAGCTGGTCGCCGAGCGAGGGAAGGTCGTCCCTGGCGCCGTGCCCAGCGTGCCCGCACCGGACTGGATGCGCGACTCCGTCCATCTGGCCGGGATACCGGATGCCGCGGCCTTCACGCTGGCGCCGCCGGATGGGGGCCGGGCCAGGGTGATCGGCATCGACTCAGACACCCTCACCACCAGGCATCTAGTGCTCGATGTGCGCGATCCGGCCGCCGCGGTCGCGAGGATCGGGGTGGCGGAGCGGCACCTGGGCACCGGCAGGATCGGCCTCGGCTACGTGCGCGGTTTCGGGCTCGCCCGCGGCGCGATTGCCTCCACGGTCGCGCACGACGCGCATAACTGCATGGTCGTGGGGGAAATCGGGCCGGCCGGACCGGCCGAGATGTCGGTAGCCGTCGCCAGGCTCGCAGAACTCGGCGGTGGTCAGGTAGCGGTGCTCGACGGCAAGGTCATTGCCGAGGTGCCGCTGCCCATCGCCGGGCTGATGAGCGACCAGCCGGCGGGCGCCGTGGCCGCGGCAGTCGAGCATCTTGAGCGCGTGGCGGCGGCTCAGCTGGGTGTCGCCATCGGCGCGCCGTTCATGCACCTGAGCTTCCTCGGGCTGTCGGTGATCCCTGAGCTCAGGATTACCGACCGCGGCCTGGTCGACGTGGACAAGTTCGCGCTGACCAGCATCACGCCTGCCTGACCCCGGCGGCACGCCGGCAGTAGAGCTTGGTCTAGCTGGCAGTGGCCTCCATCGCAGTGGCCGCTGTGGCCTCGCCCTCGGCTTGAACCGACTTGCGGGCCAGCAGGTAGTACACGACGCCGCCGACGAACAAGCCGATGAACACGCTGAAGTCGGAGCCAAACGACCCGCCGTTCCGGCTTGCGAAGTAGCCGACATACGGCGAATAGGCGTTCAGCCAGAACGCCGCGCAGACCATGCCGAGCACTTGCGCGATGAACGCTGGCCAATGCACGCCGCCGTTGCGGAAGTACCGGCCGCCTCGCACATTGAGCAGCGCATCGTGGTCGTAGCGGTTTCGCCGGAGCCAGCTGTCCACCAGGTAGATGGCGCACCATGGCCCGAGCCACAGGATGATGAACAGCAAGAAATCAGCGAGCAGGGTGAAGAAGTGCGACGAGAAGACCGCATAGGCGGCCAGGCCGCCGGCGATCACAGTGTCGATCGCCACGCATTGCAGTCGGCGAAGCCCGGGGATCATGCTCTGCAGCGTGACGCCGGACGAGTACAGGTCGACCGTGTTGATCGCGAACAGCTGGACGATCGCGAAGATCAGATATGGCCAGATGAACCAGCTCGGGAGTCCCGATATCAGGCCATTGACAGTGGTCGCGCTCGGGACGCCGGTGGCGACGGCAGCGCCGAGCACTTCAAGCAGCGCCGACGGAATGGCACCGCCGAGCGCGACCGCGAGCACGATGCGGACTTTGCTGGCGTCCGGTGCCAGGTACCGCGAGTAGTCGTTGCCGTTCTCGGTCCAGCCCAGCCCCCCGGCCGAGATCACCAGGGCGAGGAAGATGGTCAGCGCGCCCCAGCTTGCGCCATGCGCGGGCACATGCAGGTTGACCTTTCCAGCGGTGAGCCCTGCTAGCACCGCGAACAAGACGACGAACGGGATCGCTAGCCACCGCAACACCCTCAGCACGGCTGCATGGCCGAGCAGCGGCAAGACTGCCTGGATGGCCACCGCGAGGATGATGAAGATCACCTTCGCCGCCACACCCGCGGTGAAGCCGGCTTTTGATGTCAGCAAGATGGCGGCAAACACGACGAAGGCGATGCCCTCGATCTCGAATCCGACTTGGGTGACCCAGTTGAAGAAGGACGGCAGCCGGTTCCCGTTCGGACCGAACGGAGCCCGGCTCACCCCGAATGTTGTGGTGCCGGCCTGCGGTCCTTGGAGGCTCGCCAGCCCGGTCAGCACATAGAACAGGTTGCCGATCAGGATGACGACAACGGCCTGGGCAAATGAGAGTCCGAAGACGACCACCGCGAGCGCGCCGTAGACGACGAACTCGACGTTCCAGACGGCGCCCGCCCACATCCAGAACAGCCCGCTGGGCCGTCCCCAGCGCTCCGACTGCGGAATGTGCTCGATGCCGCGATGTTCGACCGACGTCGCCGTCGGCGCGGTGCCGCTTTGGAGCACCTCCGACCTACCCGAACTGGCCACTGGCGGGCCCTCTCTGGTCGGCTAACTTTGCGCTAACAAAGTGCATACGGGACCCTACTATGCGAACAGCGGCCGGGGAAGGGTTACGCGCCGCAGGTACGCCTGCTTCTAACGTTGATCGTTTTGCGGTGAGCGTCGGACATCGCCCAGTGTCCTCAGGTCAGCGCGGTCGAGGTCACATCGCTCGCTGATGTCTGCCTCGCCAAACGCGCCGCAGTCAAGGCCACGAAGCAAGAAACCGGCGAGGGCGCGCGCGGTGGCTGGTTCTTCTAGCGTGCCGCTCTTGGCCGACGCGGTGTAAGCGCGTAGCCGTTCGCAGGCGCGGGGGAGGCCCCCGACGAAGAACCCGTAGGTCGCCGCATACCGGCTTGCCAGTTGTGCCGGATGCAAGTCCCAGCCTTGGTAGAAGCCACGCTCCAGGGCGCGGCGGACCAGGCGTGAGTGCTGCTGCCACGCAGCGACCACGTCGCTGCGGGATCCCGTCGGCAGGATGTTGAGTGATCCGTCAGAGAGCCGGACTCCGGTTCCCGCTACCGCAACCTGCATGATTTCTCGAGCATGATCGGCGGCTGGATGGTCCAGACGCTGGAACTCCCCGGCGATGCCCAGGGCTGCCGCGTAGTCGTATGTTCCGTAGTGGACGCCAACGAGCCGCGCCCCGCCGGCCTGCACGCAGCGCGCGATGGTCGCGGTGCCGTCAGGGCCGAGTATGAGTTGCGGGGTTTCGGCTTGAATCTCGAAGGTGAGGCGGCCGCTTGGCAGCCCGAAGGCCTGCTCTAGGCGGTCGCAGATCAGCGCCAGCGCCTGCACCTGGTCGGCCGAACTTACTTTTGGCAGGGTGAGCACGAATCCCGCGGGCAGTGGTCCGAGCGCCAGCAACTCCGCCAGGAAGATGGTGATCGTGCGGATCGCCCTCAGCCGAGTGGACGCCTCGAGACTCTTGCTGCGGATCCCGGTGAATGGCGGGGCAGCAGCCGCAGCGGCAAGATGCCTGGCTGCCGCGATCGCATCGGCATCCTCTGCGGCGTCAGTGTCGCCGGACGGCTTGTAGCCGTCCTCAAAGTCCAGCCGGAAGTCCTCGACCGGCTCGTTTGATAGTTTCGCCAGCACCCTTTCGCGCACGACGGCCGCGATGTCGTCCGGCACGCCCATCGCTTCGCCGAAGTCAAGCGGCGACGGTGCGCAGTCGGCGAGCGCCTGCATTGCCTGCCGGCCCCACTCGACGGCCAGGTCCGGGCGGAACTGATCAGCGGGAATATAGGCGGTGTGTACCGGCTGGCGACCGGGCCGGTCGCCGGGGTACCTGGCCTGCAACGCACGGTCGGAGGCAGCGAGCAGCTCGTCGACCTCGGTTACTGCGCGCGCGATCGCGTCGGGGAGTCCCGCCGTCGCCTGCGCCGGTCGATCACACATCGCTGCACCTGACAAGTGGCTGCAAACTGGTCAGCCCGTCCATGCTGCGCCGTCGATCCGGAATTCCCATCTGTCAGTTGCCGGCCCGACGATGCGTACAGTTAGTTTCTGTCCGTGTCGATAGTGCGTCGGCTGGGTCAGACCCCCGGCGAAGCCATTGCCGCTGTGGCAGATCGCCCCGACTGCCACCGGGCGGGTCATCCACACCGTGCCCTGACCGATGCAGCCCAGCCAGACGGCGATGCCGGGCCGCGCGGAGATGGTGAAGGTTTTGGAACCCCTGCCGGACACTGGTCCCAGGATCGTCGTGTAGCCCGGCTTTTCCTGCTGGCCTTGGGGCGGCATCGGGCTGAACTGCCGGGGCGGCGGCCCGGTACAACCGGCTACGAGGGCCAGCGCGATGGCGACCACCGCGGCTGCGAGCCTTGCCGGGGGCCTGGAACCTAGCTGGTTCTTCATGCGACATCCTGCTACTCAGATTGACCTGACTGCCTTGCGCGCCTGCATGTCTTGCTATCCCACCCGAACTTGCTACATGCGCGACGCTGAAGCAACACTGCTAGGTCCCGGACACAGCCCGCCTGCCGCCGCACTTGAGCAGAACGGCAATGGCGCTAGACAGTCGTTTAGCTATTTGCCATAATTCCTTCGTGCTTGACGTGGACCTCATCAAGGCGCTGGGCAATGAGAAGCGTCTTCAGATCCTGGAGTGGCTGCGTGACCCGGTGGCCAACTTCCCGGCGCAGCGCGACGGCGATCTGATCGAAGACGGCGTGTGCGCGCAGTTCATCGCGGAGAAACTGGGCGTCAGCCCGCCGACCTGCGGCGAGCATCTGAAGCTGCTCTCCCGGGCGGGGCTGATCAGGGGCAAGAAGATCAGGCAGTGGGTCTTCTACAAGCGTGACGAGGACCGGATCGCCAAGGCAAAGGAGACACTCGGCAGTGACTGGTGACACGCAAGCGGTTCCTGACGCAGGGCAGCAGCTCACGATTGCGCGTGACGATATTCACCGCGTCTACGACATGATCCGGCCCTACGTGCGCCGGACTCCGGTCGTTCAGCTCGATCTGCCGGGGCCGGTGACCCTTAAGCTGGAGCAGTTGCAGTGCGCGGGCTCGTTCAAGGCCCGTGGCGCGTTCACGAACCTCTTGCTCAGGGATATGCCGCCGGCCGGGGTGGCGGCCGCGTCGGGTGGCAATCACGGCGCGGCTGTCGCGTATGCCGCGCACCGGCTGGGCATCCCGGCCAGGATCTTCGTGCCCACC
>DATMMA010000229.1:0-11743 GCA_035570295.1 Streptosporangiaceae bacterium
GCCGCATCGCCGACCAGCACGGCGGCGTCTCGGTGTTTGCCGGCGTCGGCGAGCGGACACGCGAGGGCAACGACCTGTGGCTGGAGATGACCGAGTCCGGCGTCATCGACGACACCGCGCTCGTCTTCGGCCAGATGGACGAGCCGCCGGGCACCCGTCTCCGGGTCGCCCTGTCGGCGCTGACGATGGCCGAGTACTTCCGCGACGTGCAGCAGCAAGACGTGCTGCTGTTCATCGACAACATCTTCCGGTTCACCCAGGCCGGCTCCGAGGTATCGACCCTGCTCGGCCGGATGCCGTCAGCGGTGGGTTATCAGCCGACGCTGGCCGACGAGATGGGCCAGCTGCAGGAGCGGATCACCTCGACGCGCGGTCACTCGATCACCTCCATGCAGGCGATCTACGTGCCAGCCGACGACTACACCGACCCGGCGCCGTCGGCGGTGTTCGCCCACCTCGACGCCACCACGGCGCTGTCCAGGGAGATCACCCAGAAGGGCATCTTCCCCGCAGTGGACCCGCTGGCGTCCACCTCCCGGATCCTGGCCCCCGCGTACGTGGGTCAGGAGCACTACGAGGTTGCACGCGAGGTGCAGCGGATCTTGCAGCGGTACACCGAGCTGCAGGACATCATCGCGATCCTCGGCATCGACGAGCTGTCCGAAGAGGACAAGGTGACGGTGCAGCGGGCCCGCCGGATAGAGCGGTTCCTGTCTCACCCGATGTTCGTGGCCGAGCAGTTCACCGGCCAGCCCGGCGTCTTCGTGCCGCTCAAGGAAACCGTCGCGTCGTTCAAGGCCATCTGCGAGGGCCGCTACGACCACGTTCCCGAGCAGGCGTTCTTCATGGTCGGCGGGATCGAGGACGTGGAGCGCAAGGCCAAGGACCTGGAGCGCTCGTGAGCATGCACGTAGCGCTCGTCGAGCCTGAGGGCGAGCTCTGGTCGGGCAGCGCGGAGATGGTGATCGCCCGGACGCTCGATGGCGAGATCGGCCTGCTGTCCAATCACGCACCGGTCATCGGCATCCTGTACGAGGGCAGCATGGTACAGATCCGGCCGGACGGCGGCGGTCCCGATGTCTTCGCGGCGGTATCCGGCGGCTTCGTGTCCATGGCCGACAACCGGGTCTCGATCCTGGCGCGGCAAGCGCAACTGGGCGCGGACGTTAACACCGCGGCCGTCGATGAGTTGCTGGCAGAGGCGCTCCAGTCAGCGGGCGCCATCGGCCCTGAGGAGCCGGCCGACGTGCGGTACTACCGGTCGCTGCTCCGGGCGGCTCAGGGCTAGCCGGCCGGCAGGACAACTACGGGCACGGGGGGAACGGCGGGGGTGTCGGCTCAGCTTGCTCTCGCCGTAGTGCTGGTTGTCGCTGCGCTCGTATTCGCAGGAGTCGCCTGTCTGGCGCTGAGAAGCCGGGTGATCTCCAGGCATGGCGGGATTATCGAGTGCGGCCTGCGCGACACGCCCGATGCGAAGTGGCGGCAGGGCCTGGCCGAGTTCCAGCGGAGTCAGCTGTGCTGGCATCCTGCCGTGAGTCTCCGGCTGAGGCCCCAGGCCTGTTTCGACCGCGCCGGACTCGCCATTGCCCGCTGCCGCAGGCCGACAGATGCCGAGGCGGGCAGGTTCGGCGCCGAAATCGTCATTGTCGAGTGCGAGGTCAGGCATGCTCAGCCGACCAGGCCCGGCGATATCAGCCACCTCGAGCTAGCCATGTCGCAAGCGGCCTTCACTGGCCTGCTCGCGTGGCTGGAGTCCTCGCCGCGGTTCCACCTGAGGGCCAGCTTACGGCGCTCGGGCTCAGTTGATGGCGGCCGGCGATCCTATCGTTCGCCGCCCGGCTTCCAGAGCAGGTCGCCGTGCCCCTCGTTCACTCGCCTCGCCAGGATGAATAGCAGGTCGGAGAGCCGGTTCAGGTATCGCGCGGTGAGCGGGTTCATGCTGTCGCCGTGTACCTCGAGCGCGGCCCAGGTGGTGCGCTCGGCCCGCCGCACCACCGTCCTGGCCACGTGCAGCAAGGCGGCCCCTGCCGTGCCGCCGGGTAGGACAAAGCCGCGCAAGACGGGCAGTCCCTCATTGAACTTGTCGCAGGCCTGCTCAAGAGCGGTGATGTAACTCTCGTCCACTCGGAGCGGGGGATAGGCAGGGTTCGCGGTGACCGGGTTGCACAGGTCGGCACCGACGTCGAACAGTTCGTTCTGGATGCGGAGCAACACCTGCCTGATATCGGCTGGCAGCTGGCCAACCGTGACCGCGACGCCGAGGGCCGAGTTCGCCTCATCGGTGTCGGCGTAGGCAGCGAGCCTCGGATCTGTCTTGGGCGCTCGGCTCATGTCTCCGAGGGATGTCGTGCCATCGTCGCCAGTCCGGGTATAGATCCTGGACAGGACGACGGGGGTGTCGGGATCTGGTGACATGGACTCACCGTATCGGCAGGCCGTGCCGGGCTGGCCGCCGGGATTATTCCCGGCCAGAAACACGCTTTCAGGCCCGCGGCAGCCGGTCTTGTCCGAAATCCTTGCCAGGCACTGCGCCCGGCGGACGGATCCGGCAACTCGCCCGGCGAGGCTCTGCTAATGCCGGATTAGCGGGCCTGACCTGGGGTATTCCCATAGCCAACACGATGTGGCATCGTAAGGATACGGAGAGTGAACAGAACTGGAGTCTCAGCGTTAACAGCGGGTGAGATTTTCAGTCACCGGGTCTTGGGCCTGATCTGGGCCCGAAATGAGCCGCTGAGCGGCTCGCGGTCCCGATGGTAAGCCGGCGGTTCTCGGGGGCCCGCCGGATTGCCAGGACCGCATCGTGGGGGGAGCGCGCTCCCGGTCTGCGGGCCGGGAGCGCGCTAATGTCTGCGCCAAGAAGCCTCTCGCCATGCCTGGCAGTCGTTTCGCCTGCTTGGGCGGTAGCGCGGTTTACCGAAACCGGACTGTAGCCATAGATCACGCTCTAATTGTGAGAGCGAGGCATAAATACACCGATACGCTTGCGGCGACATAACGGTGCTCGGGCAGGCTAAGCAAGCCTTACTGACTCCGGGTGAGGCAGGAGGACGGGCGTGTACGACTACGTGATTGCCGGCGCGGGCAGTGCCGGCTGCGTAATGGCCTCGCGCCTCAGCGAGAACCCGGATGTCCGGGTGCTACTGCTCGAAGCCGGACCGCCGGATACTGCCGACGAGATCCACATCCCTGCTGCGGTCAATCTGCTATTCCAGACCGCCTACGACTGGAACTATCAGACGGTCCCGCAGGACAGGGCAGGCGGCCGGTCGATCTACTGGCCGCGCGGACGGGTACTCGGCGGGTCGTCGTCGATCAACGCGATGATCTACATCCGCGGCAACCGGCACGACTACGACTCCTGGCGCGACGACTACGGCTGCGAGGGCTGGGGATACACCGACCTGCTGCCGTACTTTCTCCGGGCGGAGAGCAACTCACGCGGCGCGTCGGCCTATCACGGCGCGACAGGCCCGCTCAGCGTGCAGGACCTCAAGTTCAAGAGCGGCCTGACCGGGGCCTTCCTGGCGGCGGCACGCAATTGTGGCGTTCCGGCCAATGACGACTTCAACGGGCCGAGCCAGGACGGCGTCGGCTACTACCAGGTCACTCAGAAGGCCGGCCGGCGTTGGTCGGCCGCCGACGCCTACCTGAACCCGGCGGCAGGCAGGCCGAACCTGACCATCCGGACTGACGCCCTGGTCACTGGGATCGAGATTGAGGGCGGCCGGGCGACCGGCGTTCGCTACCTGCGCCGCGGCGCGGAGGAACTGGCCGAAGCGCGATCCGAGGTGATCGTGTCCTGCGGCGTTATCGGCAGTCCGCAGTTGCTGATGCTGTCCGGTATCGGCCCAGCCGATCACTTGCGCGAGCACGATATCGCGGTGCTGGCCGACAGCCCCGGGGTCGGCGGCAACTTGTCCGATCACCCTGTCGTCACCGCGATGTGGAGTGCGCCGAAGACCCGGAGCTTGTGGGAGAAGGCCGGACCGGCGAATCTCGCCCGCTGGCAGATGACGCATACCGGGCCGATGACTACCAACATCGCGGAGGCCGGCGGGTTCTCTCGGACTGACCCCGCACTGCCAGCACCAGATATTCAGTGGCACGTACTGCCCGTTCCCTACCTTGATGGCGGTCTCGCGGATCCGGCCAGCAGGGCGCTGTCGGTGCTGATCACGCTGGTCACGGTCGGCAGCCGGGGCAAGGTCCGGCTGCGCAGCGCGGACCCACGGCACAAGCCGTCGATCGATCCGTCCTACCTGTCCGACCTCGCTGACCTCGATCCGCTGGTCGCCGCAGTGAGCATGGCGCGCGAGTTCGCCGCGGCCAGGCCGCTGAGCCGGCAGCTTCGGTCCGAACTGGCGCCAGGCCCGGATGTCGGCACCGCTGCCGAACTCCGGGAGTGGATCCGCGGCAACCTCTCGACTCTCTACCACCCGGTCGGGACCTGTGCCATGGGCGGTGACTCCCGGCTGGCCGCAAGCAAGCTCACTAGCGTGCTCGACAGCGAACTCCGGGTCCGCGGCGTGGACGGGCTGCGAGTCGTCGACGCCTCGGTCATGCCGACGGTGCCGCGCGGCAACACCAACGCCCCCACGATCGCGATTGCTGAGCGGGCGGCCGATCTCATCCAGGGCCGTGCTCCGCTTGCCGCGCTGGACCCCGCGGATTCGCTGCTGGCGACAGCTAGCGAATAGCGACCTGATCTTCATGGGTGCCGGAAGAGTGGGGCACCAGGCCCGTCAACTCGGCACCCATGACGGCTGGCCCATTACTTGTAGCGCCTGCCGTGCACGAACGTAACCAGCCTCATGATCTTCTTCATGTCTTCGTCCGTCCGGCTGAACGACGTCAGGTTCACCGGCGGCTTCATCCACTGACGGGCGATCGACTTTGGCCGGGCGAACTCCCGCAGCCCGTCCGCGCCGTGGATACGGCCGAATCCTGAGTCGCCTGATCCACCGAACGGCAGTGCCGGGATGCTCGCGAACGAGATGACCGAGTTGATCGCGGTCATGCCGCTGCGCATCGAGCGTGCTGCCGCCGTCGCCGCTTTGCCGCTTTTGGTGAATACCGTGCCGCCGAGGCCGTACCGGCTGGCGTTGGCTCGCTCGACTCCCTCGGTGAGGCTGGCGACCTTCGCCACAGTGATGGTCGGGCCGAACGTCTCGTCCGTGACCGCCTTGCTTTCCTCCGGCACGTCGGCCAGGATCACGGGGCCGACGTATGGCCGGCGGATGCTCGCGATGCCACCCACGACCGGGCGGGCCCCGCGCGCCAGCGCGTCTGCGATGTGCTCCTCGATTACCTCCGCCTGACCCGGCAGGGTCATCGGCCCGTAGTCGGCCTCCCGGTCGTCACCTGGCCGTATCCTCGTCACGCGGTCCGTCAGCTTCTCCAGGAACTGGTGGTACACGTCCTGAACCACGTAGACGCGCTCGACGCCGACACAGGTCTGGCCGGCGTTGGACAGCGCGCCCCAGGCGCAGGCGTCAGCGGCGGCGTCGAGATCGGCGTCGGCACCCACGATGAACGCGTCCTTGCCACCGCACTCGGCTACTAGCGGCGTGAGGTTCTCCGCGCACGCGGCCATGACCTTCTTCGCGGTCGCGGCTGACCCGGTGAAGGCGATCTTGCTGACCCCGCTGCGCGCCAGATGGTCGCCGGTCTGACCCATCCCGGTGATCAGCTGGAGCACCGGTTGCTCGGGCACAACCTCGGCAAAGGAGCTGACGAGCCACGCGCCGACCGCCGGCGTCAGTTCGCTGGGCTTGAAAACTACCCCGTTCCCCGCAGCAAGGGCATAGGCAATGGAACCCATGGGTGTGAAGACGGGGTAGTTCCACGGGCCGATGACACCTACCACCCCAAGCGGCTGGTACTCAAGGGTGGCGGAGAAGTTGATGGCGACCAGGCCGCTGCGCACGCGGCGCGGGCCGAGCACCCGGCGGGCATGCTTGGCCGCCCAGTCGATATGGACGATCGCCAGCACGATCTCCAGTTCGGCGTCGGCCAGCGGCTTTCCGGTCTCGGTGTGCACGAGTTCGGCCAGCCGGCCGATATACCGGGTCAGGTGCGACTTCCAGGCCAGCAGCCGCTGCCTGCGGCCCGCCCAGCCGAGGCCAGCCCACCATGCCGCGGCAGGCTCTGCCCGCTCGAGGGTTGCCGCCACGTCCTGCGCGTTGAAGATCGGGTACGTGCCGATGACCTCGTTCGTCGCCGGATTCAGTGTGTCGAAGGTATCCGTCGACCGGACGTGACCGTAGCTCCCGAGCGTGGCTGTCATCGCCTGGCACCGCCGTTCTGCGCTAATTTTGCTGGGATTGTACGCTGGTGCGCCCAGGCACGTCTCGCCGTCCGGAATCAGTAAATCACTGGCTCGGCGAGGAAAATCTTGTCAGGTACCGTGTTCACGTCGAAGCAGCACGAAAGCAACCCAGCGCCTGCCGGCCAGGGGTGCGGATTCGGAGCGCTCGTGCCCCAGCCAGCCAATCCCGATGCCGACCTGCACTGGCTGCTCGAGGCCATCAAGCTGTCCCGTTACTGCCCGCCGTCGGCGACTGCGTTCTCGGTCGGTGCCGTCCTGGTCACGGGTGACGGCCGGGTGCTGTCGACCGGGTTCTCGCGCGAGTGGGATCCCAGCGACCACGCCGAGGAAGTGGCCCTCGCCCGGCTCGGGCTGCCCCGCCAGGGCGCGGCAGCCGGATCAAGTCTTGCCGCTGGCTCTTTCGCTGGCTCTTTCGCAGGTCCCGGAGCGGGGTCCGCCTCATGGGCTCCGGCGGACTTGGCCGCGGCGACGATGTACAGCTCTCTTGAACCCTGCGCCGCGCGGGCGTCCCGGCCGACCCCGTGCGCGGACTTGATCATCGCCAGCGGCGTGGGCCGGGTGGTCATTGCCTGGCGGGAGCCGCCGATCTTCGTGCCTGGCGGCGGAGCGGTCCGGCTGCGCCAGGCTGGCCTCACGGTCACGGTGATTCCGGAGCTGGCAGCATCGGCGCGAGCGGTCAACGCGCACCTGTTGTCCTGACTCCGGGCCATGATCACGAAAAGATTCGCCGCGGCGAAACGCTCTTTACGCGATCATGGCAGGACCTGTCCACGCCGCGCGGGTCAGGCGGTAGGTCACGTGCGGCCGCAAGGGATCGCCTGCCGCAATTCGCGGGTGCTCGAATCGCGCGACCTCGGTCAGCCCGATCCGCCGCATCACGGCCTGGGACGGCTCGTTGAGCACCGCGGTCATCGACCAGATATCGGCCAGCCCGGCGCCGTCGAACGCGACGGCCAGCGCTGCCCGCGCAGCCTCGGTCGCATATCCCTGATGCCAGGCATGCCTGAGCAGCCGCCAGCCGATTTCCATGCCGCCGGCCCCGGGGACGTCGTCCGGCAACGGACTCAGACCGGTGAAGCCGATGAACTCACCGGTCCCGGTGACTTCCAGCGCCCACAATCCGAAGCCCTGCTGCTCGAAGCGCTCCTCGATGCGATCCACGAGGGCATCGCTGGCCGCCCGGTCCAGCGTCGCGGGGAAGAACTTCAGTGTCTCCGGGTCGCCGTTCAGCTCAGCGAACGGGCCGCGGTCAGAATCTCGCCAGCGCCGCATCAGCAGCCGGCCGGTGCGAACTTCGTCGAACCTCGGTTTCTCAGTCACCTCAGCGCTCCTGCCACTCCGGAATGGGCCTGTCCAGAATGGCGCAGCGAACTAAACTGGTCAAACAGGTCATTTTGGAAATGACTAGTTACTAGACTCGGAGTCAGGTGGTGACAACGCTGACCGGGCCGATGCCCAGGTCTTCGACCGGCGCCTTGATCTCCGCAGCGTCTCCGACCAGGACCGTGAGCATCCGGTCCTCGGGGAACGCCGTCACGACAGCTGCCGTTGCCTCAGCCGTGCTGGTCTCGGCCAGGCGCCCGTAGAGCTGCGCCTGGAAATCATCAGGCAGATGCTGCTGCACCTGATCGGCCAGGGTGTCGGCGACGGGCGACGCTGTCTCGTACCGGAGCGGCGCGACGAGCACCAGATTCTGCACGGCCATGTCACGCTCGGCGTCGGTCAGTCCGCCGGCGGCGAGGGTGCGAAGTACTGTCCGCAGATCGTCCAGGGCCGGGCGGGTCGCCGCCGTGTCCACAGAACCGGTGATAGCTAGCAGCGCTGCACCGATGCCGTCGTCCGGCGCCGGTGAGTGCAGCACCTGCGTAGCCGCCCGCACCCCGTAGGTATAGCCCTTCTCCTCGCGCAGCACCCGGTCGAGCCGGGAGGTAAGCGTGCCACCCAGGCAGTACGTGCCGAGTACTAGCGCCGGCCATACCGGGTCGTGCCGGTCCGGGCCGAGACGCCCGATGAGCACCTGCGTCTGGACGGCGCCTGGCCGGTCCACAATTACTACCCGGCCGTCGTCGCGGGCCGTCACCGGCGGAACGAGCGCCGGCGCGCCGGCATCTGCGGCCCAGCCGCCGAGCGTGTCGGCGAGCATCGCGTCCAGGTTGACTCCGGTCAGGTCACCCACCACTACGGCGGTCGCCGTGACGGGCCGCAGCCGCGCCTCGTAGAACGCGCGCACGGCGGCGGCGTCGATCCGGGAGACAGTCTCCGTCGTGCCCTGGCGCGGCCGGGACATCCGGGCCGACTCAGGAAACAGTTCGTGCGTCAGCTGAATCGCTGCTCGCTGGCCGGGATTGGCGAGTTCAATCGGAATGGCGTCGAGCCGGTTGCGTACCAGCCGCTCGATCTCGGTGGGCGCGAACGCGGGCTCGGCGAGCGCCTCAGTCAGCAACCGGAGTGCGCGGTGCAGGCGAGAAGCGGGAACCTCCAGCGAAACGCGGGCGCCAAGGAAGTCCGCGCTTGACTGGAGCGTCGCACCGCACCGTTCGAGTTCGGCCGCGAACTCCTCGGCAGAGTGCTGGCGGGTGCCCTGGGACAGGGCACGGACCATGATGGTGGCGATGCCGTCCAGACCGTCAGGTTCGGCATCGAGCGGCGCATCGAGGCAGATCTCAACGGCTACTAGCTCCTGGCCCGGCCGGTGGCAGCGCAGCACCGGCAGGCCGGTGGGCAGCCCGCCGTGCTCCGGGGAAGGGAACGCCCAGCTTCTGGCCTGACCGGCGGCCGGCATCGGGTGCAGATCCATGGTCACGTCCGCGTCGGTCATTGCCCGGCCCCGTTCTCGCCGGCCCCGTTCTGGCCGGCAGTGTCCTGATCGGTCCTGTCCTGGCCATCGGCCGCTGGTTCTGCCGAGCTGGTCGGCTCGTAAACGAGCACGGCCCGGTTGTCAGGCCGCAACCGGGCGGCGGCAACCGCTGTGACCTCCGCCGCGGTGATGTCGAGGATGCGGCTGACGGCAGTGAAGGCGAGCTGCGGATCGCCGAACAGCACCGCGTACCGGCATAGCTCATCCGCCCGGCCGGCGACAGTGCTGAACTGGTCCAGCCACTCACGTTCCAGCTGGGCTTGGGCCCGCTCCAACTCTTCGGGGCTGGGTCCGTCCGCGCCGAGCCGTGCCAGCTCCTCGTCAATCGCGGACTCGATCTGCGGAATTTCGGTGCCGCCGGACGCCTTCACGTCCAGCCAGCCCAGCGAGGACGCGCCAGCCAGGCGCATCAGCCCGAAGTCTGCCGTGATAGCTGTCCGGTCGTGCCGCACCAGACGGTTGTACAGCCGGGACGACATCCCGTTGCCGAGGACTGTGGCCGCGAGGTCGGCAGCGTCGCATTCGCGCGTGCCGTCTTGCGGCAGGCGGTACGCCGCCATCAGCGCGCGCGCCGGGACATCTTCCCGGACGACCTGTCGTATCTGCCTGCCGATGATGTCGGGCAGGTCGGCGTTTCGAAGCGGCATCTTGCCGTCGTGTGCTGGGATCGACCCGAAGTACTTGTCCGCCCAGACGAGCGTCTGCTGCGGGTCGATGTCGCCGACGATCGCCAGGACAGCGTTGTTCGGCGCGTAGTTCGCGCGGAAGAACGCGCGGGCATCGGCCAGGGTTGCCGCGTCAAGGTCGGCCATGGAGCCGATGGGCGTGTGGTGGTAGGGGTGCCCCTCTGGATAAGCCAGCGCGGTCAGCCGCTCGAACGCCGTGCCGTACGGGACGTTGTCGTAGCGCTGCCGGCGTTCGTTCTTCACCACGTCACGCTGGTTGTCCAGGGACTCGTCGTCGAGCGCGGTGAGCAGGGTGCCCATCCGGTCAGCTTCAAGCCACAGAGCAAGCTCCAGCTGATGCGCGGGCATGGTCTCGAAGTAGTTGGTCCGCTCGAAACTCGTCGTGCCGTTCAGCGAGCCGCCGGCCCCCTGGACAAGCTCGAAGTGCCCGTTTCCTTTCACCTGCGCCGAGCCCTGGAACATGAGGTGCTCGAATAGGTGAGCCAGGCCGGTCCGGCCAGCGATCTCGTGCCGCGAGCCGACGTCATACCAGATGCAGACGGCGGCGACCGGCGTCAGATGGTCCTCGGACAGCACCAGTCGCAGGCCGTTGTCCAGGCGGTGCTCGGTCGCTGTCAGGCCGGCAGTGCCGGTCTGGTTGATAGCCGGGTTACCCACGAGCCAGCCGTCCCTTCTCCGAGCGCAGGCAGTCCTGTCACTCTATGCAACTCCTAGAACAGTCGCAGTGCGCCGTCGTCCGTGCCGCGCATCGACTCGTAGTCCAGCGTCACGCAGCGAATGCCGCGGTCTTCGGCAAGCACTCGTGCTTGGGGTCTTATCTCCTGCGCGGCGAATATCCCCTGGACCGGGGCCAGGAGCGGGTCGCGGTTCAGCAACTCGAGATAGCGCGTAAGCTGCTCGACGCCGTCGATCTCACCTCGGCGCTTGATCTCGACGGCGACGCTAACGCCCTCGGCAGTCCGGCACATGATGTCGACCGGGCCGATCGCGGTCGGGTACTCGCGGCGCACCAGCCGCCAGCCAGCGCCGAGTACGTGCAGCTGGGCCGCGAGCAGTTCCTGCAGATGGGCCTCGACGCCATCCTTGACCAGGCCGGGATCCACGCCGAGGTCAGCGGATGAGTCGCTGATGACTTCCTCGAGGTGGATGGCTAGCGTCTCGCCCGACTTGCCAGTGACGATCCACTCAGCCGCGGAGGATTCAGTCAGGCGACAGGGCGGTGACATCCAGTTCAGCGGTTTATAAGACCCGCCGTCGCTGTGGATGAGCACGGAGCCATCCGCCTTGACCATGATCAGCCGGGTGGCCAGCGCAAGATGCGCTGACAACCGCCCGGTGTAATCCACGCTGCACCGGGCGATGACGAGACGCACAAGGAGCACTATAGAGAGTGGCGCGTGTTACGCGTGCCAGGTCGGCGGCCTACCTCGGCGTGTCCGCTTGATGGCTCATGAATCTGGGTTGCCCGGTGCGGGGTGGCGGCTGGCGCGCAGGAGGCTGGTGACCAGGGCGAGCGGGGGCCAGTTCAGTCGCCCGTGGCGGGTGACGGCGTATGCCCGCAACTCGACGTCTGGACCGGTGAGCGGAAGGAGGCGCACTCCTTCGCGGATAGCGTGGTCGATCGGAAGCAGCCCGACGCCAAGGCCTGCAGTGATCATGTCTTGCACGAGGTCGAGGCTGTCGGCGCGGTGGGTGATGCGCGGCTCGAAGCCGGCCAGCGAGGCCATGATGCGGATCACCTCCTCGTCGGCGGTGTTGCGCGAGTTGACGATCCAGTCCTGTTCCCGGTACCGGGCGAACACCTCCGGCGCGGTGCCGCCCCGGGACCGCGGGGCGGACGGTGTGCCCAGCCCCCACGGGGTGCTGCCC
>DATMMA010000230.1:0-6606 GCA_035570295.1 Streptosporangiaceae bacterium
AGTGTTCGGCAGCGGCGCCGGCCACGTCCTGTTCTTCGTGGTGCAGGCGGCGACCGCGCTGATCCTCTATACCGGCGGCAACACCAGCTTCAACGGGTTCCCGTTCCTGACCAGCTTCGTCGCCGAGGACGCGTTCCTGCCCCGCTGGCTGACCAAGCGCGGCCACCGGCTGGTCTTCTCCAACGGCATCATCGTCCTGGCCATCGTGTCCATCGCGCTGCTGGCCGTGGTCGGCTCAAACGTCAACTCGCTCGTGCCGTTCTATGCGCTCGGCGTGTTCACCGCGTTCACCATGGCCGGGCTCGGGATGGCCAAATACCACCACCGGACGCGCGAGCGAGGCTGGCGCTACAAGGCCGTCATCAACTTCTCGGCCGGGGTCACCTCGCTGATCGTGGTGCTGATCTTCGTGATCGTGAAGTTCGGCGAGGGCGCCTGGCTGGTGGTGCTGCTATTCATCGCCGGCGTGCCCGCCCTGATCTTCCTGAACCGGCAGTACCGGATGGAAGCAAACGTGCTGGAGGGCATCGGCAGCCGGGCCAAGCGACCCGAGCCGCCCACCTACTCCCGCCGAAGCGTCTTCGTCTTCATCGACGATTTCGACCTCGCCACGATTGCCGGCCTCCGGTACGCGCGCAGCCTGCGGCCTACCTCGCTGCGCGCCGTGCACTTCGTCATCGACAACGTCCAGGCCGACAAGCTGCGGCAAGACTGGATGCGGGCGAACCCGGGCATCCCGCTCGACTTCGTGGACTGCCCGGACCGACGTCTCGCCAACGCGGCGGCAAACCTGGTGAGCGCCGAAGCGGTGCTGCCCGGCGTGGGCGTGACCGCGATCCTGCCGCGCCGCAGCTACGCTCCCATCGTCGGCCGCCTGCTGCACGACCGAACCGCGGACAAGATGGCGGCGGTGATCAGCCGGATCCCGCACGCCGCCGCCACGATCGTGCCCTTTGACGTGCGCAGCAGGGTGGAGAGCCTGACCCGGCGCGGACAGGCGGCAAAGCCGGGTGCTGACGGCGCCGGGGCCATGCCGCAGCCTGCGACCCTGACCGGCCCGTCGCCAGAGCCGACCAGCCGGACCGCAGTGCCAGCGGGCAACGGGCCGGCCAGCGGCCGGGCGGAAGCCGGGCCGGGCCAGCCGATCGCTGCGGGCCCTACCGCTCCTGCTAGCGGCGGCGGCTATGAGCACCCGGCTCCGCGGCGAGGGGTGACGCCGATCGGCTCGCTGACCCGGCCGGGCCGGGCGCTGGCGGAGGGCCGGGTGCACACGGTCGAGATCCGCCCGGTCGAGCACAACACCGTGCTGGCCTGCGACGTGGAGGATTCCACCGGACAGCTCACCGCACTGTTCTACGGCCGGTCGAACATCCCGGGCCTACGGCCAGGCTCCAAGGTGCGGCTGCGCGGCCAGGTTGGCATCCGCGATGGCAAGCCGGTCATGATCAACCCCGCTTACGAGCTGCTTGCCCCCGGCGAGGCAGGCGCACCCGGCACCGAACCCGGCTTCGACACCGGGGGCGGCCGGGACCGGCGGGACGAACCGGGCCGATGACCAGCGCGCCACCGCCCGGCCGCGATCAGCCTCCTGATCGCGGCCGGGACCGCCAGACACCAGGCCCCGGCCCCGTGCCGGAGCGCGACGGTGGCGTCACGAACAGCGACTGCGGGCGGCGGCGAGACCAGCCCGGCACCGGCGAGCGGCGCGGGCACCATCACGATGCGCATCTGCACAGCAGGCAGACGGCGACTGGCAGGTACCGTCGCGCTCTTACGGTCGTATTTCTGATCAGCCTCGGCATCGCCGCGGCCGAGGTGATCGGAGCCATCATCACCGGTGCGCTCGTGCTGTTCGCGGACGCGGCACACATGGCTGCCGATGCGGGCGGGATCGGATTGTCGCTGCTGGCCGCCTGGTTCGCGGCCCGCCCGGCCGCCGGCCGGCGTACCTTCGGCTTCGCCAGAGCGGAGATCCTCGCGGCGATGGCGAACGCGCTGCTGCTGCTGGCCATGACCGCGCTGATCTTCACCGAGGCCGCCAGGCGGCTGACCTCGCCGCCTGCGGTGAGTTCCGGGCTGCTGATCGGCTTTGGCCTGGGCGCGCTAGCGGCCAACGCCTGCTCACTGCTGGTGCTGCGGCACGGGCAGGCCGAGAGCCTGAACGTCCGCAGCGCGTTCCTGGAGGTTGCCGCCGACACACTGGGCGCCGCAGCGGTGATCGTGACCGGGATCATCATCAGCGCGACCGGTTACCTGCTGGCCGACCCGGTCGCCTCGCTAGCCGTCGGCACGCTGATCCTGCCGCGCACCTGGCGGTTGCTCCGGGAAGCCGTCGACGTCTTGCTCGAGGCCAGCCCGGAAGGTGTCGACCTGGCTGAGATCCGCCGGCACCTGGCTGATGTCCCTGGCATCCGCGAGGTGCACGAACTACACGTCTGGACGATTACCTCCGGTCTGCCGGTCTTCTCGGCGCATGTGGTGGTGGATCCGGCGATCATTGAGCGCGGCCAGAGCGCGATCATGCTGGACAAGCTGCAGGAATGCCTGCGCGGCCATTTCGACATGGACCATTCGACAGTCCAGCTCGAGCCGGCTGGCCATGCTGCTCACGAGCAGCCCATGCACGAATAGCCAGGCCGATTCCCGGCAGTCCTAGCACCGAGCTAGGACGCCGGGGCCGTCTCGAAGTACTTCGGATTTGCGACGGCGAGCCGGGCCGCCACCGCGCCGGCGAGCCCGGCGTCGGCAGGGAACGGGCCGAGGTCCAGCTCGCGAGCGACGATGGCCAGCGCATTAGCGGCGACCCTGGCATGGAACGCCAGCTGGCCGGTGGTCGCGGGCATGACGCTACCTAGCAAGTACTCTCGGACCGCCTCCAGCAGCTCGCTCGCGGTCGGGCGGCCGTGCGGGGCGGGCTCCGCAAGCGCCGCCCCAGTTAGCCGAGGCCGCCGCGTGGCGGCTTCCGCCGCCGCCTCGGGCTGCAGCAGCAGGAGCAGGTCCCACTCCTGTTCGCAGACGCGGCGCCCGATCGCGGCCAGCTCGACCGAGCGATGCGCGCCGGACAGGTGCGCCGACGCCTGGGCCAGGCAAATCACGCCCCAGCGGAGTGTGCCGAGCACCTCCCACCAGCGCAGTTCCTCCAGGCTGACGTCCGCGCCGCCAGCTTCGGTGTAGGTAGTCAGCAGTTCTTCCCGGCTGCCGAGGCCCGCCACTGGCGCACCGGCACCGAACCGCCAGGCCTTGACGCACAGCCAGCCGAGATCCTCAGCCGGGTTTCCGGCATGCGTCAGCTCCCAGTCCAGTACCGCCCGCAACCCGTCGGGTCCGACGATCAGGTTGCCGAGGCGGAAGTCGCCGTGCAACAGGACCGGCGCGCGGGGCGGCGGCTGGTCCCGCTCGAGCTCCGCCAGCGCCAGCTCGAAAACCTCGCTCGGCCGGCCGAAGGAGTCCAGTTGCTCGCGCAGGCTCGCTAGCGGATCCGGCTCTGTCAGAAAGTCCGGCAGGTCGAGCGCATGCAGCCGCGCGGCGAACTGGCCAAGCTGGCGGACCAGCACGCCGCGGGCCGGTGCGTACTCGCCATCGCGGAGTATGCGGCGCGGGATGGTCTCGCCGTCGACGCGGCGCATCACCATGCCAGCGGTGCCAAGGCCAGGACCGTCGGAGATAAACAGCATCTCAGGCACCGGGAGGCCAGCATCGTGCGCAAGGCTGATCGCCGCCGCCTCACGGTGGATCGCGCCCGGCTCGCCGGGCTTGCCAGGGGGATCCCGGCGCAGGATCAGCGGTGTCCGCGCGCCGCCGGCACCGACCGCGTCAAAGGACCAGGTCTGTTTCGACGCGCCGCCGGATAGCCTGGTCAGCCCCTCGATAGTGACCGGCCCGAGCCAATGCCGCAACGGGCGCGCCAGCTCGTTCCCGTCCGGAAGCTCGTTCCCGCCTGCCAGCTGCCCCATCAGATCTCGGCCACTCCCTTCGGTGCGCGCTGTCGCATGAAGCCGAACATGTAGCCGGCCACGCGTCGCATCTGGATCTCCTCAGCGCCTTCGGTGATCCGGTACCTGCGGTGGTGCCGGTAGATGTGCTCGAACGGCTTGTGGCGCGAGTAACCGAGCCCGCCATGCACCTGCATGGCGCGGTCGGCGGCCTCACAGCACAGCCGGTTCGCCCAGTAATTGCACATCGAGACCTTGTCTGAGGCGGAAAACGGGCCGTCGCGGTCCATCAGCCAGGCTGTCTTATGGATCAGCGCGCGCAGCATCTCGCACTGCGTCTGCAGTTCGACCAGCGGGAACTGGACGGCCTGGTTACTGGCCAGCGACTTGCCGAACGGCTTGCGCTCGAGCGCGTACGCAACCGACTCGCTGATGCAGAACTGGGCCGCGCCGAGACTAGATGCCGCCTGCCTGATCCGGTTCTCATTGAAGAAGTGCTGCACGACTTGCAAGCCCCGGCCTTCACCACCAAAGATCGCGCTGGCCGGTACCCGCACATCCGCCAGGGTGATATGGGCGTGATCGGTCGGCATGTTGAACGTCCACAGGTACTCGTCGATGCTGAAGCCGGACGCGCCGACCGGGGTCAGGAAGGCGGTGATGCCGTCGGCGTCGCCGGGCATGCCGCTGGTGCGGGCGAAGATCAGATCGTGCGATGCGACGTGCACGCCGGTGTTCCAGGTCTTCTCGCCGCTGATGATCCAGTCGTCACCGTCGCGCGCTGCGGTGGTTTCCATGAACGTGGCATCCGAGCCGTGCGCCGGCTCGGTGATCCCGAACGCGAAGCCCGCGCGGCCGGCCGCGAGCTTATCTACCCATTCGGCCTGCTGCTCCGGGCTGCCGTATTCGAGCATCAGCATCAGCCCGACGTTGTTGCCCACAATCATGTGCTCGTTCTGCAGGTCGCAGTGCAGTCCGAGACCCTTGGCGGCGAGATGCTCGCGGATGACGGCCATCCCGAGGTTGGTTCCGTCGCGACCCCCGTACTTCGCCGGGAACGCGTACCGGTAATGGCCGGCCGCATCGGCGCGGCGCCTGGCCTCGGCCAGCAACGCTTCCCAGTCCCGGTTCGGCAGCCCGCCGCGATCCCAGTCGGTTCGCGCGTCCTCGCGCCGGTGATCGAAAAACCGGGCGTTGTCGTCCTGGCGCTCGAGCGGCCGGATCTCCGCCTCGATGAAGTCGTCCAGCTCGGCCAGGTACGCGGTCAGGTCCGCGGGGATGTCGAAATCCATGCTCGCTGCCTACCACGCCGGGCACGGACGGCACTAGAGCAAACCCGTACTGGCGAGTAATGTCTGAGTTACTGCCGTTAACTCCGCGGAGGCCGCCGTGAGCACGTACGAGCACTACACCACCCCGGTCGAGCCGGGTACCTGGGACGTCCCGGCCGCCGGATCAGCGCGGTTCAGCTGGGAGTACGACGAGGGCCGCAGCCGGCTGCTCGACCTTTACCAGCGCGGCAAGGACAAGCAGTGGGACGCGGCGAAACGAATCGACTGGTCGATCCCGGTCAATCCCTGCAACGTCATGGAGCAGACCGAGGAACTGAATCCCATCTACGGATCCCGCCAGTGGAACGTGCTGAACCAGAAGGAACGAGACGAGCTGGATCACCACCTGTCGGCGTGGTTGTTCAGCCAGTTCCTGCATGGCGAGCAGGGCGCGCTGACAGTTGCGGCCCGCATCGTGGAGTCAGTGCCGGACATGGACTCGAAGTTCTACGCGGCCACCCAGGCGATGGACGAGGCGCGGCACGTCGAGCTGTACTCCCGGTTCATGCGGGAGAAGATCGGGCTCTACTACCCGGTTAACCCGGACCTGGCCCAGTTGCTATCCGACGCGCTGTCAGACTCCCGCTGGGACATGCCGTACCTCGGTATGCAGGTGCTGATCGAGGGATTGGCGCTGGCGGCGTTCGGCGTCCACCGGGATCTGTCCAACAACTCGCTGGTGACCCAGCTGCTGGCGTATGTCATGCAGGACGAGGCGCGGCACGTCGCATTCGGCAGGCTCGCGCTGCGGGATTACTACAAGGAGCTGACCTCGGCCGAGCTAGCGGACCGGGAGGAGTTCGTCGTCGAGGGCTGCTACCTGATGCGCAACAGGTTCACCGCGCGCGAGGTGTGGGAGCGGATGGGCTTTGATGTCGAGGAGTGCGTCGCGTTCACTGACCAGTCCCCGGTGCAGCAAGCATTCCGTACCCTGCTGTTCTCCCGGATCGTGCCGTGCGTCAAGGACATCGGCCTATGGGGACCCAAAGTGCAGCACGCCTACGCGGACCTCGGCGTTATCGACGCCGCCGAGTCCGACCTCGACGTGCTGATGCGGGCAGACGAAGAACTCGCTGAGAAGATCGACCGGGAGAAGTACGCAGCAGAGCTCGCCGCCCGCCAAGGCGAGGTCGACGAGGCGATCGTTATGGCCGGCAACGACTAGCTGACCACTAGCCGCTACTGATCGCTCCCGCCAGCAGCGCGGCCAGACCCTCCCTGAACTGCTCGGATCCAGCCATCGCAGCGAGCCAGGCACTATCGGGATGGGCCGATTTCGGCATTAATAAGTCATACCGCTGATGTACTAATAGCTGCTTGCAGATAGGACGCACAACGTCACC
>DATMMA010000231.1:0-13013 GCA_035570295.1 Streptosporangiaceae bacterium
CGCCCAGCCTTTCATGCCCCGCCTGACCCGCATGCCGGGCATAGCGTCCGCGGCGGCTCTGAGCGGACCCGGTAAGAGAGAGAGACGCGCGTCAGCCCGTCGTCCAGTGACGGAGTTTCTCTGGGTTGCGTACTACCCAGATGTGCCTGATCCGGTCGCCTGCAACGTCGAACGCGAACACCGTCACGGTGACGCCGTCTTGCTGAGCCACCAGCCCGGGGTGGCCGTTGACCGTGCGTTCCAGGAACGTCATATCGCTTGGCACCCGGTTGGCGATCTCGATCCAGGCGCGTGCGATCTGCTCGCCGCCTTGAATGGGGCTCAGGAAGGTAATGGCCAGGCCGCCGCCGTCGGCGATCGCCGTGGCGTCGGGGTCGAGCAGGCCGACGATGGCATCGATGTCCTTAGCTTCCCATGCCTGCTTGAAGGCCCTTACGATGCCGGTCTGCCGGGCTGTCGGGGTCGCGGGAGCCTGCGCCGCACGGATGCGGCGGCGGGCTGAGGAAGCCAGCTGACGGCAGGCCGCCGGGGTGCGGCCGGTGATCTCGGCTACCTCGATGAAGGGGTAGCGGAAGACATCGTGGAGTATAAATGCGACGCGCTCGGCCGGGGTCATCGATTCGAGCACGACGAGGAAGGCCATGCTGACCGACTCGTCAAGGGTGACCCGGTCGGCCGGGTCAGCCGTGGTGCCGCCAGGCCGCGCGCTGCTCCATTCGGCGCGGTCGGGCAGGGGCTCGGGGATCCATTCGCCCACGTAGGTCTCCCGCCGGGCGCGGGCCGAGGCGAGCAGGTTGAGGCAGGTGCGGCTGGCGACCGTGGTTAGCCACGCACCGGGGGATTCGATCGCGTCCTGTTGGTGGGCGGACATGGCGTACCAGCGGGCGTAGGTTTCCTGGACGGCGTCCTCGGCCTCGGCCAGGGAACCCAGAAGCCGGTAGGCGAGATTGATTAGCTGACGCCGCTCGCTCATGATCACGTTCAAGGCCTGATCGGGCCGGCCCCGGCCTGAATCGGCAGCGTCTGGCCCGGATCGGGTGGTCATGGTGTCGGCGGCTCCCTCGGTCGCAAGTGCCCTCGCCACTTCGACAAGACAGCGCACCGGAACGTGAGGTCGGCGCTTCGGCTCACAATCCAGCGGGTTGCTTTGTCGTACTGATGAGACGAGCACATCATCCAGCGAGTAGGAATCTCAGGAGAGACCGTGACTACATCGGTTCCAGCTACCTCGTTCACTGACCCGGCGCGCGCCGGGCGCCTGGAGCGGGCAGCCGCTGCGCTGACGGCAAATAATTTCGCCGTCGAGATCCTCGATGACGCCGCCGCCGCGCGTACCCGCATCAAAGACCTGATTCCCGAGGGCGCCAGCGTGTTCACCGGGGCCAGCGAGACCCTCCGCCTGTCCGGCATCGAGGGGGACATCAGCAACAGCGGGCGGTACGACGCCCTCAGGTCACGTGGCAAGACCATGGACCGCGCCACCCAAAGGGACGAGATCTGGCGGTTGATGTCCACCCCCGACGTCATCGTGGGCAGCGTCGCCGCGGTCACCGAAACCGGCTCCCTTGTGGTCGCCTCGGCCAGCGGGAGCCAGTTGCCCGGCTACGCCGGCGCCGCCGCCCGGGTGGTATGGGTCGTCGGGGCGCAGAAGGTGGTGCCCGACCTGCCCGCTGCGCTGCGCCGCATCGAAGACCACTGCCTCCCGCTGGAAAATGACCGCGCCATGAAGGTCTACGGGCGGCCCAGTGCCCTCAACCGTGTGCTCATCCTCAACGCAGAACCCGAAGCCGGGCGCGGCACGGTCCTGCTGCTCCGCCAGGCCATCGGATTTTGACACCACCAGGAGCGTGCCGAGCGCTATCAGGCGCTCGGCTTCAACGTCGTCAAGAGCCGGGTCCGGTGGCATTGCCGCACGCCCCGTTGCGGCGAGCGGCGAGCTGCGCGTTACCCGGACGCGTGCCGGTCCAGGAACTCGAACACGTCGGTCTCGTCCACGCCGGGGAAGCCGCCGGACGGCAGAGCGAGCAGGATGTGCGAGTGCGCCCGTGCCGACGGCCACGCCATGCCCTCCCACCGGGCCGCGAGCGCAGCGGGCGGACGCTGGCAGCAGTCCGGGTCCGGGCATCGCGACTGCATCCGCACCGTGGTGTCCCGGCCGCGGAACCAGCGGCTGTGCTCGTACGGGGCGCCGAGGGTGATGGCAAATCCTCGTTCCCGCGCTGAATCGACGAGTGCCTGACACCAGTAGGTGCCCGACGGGGTGTCGGAGTACTGGTAATACGGGCTGAACCGGTCCGCGGCCATGAACACCTGGCGGCCGGACCACTGCCGGCACATCCGCTGGCCCTCGATCGCGCCAGCCGGGTCAGCGGGAAAGACCACGCCGTCGTTCTCGTATGCCTTATATATGGTGCCGCCCTCGTCGTTCTTGACGAAGTGGCACGGGATGCCGAGATGGTGCGTGGCGAGATTGGTGAACCGGTGTGCCGCCATCTCGTACGACACGGAGAACACGTCCCGCAGGTCCTCGACCGACAGGTCCCTGGCGTCCTTGGCCTCCTGCAGGAACTTGGCCGCGGCCTGCTCGGGCACCAGCACGGCCGCGGCGAAGTAGTTCGCCTCGACCCGCTGCCGCAGGAACTCGCCGAAGTCAGCTGGCGCGGAATGACCGAGCACGAAATGACCGACGGTCTGCAACAGCACAGCGCGGGGGGTATGGACTCCGAGCGGCTCTTGCTTCAGGTAGATCCGCCGGTTGCGCAAGTCGGTCACGGACCGGGCGGAACGCGGCAGATCCTGCACGTACTGGACGCTGAAACCGTGATGGCTGACGACCGACAGCAGCATGCCCTGTGACAGCGCGCCGCCGGAGTAACCGACGGGAGCAAGCGCCTTGTCCGCGGCCGACTCGATCTCGGCGAAATAGTTGCCGCGCTCGCTCATCATGAGCCGCAGGTCCGCGTTGGCGGCCCTGGCTTCCTCCGGCGTTGCGGTCGGCTTAGCTCGCTGCCTGCGCAACTCCGCGTGCAGCGCGAGCATGTGCTCAAGCACGTCGTTCGGCACTTTCGCGCCGACCCGGAGCGGGGGAAGCCCGAGATCGGCCAGGACCGGCTCCCGCTGGGCTTCCGCCAGCGCGATCTCCAGCTGGGCGCGGTGGCTCGGCGGCAACTTGCGCATCAGCTCCTCGGCCGGCACTGACAGCGCGGCGGCCAGAGCCTCGATGAGTGACAGCTTCGGCTCGCGGCGGCCGTTCTCCAGCAGCGACAGCGCGGACGGGGCACGGCCTACGCGCTCGCCGAGCTCGGCCAGCGTCATGCCGCGTGAACGCCTGAAATGTCGCAGCCGCTGACCGAACAGATCGAGATCTAGGCCGCTTACAGGCAAAGATTGTGATTCTTCGGCTGTGAAGTTTCTCACTTCTTCACTATAGCTGAAGAGCTGGCGAGTTTCACTCGGTCTGCTCCTAGCCATCCCGTGTCGTCGGCAGGCAGGCTGTTAACAACATCGTTACTTCACCCGGGGACGACACACCAGGAGGAACCCGTGACCGAACGTCGCCTCGAGGACCAGTTCGACGGCTCAGTTCCGAACCATGCCAACGGCCACTTGGGAGCCACCAAGATTGACAGCCAGACAGCAGCGTTGCACCGTGAGTGGGCGACAATTCCTCGCTGGTCTGGCATCGAGCGAAGCTACAGCGCGGCCGACGTAGTCAAACTTCGTGGCTCTGTGCAGGAGGAGCACACGCTGGCGCGTCTTGGCGCCGAGCGACTGTGGTCCATGCTGGCCGAAGACGGGTACGTCAACGCTCTCGGCGCGCTCACCGGTAACCAGGCCGTCCAGCAGGTGAAGGCCGGGCTTCGCGCGATTTACCTGTCCGGCTGGCAGGTCGCCGCTGACGCGAACCTGGCTGGCCAGACCTATCCGGACCAGAGCCTTTACCCGGCTAACTCAGTTCCTGCCGTCGTGCGCCGGATTAACAACGCCCTGCTCCGCGCCGACCAGATCACCTGGGCCGAGTCGCAGAACGCTGGGGCTCCGTACTGGCTGGCGCCGATAGTTGCAGACGCAGAGGCCGGGTTCGGCGGCGTGCTGAACGCCTTTGAGCTGATGAAGTCGATGATCGGCGCGGGAGCCGCGGGCGTGCACTGGGAAGACCAGCTCGCATCCGAGAAGAAGTGCGGCCACCTTGGCGGCAAGGTGCTGATCCCGACCGGCCAGCACATCAAGACGCTGAACGCAGCGCGGCTGGCCGCGGACGTGTGCGGAGTGCCGTCGCTGATCGTGGCTCGTACGGACGCGCAGGCGGCGACTCTCATTACTAGCGACGTCGATGAGCGGGACAAGCGCTTCGTCACCGGCGATCGCACCGCTGAGGGCTTTTACCGCGTCCGCAACGGCCTTGAGGCCTGCATCGCACGCGGCCTTGCCTACGCGCCGTACGCCGAGCTGCTCTGGATGGAGACTTCGACCCCGGACCTGACGATTGCCCGCAAGTTCGCCGAGGCAATCAAGGGCACCTACCCGGACCAGATGCTTGCCTACAACTGCTCCCCTTCGTTCAACTGGCGCGCGCACCTGGACACTGAGACCATCGCCCGGTTCCAGCGCGAACTCGGCGCAATGGGGTACAAGTTCCAGTTCATCACCCTGGCTGGCTTCCACGCACTGAACGAGTCCATGTTCACGCTGGCGCGCGGCTACGCCGAGCGCGGCATGTCGGCATACGTGGAACTGCAGGACGCCGAGTTCGCCGCCGAGGCCGATGGTTACACCGCGACCAGGCACCAGCGTGAAGTCGGCACCGGCTACTTCGACCAGGTGACCTCGGCGATCAACCCGGACGCGTCAACCACGGCGCTGGCCGGGTCGACCGAAAGCGAGCAGTTCGCGGCCGCACGCTAACCCCCCGGGTCCCGCAGGGCCCGATCAATGGCGGCCTTCCCGCTGCACGGACCGGGAAGGCCGCCACTTCGCGCACATGGCAAGGCACAATCCGCTCGCAATAGGTCGCGCCAACCGAGCCCGCGGACGAAACTCCCCCAATGAACAAGATCACGGGCGGTGCCGGGCGCTTCCCACGACAAGGGGAGGCCTCCCCTACCGCAAAATGCAGGTTCGCCCGTGGTGGCTGCCCAAGGCTCAGCGGTAGCCGGGACGGTGATGACCGATGATGCCGATCGGCCGGTGCCGGGGCGATAGCCAGACCTCCGTGCAGCCAGCAGCGGCACACGCAACCTTGATATGGCCGCCGCGGGCGTGCTGAGCGGGCTCGCATTCGCAACCCTCCCAGCTGATGATGACGGTGCCGGGCCGCCACGGGTGACGCAGTCGGCACTCGGCAGGGATGCTCGACCAGATCGCTGATTTACTCTGGGACACCAGAGAATTCAAACACGTTATCGATACTGGTGAAAGCGCTGGCTACCCGGTTTCAGCGGGCGGGCTCCAGGCTCTGGCCAGGCGCAGCCGGGGTACACAGACTGACATGGCGCCGATCAGTGTCTCCGCCCAGCGCACCGTGGCTGCACCTGCAGTTGAGGTGTACCGGTACATAGCGGACATGCGCGTTCACCACCCGCATTTCCTGCCGCTCGCGTTCCTGGACTTCCAGGTCGAGTCGGGCGGAGTTGGCGCGGGCACAGTCACCAGGTTCAAGCTTGAAGCAGGCGGCCGCACCAGGCAGTGCCACATGACGGTCGCCGAGCCGGAACCAGGCAGGATCCTGACCGAGTCAGATGACGCGTCGACCCTTGTCACCACGACGACTGTGACTCCGCAGGATGATTCCTCGTGCACAGTGAGGATCTCTACCACCTGGGACAGCGCGAGCGGGCTTGGCGGGTTGGTCGAGCGCATTTTCGCGCCGAAAGTCATGCGCGACATCTACGCCGACCAGCTGGAGCACCTGGCCGCGTACGTCCGCGAGCAGAGCCCCGCCTAACCGGGCGTTCCCCGGGAAGTGGAACATGCATTCCAGTTACGGCGTTATAACGCTGGCAGTTGTTTTTTCGAAGCGAAAGATGGCTTATGGCACGGTGTGTCACGTGCGGAAATGAACTACATCCCGAAAGGGCACAAAAGTACGACTACTGCATGTCGCCGGAGTGTCAGGAGAAGAACGCCAAGGGCCTGACCATGGTGGCGATAGGCATGAACAAAGCGGCGGAGGAATACCTCATCCTCGACGAGCAGGCCCGCGAGGATCTGGCCAGCGGCAAATACCGCGATCAGCGGCGAGGCACCTTCGGGCCGATCGCGCCCTCGCAGGCGCCTAGCTCCACCGGTAAAACTCAGCCCGCTCCCCCGGCCAGGCCGCGCACACCCGCGCCGGCGCAGCGCCGGGTCCGGCCGCAACCGCGGCCGTGGACCCCGTCGCAGGAGAGGCTCGCGAAGCTGTACAACGAGCAAGGCCTCAAGCCCGACGAGATAGCAGCGAAGCTCGGCGTAAGCAGGCACCTGGCCACGCAGGTCATCCTGGCAGCCAGGACCCGCGGCAGGTCCTAACGCAGGGTTTGAACCCAGCGGTCAGCGCGCCGACTGCTGCAGACAGGCGCCTTCTATAGTCAGTTACTATGGCGATCCAAGCTCCATGGCTCGACCTGCATGCTCATCCAGGCCGGTGTTTCCTGGCTGACCTGGGCAGGGCTGATCCGTTGGCTGGCCAGCTTGGCGATCACGATCTGATCGCGGCGCTGTCCGCGGCACAGGCTGCCGGGATGACCGCAGTCACGGTCTCAACGGTGGCCGATCTGCGCGTGCTATCCCCCGATCCCGACCGGGGGCTCCGCGCTACCCGCTCGTTCCTGCCCGGCGAGGCGTACGACGATCACAAGCGCCAGCTTGACGGGATCGGCCGGCTCCTCGCGGCAGCGGGGATTGACGTCGCGGTTACCGCCGCCGATATCGACAGCGCGCATCAAAACGGGCGAACCGCGGTCCTGGTCAGCTGTGAAGGCGGCGACTTTCTCGAGGGCAAGCTAGGCCGGCTGGCCGAGGCAAGAGCTGCGAGTGTCTCGTCGCTCACCCTTGTCCATTACCGGGTCAATAGCATCGGCGATGTACAGACGGAGCAACCGGCGCATTGCGGGCTGAGCCAATTCGGGCGCGACGTCGTGGCCGAATGCAACGCGCTCGGCATCGTCATCGATTGCGCCCACGCGACATTCGAGACGACCGTCGGCGTGCTGGCCCAATCAAATGACCCAATCATGGTGTCGCACAGCCACCTGGACCACGCCGACCGGCATCATCCGCGCCTGCTCAGCGCAGAACACGCCCGTGCGGTCGCCGCTTGTGGCGGGCTGATCGGAGCATGGCCGTCCGGCGCCACGAGCAGCAGTCTCAGCGACTTCGCTGACGAGGTTATGCGCCTGATCGATCTCATCGGCGTAGACCACGTCGCTATCGGGACCGACATGGACGCGAACTTCCGGCCTGTTCTTCGCACGTATGCCGATTTCGCAGCGCTTCCGCAGTTGCTCACCAGCCGCGGCCTGAGCGACGAGGAGATTGACAAGGTTCTCGGCGCCAACGCGCTGGACTTGCTGCAAGCCGTGGCCGGCTAGCGTCGCTGGCTGACCCGCATCAGCTTGCAGCCTTTCGCCGCAAGGCGGGATATTGTGCGCGCCGAACAGGTTGTGGGACGATTCGGCCGGGTTTCTCGCGACTTTGCGCTGAGGCGATGTCATCTGAAGGGGACCATTGTGCGTACTCGTGGCTTCGTGTGGACAATCGCTGCTGCGTTTTAGTCGTCTCAGCGGGCAGCGGAGTAGCAACAGCGCAGGCGCAGGTCACGGCATCGGGCGGCATCTGGGGCAGCGCTCGCGAGCTGCCCGGCCTGGCGAGCCTGAACGTCGGCGGGGTCGCCGACGTCGCTTCGATGTCATGCGCCAGCCCGACGAATTGCGGAGCCGGAGGGTTGTATGGCGACGCCAACGGACAGACGCAGCCGTTTGTGACATCGGAGCAGAACGGCCGGTGGCACACACTCGAGGTCCCGGTGATCGGGCTGGCCAATTCGGGAAATGGCCAGACCCTCTCGGTGTCGTGCCCTGCCGCGGGCAGTTGCAGCGCCGGGGGGTTCTACACCGATGACTCAAACCGGGTGCAGGCGTTCGTCGTGACCGAGCGCAACGGCGCATGGGGCCGCGGCCAGGAGGTCCCGGGCCTGCGGCAACTGAACGCCGGCGGTGATGCGACGATCAATTCGGTCTCCTGCTGGGGTTCGTCGTCGTCGAGCGGAACGGCGTGTGGGGCACTGCTAAAGAGGTCCCCGGCCTAGCACAGCTGAACCGTGGCGGGAGCCCCCAGACCTACGCAACGTCATGCGCCACGGGCGGCTGCACCGCTGCCGGATGGTATGCCGACGGCGCAGGGCACCGGCAGGCCTTCGTGGCCAGCGAGCGGCGCGGCAAGTGGCGCACGGCCGCAGCGGTCCCGGGCCTGGCCCGGCTGAATCGCGGCGGGTTCGCCGACGTAGTTTCAGTCTCCTGCCCGTCCGCCGTGAGCTGCGGGGCCACCGGGCTGTTCACAGAGGCCAGCGGGCATATTCAGTCGTTCGTCGTGACCCAGAGGGGCGGCCGATGGGGCAAGGCCCTAGAGGTCCCCGCGCTGGCGCGGCTGAACATCGGCGGGGACGCCGAGCCGAACACTGTGTCGTGCTGGACGACCGGCGACTGCAGCGTCGGCGGGGTCTACACCGATGCCTCCGGCAGCCAGCAGGCATTCATGGTGACCGAGCTGGGCAACCGGTGGGGCAGGGCGACCGAGGTGCCCGGCACGGCGCGGCTGGACCGGGGAGAGTCTGCCGGGATCAATTCGGTGTCGTGCGTGAAGGGCACCTGTGCCGCCGGCGGGTTCTATCAGCGCGGCGCCACAACGGAGGGATTTGTGGTGACCGGGCGGAACGGCCGCTGGGGCCATGCGAAGCCGGTGCCCGGCCTAGCGCGGCTGAACGCTGGTCAGGATGCCTCCCTCTACTCTCTGTCCTGCGCCACAGTCAGCCACTGCACGGCTATCGGGGTCTACGAGGTCCACTTCGAATCCGACGTCCAAGTGTTCGTGGTCAACCAGAAGTAGCGGCTGCGGGCGGCGCGTCCCAGATCAGCCCGACGCCGCGCACTCCGCCCAGGGTGTCGAACCGGTGGCCGGGAAACAGGGCCTCGCAGCTGTGCTCGAGTTCCGTCGCCGTGCAGGTCAGGTACGTGGTGCAGGGTGAGCGCGCTTAACACGAAGTCATAGCCGCCACGAGCCACGTCCTGCAGATCCGCGCGCGAGTACGTGATGTTCGGCCGGGGCCGTCCCGTCTTCGGTTGCCTCCGGCCAGATGATCTTCATGAATGTGGATCTACTGTTGCTATAGCAACAGCCAGGTCACATCGATCATGCTCGTCGGGGCGGGATCCGCGACCCAGAGAGCGCCGTCGGCCGGCAGACGGCGCCAGTAACGACCAACGGGCTAACGGACGAGCTTGCGTACGGCGACCCGCGCCTGGTTAAGCGGCTCGAGCCAGGAGTACGTCAGGTACGCGCCGCCCTCGACCAGCCGGAGCTTGGCTCCCCGCGCTCCGGCCGGATGCTGGTAACTGGCAGGCCGGTACCGCTCAAAGTCCTCGTTCATCCGGCGGAAGAACCGGTGCCGCTCCGCCCGCGGCACGAGGCCGGGCAGGCCGACCCGGCCGACGCCGATGCCGGTCGTCTGCAAGACCGTCGTGTAGTGCCAGATCGCGCGCTCGAATATCGCCGCGCGCATCGCGTCACTGACCGGCTGGCCGGAGGCGTCGCGGCTGGCCAGCAGCTCGAAGACCCGGTGGTAAGCGTCGAACACCGCGAACTGGCCAGGGCTGGTCGTCGCCATCGCGGAGCCCTTGCGCTCCCGGCGGTAGCGGTAGCAGACCGCTTCGACCGCGCCGATCACGTCGGCACCGAGCAACGCGGCGCAGGTCACCTGGATGTCCTCGTGAATGCCGCCGGCGAAACTGACACCAAGGCCGGATAGGAAGTCGCGGCGGAACAGCTTGCTCCACGACGTCATCGTCAGGTTGATCAGTTGTGGCTGCTCCTCCAGCGTGCAGCCGTCGGCAGGAACCGCCGGCAGCAGGCTGGCGTACGGATTGGGCTCGGTCCTGTCGCCCGGATACAGGCTCTGCCAGTTGATCAGCAACACGTCAGGCTTGCCCACGGCAAGTGACGCGGTAATCGCGGCTAGCCCGCCATCGGCCACCGTGTCGTCGCCGTCGACGAACCACACATACTCCCCCGCCGCCTGCTCGAGGGCGAGATTGCGAGCGTGTCCCTGACCGCCGTTGTGGTCCAGGTGCACGACCCGTAGCCGCGGATCGGCGGCGGCGCGCTGATCCAGGATCGCGCCGCTGGTGTCGGGAGAGGCATCATCGACTGCGATGACCTCGATATCGAAGTCGCCGCTCAGGATCGAGTCAAGGCACGCGGGCAGGAACTCGGCGACGCGGTAGACAGGCACGATGACCGAGATGCCCGGTACCCGGGGCTGCCTGCTAGTCACCGCACGTCACCCGGCACAGGAGCGGCCTCACCGGCCGGCCTGTCGCCGACCGGCGGCTGCTCGTCGACGCGCAGCTTGGATGGCCACCAGTTCCACTTGCCGAGAAGCACGACGGTCGACGGGACCAGCAGGGTGCGGACGAGGAACGTGTCCATCAAGATGCCCAGCGCCAGGCCGAGGCCGATATCGCGGACCTGGCTCGCTTGCGACCCGCCGCCGGCCGCGATCGTCAGCACGATGAACGAGCCCGCCAGTACCAGGCCCGCCGAGGTGACCGTCGATCCGGTGACGCCGACGGCCTTGGCGACCGCCTGCCGCAGCGGCAGGCGGTGCGCCTCCTCCCGGATTCGCGTCATCACCAGGATGTTGTAATCCTCGCCGAGCGCTAGCAAGAAGATAAACATCAGGAACGGCATGAAGAAGACCAGGCCGCCGCTGCCGCCGAGCTTGACGAAGATAAGCACGGACAAGCCGAGGGCGGCCAGGTACGAGACGCCGACCGAGGCGATCAGGTACAGCGGCGCGACCAGGCTGCGCAGCACGAGCGCCAGCAGAATCCCGATCGCGATAATCGCGACAGGGATGATGTGCTTCAGGTCGCTGACCGAGACCTGGCTGATGTCGTAGAGGGCCGGCGCTTCGCCACCGACGCCGGACGCCTCCGCGCCGACGGACTTCTGAATCGCGGTCGTCGTTGCCCGGATGGACGGCACCTCGTTCATTGCTTCAGTGCTTCCCGGGTCGTACTTGAGCCCCGTCGAGAACTGCACGGTCTTGCCGTCCGGGCTGACGTAGTTCGCCGTGACCCGGTAGAGCTGGTAAGCCTCCTCGGGAATCCGGCCGTGATCCAGCGCTGCGGGAGACGGCGTGGCCGGCAGCTTGCCGGCCGGGCCGAGCGCGCCGCACAGCCCGGAGAACTGCGAAGCCGTGAGCGTGATCCCGCCGACTGGGTTGAGCGGGCCGGTGACCTTGGTGAACATCTTGCTCGCCCGCAACTCGCTGGTCGCCTTCGCCAGCGGCGCCGGATCCGCGCACACCGGTTTAGCGAACTCGAATATCGGGCTGGTCGGGTTCGCCGCCGACTGCGGGAAGTGCTTGGCCAGCAAAGCAGCCCCGGCAGCCGAGTCGCTGCCAGTTGGCGCACTAGTGTTACCGCCGAATCCAGCCGCTGTATAGCCGACGACCGCGACCGACAGGCCGCCGAAAAACACCACGCCTGCGATCAGTGTCGGAGCGGGGTGCTGCACAATCCGGCCCGCCACCCGGCCCCAGACTCCGGCTTTGCCGGAGCCCTGGATGCTCCATGGCAGCAGCTTGGGCTTGCCGAACCAGGCCCGGAACAGCGTGCGCTTGATCGCCAGCAGCGACAGCCGGATGGACAGCAGCGCTGGCAGGAGCGTTAGCCCGGCCAGCAGGATGACGCCGACCGCAATGGCGAACGGCCAGGCCAGATCCGAGTAGAAGGGGAAGCTAGCCAGCAGCAAGGTGAGCACCGCCGCGATCACCGTAAGCGCCGAGGCGCTGATCGATTCCCCGACTCTGGTCACCGACTTGACGACTGCGTCCCGTGCCGTGGGCCGCGGCTGCGCGAGGTCGGCCAGCATGCTGCGGCCGGCCCGGACTCTGCCGGGGAAGTTCTCCCCGCTGGTGTCGTGGTTAGCCGCGCGCAGTTCCTCCCGGACGCGGAAGACCAGGAACAGCCCGTAGTCGGTGCCCGCCCCGATGACCAGCACGATCAGCAGCAACTGCGCGATCGGGGACACCTGAAGCCCATGCCTGGCCGCCTCACCAACCAGCGGCCCGGCGATCGAGACTGACAGCGCGGCTGGCAGCACGGTCGTGATCGCCAGCGTGAACGACCGGAATATAAGCACCAGCAGCACGATCACGAACAGGACCGAGAGGCCCTGCACCTTATTGCCGGTGTTGCCGGAGGCTTTCTGCTGGTCCACCTGGATCGCCAGGTCGCCCGCTGTATTCGCATGCAAGCCGGCCGGCAGGTGCGCGTCGGTGATCTGGGCCCGGATCCCGCCGATGAGGTCCTTGGCGTAATTCTGGTTCCCGCCGCCCGCGGCGCTGGCCATCGCGACCAACTGCTCGGCATGGCCGTCAGTCGACCGGCCCGCGTTGACCACTTTGGTAACGCCGGAAACATTGCCGATCCTGGCCTGCAATCCGTTGATGGCCGCCACGTCCGCCGAGGTCAGCTTTCCCGCCGTGGTCGCGACCACGACCGGGATCGGCTGCTGGTTGGCGGTGCCGAACGGCTTGGCCAGCGTGGCGGCCTGCGAACTCGGCGAGCTGGCCGGAAGGAACGCCTGATTGTTGCCCTGGGTGACGCTGGACAGCGACGGAAGCTGACTTGATGCAGCTATTGCTCCAGCTATCCAGATCACTAGTACTAGCCAGCGAAACCGCACGCTAAACCGGCCGATCGCCCCGTAGATCGCATCGACGCGCATGAGCAGCGATACTACGTGACGTAGGT
>DATMMA010000232.1:0-6681 GCA_035570295.1 Streptosporangiaceae bacterium
GGCGGGAGACCTGGCCCGTGTGATCCGCACCCAAGCGGGACTTGACAACCGAGCGATCTGAAGTGTTTCTTTTGAAACATGTCCTTCACGTTTCCCGACCGTCCGGCTGATTCAGGTGACCCTTCGGTTGAACCGCCGGCACTCGGGATTCCCGGCAAGTCGATCAAGCTCACTGATCCTGAGACCATGCGCGCGCTCGCGCATCCAGCACGGATCGCGCTCTGGCAGCACTTGCTGCTGGAAGGTCCTGCGACCGCCACCGAATGTGCTCCGGTGGCTGGTCTATCCCCGTCGGCCTGCAGCTATCACCTCCGTCAGCTCGCCCGCTACGGCTTCGTCGAGCAGGACCGGGCCGCGGCTGCCAACGGCCGGGAACGGCCGTGGCGAGGCGTCGTGAGTTCGACGACGATCGAGGACCTCGACGATCCCGTTGCCGAAATGGCGGCCAGGCTGCTGAACTCCAGCCTGGACGAGCACTGGCGGGAAGCCCGGCGCCGCTATCTAGCCCAGGAAGCGGACTATCCCGCCGAGTGGCGGCGCGCCGCCGGCGACGACCGGTCAGTGCTCTACGTCACGGCAGACGAGCTACTGCGACTGCGCGAGCAGATCCGCGAACTGTACATGCCGCTGATCCGGCTGTCTGGCCAGGAACGTCCAGCCGGCGCACGGCCGGTTCAGGGCGTCATCGAGTTCGCGCCGATCTTCAGCCCGCTTGACGGGCCGGACGCGTGACGGGTCGCCGCGGTCGGCTGGCCGCTCTCGCCCGCGCCGCCTCTTACCGCAGCGCAGGCTCGGTGCCGGCGTTGCGTTCGCGGCCGTTCCGGCTGCTTGCGGGCGGCCAGTTCGTCTCGAACGTAGGCGACGGCCTCTACGCGGTCGCGCTGCCCTGGTACGTGCTGTCTCATCACGGTGGCGCGATCCTGCTCGGCACGGTGCTGGCCGCGTACGGCATCCCGCGGACCTGTCTCATCATGGTGGGTGGCCACCTGTCCGATCGGCTCAGCCCGTGGACAGTCATGATGGTCGCGGATGTCGGCCGTCTTGGCCTGGCGGGCGGCCTCGCCGCACTGGCGGCGACGCAGCATCCTGACTTCCTGACGCTCGCGCCGATCGCGTTCGGCCTGGGCGCCGGCGAGGGACTCTTCCTCCCAGCGTCCTACGCGATCATGCCGAGGCTGGTGGCAGACGATCAGCTGCAGAGCGGCAACGCGCTCCTGTCGGCGAGCACGCAACTGGCCGTCTTCGCTGGCCCCGCGCTCGGCGGAGCAGTGGTGGCGGCGCTTAGCTCGGCGGCCGGCTTCGGACTTGACGCGCTGAGTTTCGGAGTGTCCGCACTTACCCTCTGGCGGCTCGGGGCGACCGTCGCCGCTCGGGCGGCCGTCGTCGCAGCTCAGCCGGTCGTTGCCACCGCCGCAGAGAACTCAGGTCCGGCAGGCGACGGTCACGGACTTGGCGACGCCGGATCGGAACCATCGTCGCGTCGCTTCCGTACCTTCGTGCGGCGGGAACCGGTGGTGAAGTTGATCATGGCGATTGACATCGCGGCGAACCTCGGCAGCGCCGGAACCACCGAGGTCGCCCTGCCGCTGTTCGCCCGCGAGCACCTGCACGCCGGTGCGGGCGGCTACGGTGCACTGATCGCCAGCGCCGGCATCGGAGCCCTGGCCGGATCATTGGCAGCGATCAGGCTGAACCGTACCCGGCGGCCCGCCGTCGCGGCCGGCTTTGTCTTTCTGGCTCAGGTCCCGCTGATGGCTTGCCTGCCCTGGGCGCCGGGACTCGGCATTGCCGCCGCGCTATTGGCGCTGTGGGGCGGCCTGAACATGTGGGCCAACGTCACGACCCAGACCGCGTTTCAGCGCTGGGCTCCGCCAGATCTCATCGGCCGGCTCAGCGGACTCTTGCTGACCACGAGCTACGGCATGTTCCCGATATCGGTGGCACTGGCGGGACTCGTGGCGCACCGCTACGGCCCTGGCGCGTTCTTCCTCCTTGCCGCCGCGACGCTCGCCGCAACCTTGGCGTGGGCACTCAGTCAGCAGACGTTCCGGGACTTCGGGACGCGGCCAGCTGCCGAGCCATCAGCTCAACCAGCTTCTCCAGACCGCGCAGCGGTCGCACCATCACCGTGAAGCTGACGAGCTTGCCCCCGCCGTTCCACCGCAGGATGCCGACGCCTTGCACGTAGACGCCGTCGAGTCCGCGACTGCACGTAAAGTCCGGCGCCGGACCAGCCGAAAGGCGCGCCTACCTGTCGGCGAGAGGCTCGAGGAACTCGAGCCTGTTTCCGTGCGGGTCGCTGGTGTAGAACCGGCGCATGCCCGGGAAGCCATCGTCGAAGCTGGCCGGGTACCCGGCCTCAGCCAGCCGCGAGGCCCAGTCGTCGATCCCGGACACTAGCAGTGCCGCGCGGCAGGGACCGGTAAAGTATGTCGGCTATGGGGGTTATTAACGATATCGCTGAACAGTACGTGGTCCGGGCGACTGACCTTGACCCGGTAATGGCCACCAGCGTCGGGATCGCCGGCCACGACGATCAGCTGACCGACCTGAGCCTGGATGGCTTTGCCGCAAGGGCGGAGCTGGACCGCGCGACGGTCGCCGAGCTGACCGTGGCCGAGCCGGAAACCGAGCGGGAACGCGTCGCGCGCGCAGCGATGCTGGAACGGCTCGGCCTTGCTGTCGAGCTCTACGACGCGGACGAGACCACTCGCGAACTGAATGTGATCGCCAGCTGGATCCAGGGAGTGCGTCAGGTGTTCGACCTGATGCCTACCGACGGCGAGGAAGCGCAGCGCAACATCGCCGTCCGGATGGCCGCGATTCCCGCTGCCTACGCCAACCTCCAGCAGACATATACGGAGGCTGCGCGCCACAATCGCGTCGCGGCCCGCCGCCAGGTCATTGAGTGCGCGAAGCAGTGCGCGCAGTGGTCTGCGCCGGGTAACAGCTTCTACCGCGGCCTGGTTGATCGCACCGGCGCGACCGGCGCGCTGCTCGCGGAACTGACAGCCGCCGCCGATGCTGCCAGCGCAGCGACCGCGGAGCTCGGCAAGTTCCTGGAAACCGAGCTGCTGCCGCTCGCGCCAGACCGGGATGCTGTTGGCCGGGACAGATACGCACTGGCGTCTCGGAGCTTTCTCGGCGCAGCGATCGACCTAGACGAGGCTTACGCCTGGGGCTGGGACGAGGTCATGCGGCTCGAGGCTGAGATGGTCCGAGTCGCTGGCCTCATCGTGCCGGGCGGCTCTGTCAAGGATGCAACCGCGCAACTGGACGCCGATCCGGCACGCCAGATCACCGGTGCGGAGAACCTGAAGTCCTGGATGCAGGACTTCGCTGACCGCACCATTGCCGAGCTGCACGGGACGCATTTCGACATCCCGGAGCCTGCGCGACGCATCGAGGCCATGATCGCCCCGACGAGCGATGGCGGCATCTACTACACCGGCCCGAGCGAGGACTGGACCAGGCCGGGGCGGATGTGGTGGACGGTGCCTGACGGAGTCGAGCAGTTCTCCACCTGGAAAGAGATCACAACGATCTATCACGAGGGAGTGCCCGGGCACCACTTGCAGGTCAGCCAGGCAGTCTTCGAGAAAGAGTCGCTGAATCGCTGGCAGCGGCTGCTGTGCTGGGTATCCGGGCACGGCGAGGGCTGGGCCCTGTACGCCGAGCGGTTGATGGCGGAGCTCGGTTACCTCGCAGATCCCGGTGCCATGCTGGGCATGCTCGACAGCCAGCTACTCCGCGCGGCGCGAGTTGTCGTCGACCTCGGCGTGCACCTGGAGCTGCCGATCCCGGCAGGCACGGGCTGGCACGAGGGCGAGACCTGGACTGCGGAGCTGGCCTGGGACTTCCTGCGAAGCCGGGTGCACATGGAGGACGAGATGCTCCGGTTCGAGCTCAACCGGTATCTCGGCTGGCCGGGCCAGGCACCCTCGTACAAGCTTGGCGAGCGGATCTGGCTGCAGGCGAGGGAGGACGCACGCCAGCGCAAGGGCGCGAGCTTCAGCCTCAGGGACTTCCATAGTCAGGCCCTGGCGCTCGGTGGGCTCGGCCTGGATCCGCTGCGCGAGGCACTGGCTCGCCTCTGACCCGGAAAGGTCGTGCGGGACCATCCGGCTGGCTGTGATCGGATGGAGTCATGAAGGTTCGCATCGGCATCAGCTTGGGCCCGCAGGCTACGCCCGACGGGCTGGCGGCGGCGGCCAGCTCGATTGAATCCGCGGGCATTGACTCGCTGTGGTTCAGCGAGGTCGTATACGGCGACCTAGTCGAGCCGCTGATTGGCATGACCTACACGCTGGCCAGGACCAGCCGCCTTAAGGTCGGCACGGGGGTCGCGGTGCTGCCGGGCCGGCATCCGGTACTCGTAGCGAAGGAGTTGGCTTCGCTCGCTGCGCTCGCTCCACGTCGCGTGCTGCCCGTCTTCGGCTTGCGCCCGGCACGCCCGCCGGAGATTGCGGCTTTCCCGGTCCAGGGCAACCGCGCTGCTGTCTTCGACGAGTCGCTGGAGTTGCTGAAGCTGCTGCTCACGCAGCAGAACGTGGCCTTCTCCGGCAAGTTCTTCACCGTCACGGACGCAAGCGTCGGGCCGCTGCCGGCCAAGCCACTGGACATCTGGCTCGGTGGCAGTGCGCCGGAGGGGCTGCGCCGGGTTGGCCGGTACGGCGACGGCTGGCTGGGCAGTTTCCTGACCCCGGCGGAAGCGCGGGCGGCACGCGAGCAGATCCAGGAGGCGGCGGCGGCGAGCGGGCGCGAGATCGAGGCCGATCATTTCGGCATAAGCCTTGCGGTTGGCGCTATCACGCCGGACTTCGCTCGTGCGATCGAGCGGCGGCGGCCCGGTGTCGACCCGGCCACGCTGGCGCCGGCTAACTGGGCGCAGGCGCGCGGCATGATCGAGGCTTACATTGAGGCAGGCCTCAGCAAGTTCGTGGTCAGGCCCGCTCTGGCGGCCGCCGTCGGCTCAGGCGTCGAGCAGTTCATTGCCGAATTCGCAGCCGAGATGCTTCCGCTGGAGAACTGACCTACCCCGGCCTATCGGGCCGTCCGGCTGACCCGGTCTGCTCGCCAGCAGCGGGAGCGCATCGGCATCTCCAGTTCTGCCGCGCCGGGGAACTGCTCGGCCAGCGCGGCAGCGGCTCGCGCCCGGCCGATGTTCCTGAGATCCGGGCTGGCAGTGATCACCTCGCTGTAAGTCCCGAGCATGTCGACGATATCGGTGACCGGCATGTACCGGCTGAACCGGAACACGTGCGTTTCGATATTAGTGAATAGCGTCTGGTCCGGCAGCCGTACCTGGCGGCGCTCGCCGTCAGGAATCCGCTCCACGGCTGCGATCTCGTCGGCTGGGATCTCGCCAGCGGGGCCAAGGTAGAAGGGCGGCCCGGCCGCCCGCTCCTGGCCGGTCGCGGGACGTTCTGTCAGCGCCTCGGCGAACCATTGATCTGCATGCAGCCACTCGATGTGCGGGATGCGGCCCGTCCAGATCACCCCGAACCTGCCGCCGTCACGCAGCACCCTGCTGATCTCGGGCACGGCAAGTTCCGGTTTCATCCAGTGCCACGCTGACGAGACGAGCACGGCGTCAGCGCTGGCATCCGGCAACGGGATAGCCTCGCCGCGGCCTGCCAGGACTTCGACGTCACCGGACCGTGCCTGCAGCACCGAGCGCATGCGCTCGTCCGGTTCAACTGCGATGACGCGGCCGACTTTGCCTGCCAGGGCACGGGTCAGCAGTCCCGTCCCGGCAGCTAGGTCCACGACCACGTCACGGCGCGCGGGCAGCAGCCAGTCAACGGCGTCGGGCGGCGGGCTTGGCCGGAGTCGGTCGTAGTCGCCTGCGACAGCTCCGAAGGACATCGAGCGTTCTGCGCGGCTAGCCACGCAGACACGTTAGCTCGCGAGTCTGGGTACTGAGATGCCCGGCATCTAAAGGTGGCCGCCGTCACAGCAAATGGGGCAAACGGAACCTTGACGAACTCGCGCTCCGGCATGGTTCATGCAATCGTTTACCGCATATCGGCTATAACGGGCATCAGCGCGGGCGGGTCACATGAAGCGTGGCGGCGGTCGCGGCACCGGGGCGGTCCCTTGGCGCGAAGTCGGAGAGGATCCGGAGCGCTATCGTTGGAGACGGCGAAGGTTGGCGCCGTGCCCCCAGTTGGACAGCGGATCGCTGACGGGGGCGGGAACTGGTGGCCGGGGCGAATCGGGGGGAGAAGTCCCGATGTCGGTATTTTCTTCTGCGTCGTATTCTCCGGTGTCGCTGCCGATGCGGCGTCGCAGTCCGTTCGATCCTCCAGCCGAATACCGGCGCCTGCGCGAGGAGAAGCCGGTCAGCAGGCTGGCATTCCCCGACGGGAAAGTCGGCTGGCTGCTCACCCGGCATGAGGACGTGCGCGCTTTGCTGGCCGATGGCCGATTCAGCTCGGACCGTCGGCGAGTTTCCTCGCCGGTGCGGAGGTTCCCGATCCGGCCCGATGCGCCCGCGATGCGGGCCGGCTCGCTTATCGGCATGGACCCTCCCGAGCACACCCGCTACCGGCGGATGCTGACGCGCTACTTCACGGTGCGGCGGATGCGCGAGCTGGCGCCGCGGATCGACCAGGTCGTCTCGGAGCACCTTGATGCGATGGAGCGCAACGGCCCCCCGGCAGAGCTCGTGCCGGCTTT